>JBFMBT010000022.1:0-33757 GCA_040754875.1 Verrucomicrobiota bacterium | reverse complement strand
GTTCTGGCCCGCCAGGACACCGCGATTTTGCCAACCAAAGCGGGGCACGACTCCCCCTCTCCCTAAGGGAGAGGGCCGGGGTGAGGGGGAAGGGCGCTTTATTGAATCCACAGTTTCAAGATCGCATTCGTCGCCTTGTTGGAGTTCGTTGCTTTGGGTTGGTCTGGTGTTGTTGGTGGCGGTATTCGCGGAGGCCGCGCCGGCGCCGGGTACTTCCGGCGATGTCATCCAGTTGTTCGATGGCTCACGGTTGCATGGGCAGTTGAACGGTGTGAATGCGCAAGGCGGCGTTCTCTGGCGTCATCCCGAGGCAAAGAAGGACATCGAATTTGGCCCGACAAATCTGTATCTCATCCAGTTTCAACGCGCGCAGACACCGCTGGTGGCCAAAACGCCGGGCTGCCGTTTCCGGTTTGCGAACAACGATGAAGTGTGGGGGGACTTGATCTCGCTCGATGAAAAGCAGGTGGTGCTGGAAACGTGGTTTGCCGGGCGGCTGACCGCGCCGCGCGAGGCGATTCGTTCGTTGACGTTTCTCAATCAAGGGCTGGCGACGTTGTACGAAGGGCCGACCAGCATGGAAGGCTGGCTGCTCGGCCAGGGAACGGGCGCGTGGTCGTATCGCGACGGGATGTTCGTCTCGACCGGCGTGGGTTCGCTCGGGCGCGCCGCGAATCTGCCATCGATGTCGCAGGTGGAATTCGATCTGCACTGGACGGGGCATGTGAGCCTGATTCTGTCGTTGTACACCGAGGCGATTGACCGGTTCGATTTCGGCGCCAGTTCGTATCAATTCTACGCGGGCGCGGGCGCGGTGAATTTGCAACGGGTGCAGGGCCGCGTGGGGATGACGCATCTGGGCCAAGCCGTGGTGCCGGCGTTGGTGACGGAAAACAAGGTGCACCTGGATTTCCGCGTGAACCGCGAGAAGGCGACGTTCGCGCTGCTGGTGAACGGCGTGTTGACGCAGGAATGGCAGGACCAAGGCGGCTTTTCCGCCAACGGCACGGGCCTGGCGTTTTATTCGCAGCGCACGGGGTCGGATGTGCGCCTCAGCAACCTGCGCATCGGCCAGTGGGACGGGCGGATGGATGTCATCCGGCCGGCGCGGACGAACGTGGTGAGCGAAACGGTGCTGACGCTGGTGAACGAGGACCAGGCGAAAGGAAACGTGACGGCCATCCAGAACGGCAAGGTGACACTGGTCACGCCGAAGGCGACGCTGCCCATTCCATTGGAGCGCGTGACGGAAATCCTCATGGCCACGACGAAGGAAACGGCCACGGGTGTTCCCACCAGCGCGGTGCAGGCGCAGTTTGCGGGCGGCGGGAAGGTGACGCTGCAAGTGGCGCGCTGGGACGCGCAGGCGATTGAAGGCAACAGCCCGTTGTTTGGGCGCATCACGTTGAAACCGGAATGGATCCGGCAGTTGCAGTTTAATTTGGGTCGCGGAAAGAACGACGCGGACGACCTGGAGTTTTTCAGCCGGGGCATTTCCTTTGACCGGGAAGCGAATGAATAAATCCGAATGCCGAATGACGAAGGCCGAAAGAAATCCGAATGCGGGAAGGGCGAACGAAGCGATGCTTACGGGTGATATGACGCTCCCTTCCCCCTCACCCCGGCCCTCTCCCTTGGGGAGAGGGAGAACCGTGCCCCGCTTTGGTTGGCAAAATTGCCGCGTTCTGGCAGGCCAGACCGAGCCGGTTTGCACGAGCAGCGGCGCAGATTGTTTCCCTCTCCCCTCAACGGGGAGAGGGATAAAGGGTGAGGGGTGGTTATACCCACGGCCCAAAATTGTCCCTGCGCTGCAACCGTCCCTCCCTCTCCCCAAGGGAGAGGGCCGGGGTGAGGGGGAAGGGAGGGCGATTAAACCAGCGATCCCACAGGAAGCCGGCAAAAGCAGAAGCGGATTTGCTTCGGTACTCGTGTTGTTCGCCCTGTTGTTTGCACAGGTTGCACGTGCCGCGCAGGCGGCGCCCGCAGCCACCAATGCGCCGCGGCATGCCATCCTGTTCCAGAACGGCGACTTGTTGTTCGGCTCGCTGGAATCCATCACCGGCGAAGCCGGCGTGCGCTGGCGGCGGGCGGATGTGCCCGAACCCATCGATTTCGCGGCGAACAATGTGGCGCAAATTCACCTGGGCCGCGCGCCCGCGCCGGCGTTTCCACCGAAGGATGCGTGCGCCGTGCGCCTGCGCAACGGCGATGAACTGGAAGGGAATCTGGTTTCGTTGGACGCGAAGGAATTGAAGCTGTCCACGTGGTATGCGGGACAACTGGCCATTCCGCGCGCGAATGTGGAACTCATCTCGCCGCTGCCGGTGCAACTGGCGACTGTGTTCGACGGCTTCACGGGTGTGAAGGGTTGGACGATGGGCAAGGTCAACGCGCCCACTGGCGAAGCCGGCGAGTGGAAGTATCTGGACGGTGCGATTTACGCCAACGAAGCCGCGTCCATCGCGGCGGACCTGAAATTGCCGGGCATGATGACGATGGAATTCGACCTGGCCTGGCGCGGCACATTGAACATCGCACTGGCGCTGTTCACGGATTCCCTGGAACCCATCAGCCTGCGCACCAAGGAAAACGAGCCGAAGTTCGGGGCCTTTTACAGTCTCCAGATCAACAGCTTTTCCGTGAACCTGCTCGCCATCAATCAGCAGGACCCGTTGCGCTCGCTGGGTTCGGCGATCGTGCCGGCGTTCAACCAGAAGAACAGCAGCCGCCTCGCGATCAAGGTGAACAAGGAGCGGCGTTCCATTCTCCTGTTTGTGGACGGCCAGTTGATCAAGGAATGGATGGATGCGGAGGTGTTCTCCGGCGAAGGGAGCGGCGTGCGCATCGTGCACCAGGGACAGGGCTCGGCGCGCATCAGCAATTTCCGCATCAGCGAATGGGACGGGCGGCTGGAACAACGGCCGCAGCCGCGCAAGGAAGCGAAGGACGACCTGGCGCTGCTGCTGAATGGCGACCGGCTCCAAGGCACGCTGCATTCAGTACGCGACGGCAAGGCCTCGTTCACCATGGGACCGCGAACCGTCGAAGTGCCGTTGCCGCGGGTGATGCATCTGGACCTGGCGGGCGAGCGCACGGAGGCTCCGGAACCACCCGAATCGGTGCGGGCCGAATTCGCGCGCAAAGGCGGGCTGACATTGACGTTGGAGCGCTGGGAAAGCGACCGGGCCGCGGCCTCAAGCCCGTTGCTGGGCAAACTGACGTTCGACCCGCGCGCGTTCAGCCGGATTCAATTCAAACCTTCGTCTGCAAAAGGTGAACGATGAAAAGCTTCCGGTTCGCAATTCTTGGCGTCGTGGCCATGTGGTCGCTGGCCCTGGCGCAGTCCGATCCACCGGCTGAGGCGCGGTACACAAAACTTGAAAAGCCCACACGCGATGGCATCGGCAAAGTCTATTTCGGGCGTGAGATTGCGAAGGTAATGGGACATCAGGGAGCGGACTGGCTGGAACGGCCGGAACGCGAGGAGGAGGAAAAACCGGACGCAATGGTCGAGGCATTAAAGTTAAAGTCGGGAGACGTCGTGGCGGACATCGGAGCGGGCACCGGTTACGTGAGCTGGCGGATGGCGCAAAAGGTGGGCGAGAACGGCACGGTTTTCGCTGTGGATATCCAGCCCGAGATGCTGGAGTTGCTGGCCAAAAAGATGGCTGGCCGGGGGGTCAAAAACGTCAAGGGCGTGTTGGGCACCATCACCGACCCGAAGTTGCCGGAGAATGCGGTGGACCTGGTGGTGATGGTGGATGTGTATCATGAGTTTTCGCATCCATACGAAATGATGTCAGCGATTTGCAAATCATTGAAACCCGGCGGTCGGGTGGTGTTCGTGGAATACCGGGCGGAAGACCCGGAGGTGCCGATCAAGCTGTTGCACAAGATGTCCGAGGCGCAGGTCAAAAAGGAGGCGGCGGTGCATCCCCTGGAATGGGTGGAAACCATCGGGGTCTTGCCACGCCAACATATAGTTGTCTTTCGCAAGAAATCTGTATAACAATCGGGCAGAGTCGCGCCGAAGTACAGCCTTGCAAACCGGAGTCCAAGTTGTTACTAACTTAACTTGTAGATTATGCCCTCTTTTCAATACGTCGCGCGGGAAGCCACCTCAGGCCGTGAAATCAAGAGCACGATGGAGGCGTCTTCCGAACAGGCGGCGATTGCCGCCCTGTTAAACCGTAACATGTTGGTGGTCAGCATCGCGGAGAAGACCCGCAAGGGCAAAACCGCGGGCGGCAGTGTCTCCCTGGCCGACCAGGTCGTTTTCACCCGGCAATTGGCCACGATGATTGACGCCGGCCTGGCCATGGTGCAGTCGCTGCAGGCTTTGGCCGAGCAGACGAGCAACAAGGTCATGCGCGACGTGATCAAGGACGTCTGCACGCGGGTGGAGGGCGGCGACAATTTCTCGGACGCGTTGCGCAAGCATCCCAAGGTGTTCGACAAGCTGTACGTCTCGATGGTGGACGCCGGTGAAAAAGGCGGTTTGCTGGCGGAGATTCTGGCCCGCGTGGCGACCTTCCTGGAAAACCGCGCGCGGATGAACAAGAAGATCAAGTCCGCGATGATGTATCCGACGGCCGTCACGTGCGTCGCCATCGGCATCACCATCTTCCTGCTGGTGAAGGTCGTGCCGGTGTTCGGTGAAATCTTCAGCGGCTTCGGCGCGAAACTCCCGGCGCCGACACAGTTCCTCATCGATTTGAGCGATTTCGTGAAGAAGTGGTTTTTCGTGATGGCCGTGGTGGTGGGCGGCAGCGTGTACGGCTGGCTGGCTTACATCAAGACGCCGCCGGGACGCGCCTTCTGGGACCGCACGCGCATCAAGCTGCCGATCTTTGGCGTGATTGCGCACAAGATTGTGCTGGCCCGTTTCACGCGGACGTTCGCCTCGCTGATCCGCAGCGGTGTGCCCATCCTCGAGGTGTTGAACATCGTCGCCAACACGGCTGGCCATACGCAGATGGAGAAGTCCATTCGCACGGCGGCCAGCGACATCGAACGCGGCGAAGGCATTTCCACGGCGCTGGGCAAGCATCCCATTTTCCCCACCATGATCATCCGCATGATGACCGCCGGTGAACAGACCGGCAAACTCGACCAGATGATGGAACGCGTGGCCGACTTCCTCGATGAAGAAATCGAGACGACGCTGGCCGGTTTGACGTCGCTGATCGAGCCGTTGCTCATCGTTGTGCTGGGTGTGATCATCGGCGGCATGGTCATCGCGATGTTCATGCCCATCTTCAAGATGAGCGAAATCATCAGCCCGCAGAAATAAGCGTGCGGGACCCTCACAGGCTAATCGGCTTGCCGATGGACTGCCCAATCGTTAGCCTTTCCCAATGGCCAAAGTGATGCTGGTTGATGACGAGGTGACCATGGTGCAAATGGTCACCGAAATGCTTCGGATTGAGGGCCACGAGGTTTTTCCCTTCACCAACGGCAATGCCGCCTTGGAAAAACTCAGCGAGGTCGCTCCCGAACTGGTCATTACCGACCTCTACCTCGACAACACCCGCGCGCATGGACTGGAAATCCTCCAAAAAGCCCGCGCCCTGAACCCGCCGCCCAGCGTGATCATGATCACGGGCTTCGGGACCATCGAAACGGCGGTCGAGGCGATGAAAAAGGGCGCCTACGATTACCTGGAGAAGCCGTTCAAGCTGGACGAATTGAAGCTCTGCATCCAGCGGGCATTGTCCTACAACCAGGCGATTTCCGAGAACGTTTATCTCCGCAAGCAGCTCAAGAAGAAATACCAGTTCAACCAGCTCATCGGCACCTCGCGCAAGATGCAGGAGGTGTTCAAGATGATCGAGCGCGTGGCGGACACCGACAGCACGATTCTCATCCGCGGCGAGAGCGGCACGGGCAAGGAACTGGTCGCCAAGGCGCTGCATTTCAACAGCCGCCGGCAGTTTGCGCCATTCATCCCGGTCAATTGCAGCGCGCTGCCGGAAAACCTGCTGGAATCCGAACTGTTCGGGCATCGCAAAGGCGCGTTCACCGGCGCCATTAATGACAAGACCGGCCTGTTCCAGGAAGCCGATGGCGGCACGATCTTCCTGGATGAGATTGGCTCGATGTCGCCGATGCTGCAAAGCCGGCTGCTGCGCGTGTTGCAGGAGCGCGAGGTGCGCCGCGTGGGTGACAACGTGCCCATCTTCGTGAACGTGCGCGTGCTGGCGGCCACCAACGAGGCGCTGGAAAAGAAGATCAAGGATGGCACGTTCCGCGAGGATTTGTATTACCGGTTGAACGTGATTTCCATCCAGTTGCCGAGCCTGCGCGAGCGCGTGGACGACGTGCCGCTGCTGGTCGCGCATTTCCTCAAGCAGAAGGTCAGCCCACGCACGGGGGCGCTGATCCAGATCAGCCGGCGGGCGATGAGCGCGCTGATGGCGCATGACTGGCCGGGCAATGTGCGAGAACTGGAAAACGCCATCGAACGCGCCACGGCGTTGTGCGAAGACAACCTGATTCGCGTGGCCGACCTGCCGCCGGCACTGGTTGACCTGGCGAACAACACACTGCCCGATCATGTGGTCGAGGAGGCGGTGTCGAACCAGGAAACCGGCGAAACGAAGCCCGGGCTCAAGTTAAGCCCGGGACAGAACGAATCGGCCGCCAGCGCACAGACCATTTCCCCGACGGGCAACATCGAGCCGTTGAAGAATTTCATGCGCGAACAGGAATCCGCATATTTGCACCGCGTCCTGGCGCACACCGGCGGGGACAAGGAAAAGGCGGCTGAATTGCTGGGCGTGAGCTTGGCGACGCTGTATCGCAAGCTCGCGGAAGTGGAAGGCGAGGGCTGAGCGGACCGCGGAACGCGGCGTGAGTTTCTGGTGGCGTGTACGCGCCTTGTTTGGAGTTCACGCTTCAGCGTGTGGAGCGAGGCGTCTCTCCGCAAGCTGAAGCTTGAACTCCAAACTCGAGAAACAATTGCGCTTGGGAACGGCAAGCCGTTAGTTAGGCGCGCTCAGTATCCCATGCGCGCCAGTTCGTTCTGGAGGGCCATCTGGAATTCCATCACGTCATCCTGCGACGGCTTGTATCCCTGCTTGGCCGGTGACAGTCCGAGTCGCCCAAACTGATCCAGGTACCATTCCGCCGTCTGCCCGTCACTGAAGGTCACCTTGCCGCTGGCCAGCGCGCCGGGACGCGTGACCTGATCCACCTTCACCGAAACGCCGCCGGGTGCACTGGCGGGAGGTTCCTTCGCTGGCTCACCTGCGGGTGCGCCGGGCTTGGTTGCGTCCGCCGCGGGCATGACGGGAGGAGGCGCAGGCGGCTCCGGATCCTTGGGCTTGAGCTTCAAATCATCGATGAGGAAGCGCACTTCCATGTAGGTCAGGTGCACATCGAGGTCGGACGCGAGCTTGTTTTGGATTTCCGACAGCTTGAGCCCTTGCTCCAGCCATGCACGGACCTTGTCTTTTTGTGCCTCGTCGAGGTTCATGATGATGCTTTTGCCTGCCCGTTGTTTAACCGAGACGGGCGGTTTTTCAACACTGTTTCGGGATGTGGAACCGGAAAGAAACGCGTCAGACACGCCCGCGAGAACCCAATCTACCCCAGGAATTTCTTCGCGCAAATCGTGGCGTTGTGTCCGCCGAAGCCGAAGGAATTGTTCAGGACGGCGTTGATGGTCATTTCACGCGCCTGGTTGGGCACGTAATCGAGGTCGCACGCCGGGTCCGGATTCTCGTAATTGATGGTGGGCGGCGCGACGTTCAATTGCAGCGCCTTCGCGCACAACGCCATTTCCACCGCGCCCGCCGCGCCCAGCATGTGGCCGGTGGCGCCCTTGGTGGAACTGACCGCCACCTTGCGCGCGTGCTCGCCGAAGACGCTCTTGACGGCCTGGGTTTCGCAAATGTCGCCCTGCGGCGTGGAAGTGCCGTGCGCGTTGATGTAGGAAATGTCCGCCGGTGTCAGCCCTGCCGAGCGCAACGCCATCTTCATGCAGCGCGCCGCGCCTTCGCCTTCGGGCGCGGGCGCCGTGATGTGGTTGGCGTCCGCCGTGTTGCCGTAACCGACAATCTCGCAGTAAATCTTCGCGCCGCGCGCCTTGGCGTGCTCCAGTTCCTCGAGCACCAGCACGGCCGAGCCTTCGCCCATGACGAACCCGTCGCGCTGCGAATCAAACGGACGTGACGCGCGTTGTGGTTCGTCGTTGCGCGTGCTGAGCGCCTTCATCGCCGCAAACCCGCCGATGCCCAGGGGCACAATCGTGGCTTCCGCGCCGCCGGCAAAAATGGCCCTGGCATCGCCCATCTTGATGGTGCGCCAGGCCTCGCCGATGGCATGGGTGGAGGTCGCGCAGGCCGAGCAGGTGGCGACGTTCGGGCCGCGCAGCTTGTGGTACATCGAGAACATGCCCGAAGCCATGTTCAGGATGAGCATGGGAATCATGAACGGCGACACGCGCCCCGGCCCCTTGGCGAGCAAAACCCGGTGCTGCTCCTCGGTCGTGGAGAGACCGCCGATGCCGGACCCGATGAACACGCCGATTTCGTCGCGATTCAGCTTGTCCAGTTCCATCCCCGAATCCTTCAACGCCTGCCAGCCGGCGTACACGCCGAAGTGCACGAAGCGGTCTGTGCGGCGCAGCTCCTTGGGCGTGGGAAAGGCGGGCGCGGGGTCGAAGTTCCGGACTTCCGCCGCGATCTGGCAGTCGTAGTTGGCCGCGTCAAAGAGTGTAATGCGGTCAATGCCGCACTTGCCGGCAATGATGTTTTGCCAGAACGTTTCCATGTCGTGGCCAAGCGAGGAGACTACGCCCAGCCCGGTGACGACGACTCTGCGATCAGACCAGCTACCAGCCATAAAAAAAATAGGGCAGCTCGAACTTAACGCATTCTCGCTGCCCTGCAAATCGGCAATCGAATTACTTCGAGCGACTTTCTTCGATGTATTTGATGACGTCGCCGACGCTTTGAAGCTTTTCAGCCTCCTCATCGGGAATCTCCTGACCGAACTCTTCCTCCAAGGCCATGACCAACTCGACGGTGTCGAGCGAGTCCGCACCCAAGTCTTCGATGAACTTGGCCTCCGGGGTAACCTGATCGGCGTTGACACCCAATTGCTCGACAATGATGTCTCTTACCTTATCCTCGATTGATTTATCAGCCATGGTTTCTCCGTTATTTTGTTGTGTGTGTCTCTATGCGACGGCCCAACCTGCGTCAAGCCCTGAATAGTAAATTTATTGCGCCCGTCAACCCAGGATTTAACCGCCCCGGCGCGCGGGTATCGTGATTTGTCCCGACACGTTCCACGCCAGCGGGTTGCGACGCTGAAACGCCTTTATTACATCACCATTCCGCCATCCACGGCGAGCACCTGGCCGGTGACATACCGCGCCCCCGGCCCGGCCAGAAACAACGCTGCCGCAGCGATGTCCTCCGCCTGCCCAAAGCTGTTCAACGGGATCTGCTTCAACAGTTCCGTCTTCATGTCTTCCTTCAGCACGGCGGTCATGTCCGTCTCGATGAAGCCGGGAGCAAGGGCGTTGACCGTGATGCCGCGCGAGGCCAGTTCCCGGGCCACCGACTTGGTGAAGCCGATGAGCCCCGCCTTGCTGGCCGCATAGTTGCACTGGCCGGCGTTGCCAATCAAGCCGATTACGGAAGCCACGTTGATGATGCGCCCGGAGCGTTGCTTGATGAAACTGCGCGCAAACGCCTTGGTGAACGAAAACGCGCCCTTCAAATTCGTGTCGAGAACCGTGTCCCAATCCTCCGCGCTCATGCGCATCAACAGACCATCGCGCGTGACCCCGGCGTTGTTGACCAGGATATCCACCTTGCCGGCTTCGGTGAGAATCTTTTCCGCGGCGGCGGCAACCGCGGCGGCGTCCGCCACATCGACGGCATGCGCCCAAGCCTTGCGGCCCAGCGCGCGAACTTCGCCGGCCGTGCGTTCGGAATTTTCCTGCGTGCGCGAGACACACACTACATCCGCGCCCTCGGCGGCAAACTTGAGCGCGATGGCGCGGCCGATGCCGCGACCGGCACCAGTAACAACCGCGACTTGATTGGCAAGTTGACTCATGGCCGCCGCAAGTTGTCGGGGCTTTCGCACCGGTTGTCAACGCGCGAAAGAGTGTTGCAGATCGCGGGATCACGGCGGGCGCGCAGGTTGCACCAATCGGTTCGGAGTCCCGCCTTCAGACGGCGGGACGTGGATCTGCGAAACGCTTCGAGATATTCCTGATCGCCTCGCATGTCACGTGCGGCCACCTGAAGGCGGGACTCCAAACCTGCCGAACAGTTGCAGTTGACGCGCCGCGCGTTTGTGATTATTCGGAAAGTGGTTATGGCAACGAAGCGCGAGCCAAAACAGAAACTAAGCCGGCAGGAACGCCGGGACCTCGATGTCGAAATCCAGTTCATCGAAGGCGTCGTGCGCCGCGACCCGCGCTACGTCGAGGCGCTCCAGATTCTGGGGGACAATTACACCCGGCGCGGCAATTTCTCCAAGGGCCGCAAAGTGGACGAAAAGCTCGCGCGCCTGCGCCCGGATGATCCGCTCGTGCATTACAATCTAGCGTGCAGCTACGCGTTGACCAATCAAGTCGCCCGCGCTGTCAAATCGCTCGAAAAGGCCATCTCCCTCGGCTATCGCGATTTTCGCTGGCTGGCCAAAGATCCCGACCTGGAAAAGGTGCGCCGCCATCCGTCGTTTAAAAAAATTCAGGCCAAGCTCCAATCGCTCCGCGTGAAGGTCCGGTAAAATCAACGGATCACCCCTCCGGCGCCAACCCGTTTAACTCCCGCCCCCGCTCCGTTCGCGGCTCGACACCCGCCAGCCGCCCGCCTAATCTGGCCGCGCTTTGCCGTAACCGACATGACTCCCGCTGCCAAATTGCTGTGCGAACTGATTGCGCTGCCGAGCGTTAACCCCGCTTTCCTCCCCGCCGGCGACCCGCGCACCGGCGAGCAGCGCGTCATGGATTTCCTCACCGCCACCGCCGGCCGCGCCGGGCTGGGCATCGAGTTGCAACCGGTGTTTCCCGGCCGCTCCAACGTCCTCGCGCGCCTCACGCCGGCCGGCCGCGTCCAACGGCGCATCGTGCTGGCCCCGCACATGGACACCGTGGGCGGGCGCGAGGAACTGGACGGCTTGTTGCGGCCCAAGGTCAAACACGGGCGGGTTACCGGCCGCGGCGCCTGCGACACGAAGGGCAGCGTCGCCGCCATGTTGACGGCGGTGTTGAACGTGGCGAAGGCCAGGCAACGCCCCGCGCGCACGGAGATCGTTTTCGCGGCGCTCGTGGATGAAGAGAACGGCCAGACCGGCTCGCGCGCGCTGGCCGCCAGCGGCTTCAAGGCGAACCTCGCCATCGTCGGCGAACCAACGCGCCTGAAGGTCGTCACCGCGCACAAGGGCAATCTGTGGTTGCAACTGGAAACGCGCGGCAAATCGGCGCACGGCTCCAAGCCCGAGCTGGGCCGCAACGCCGTCCATGAAATGGCGCAAATCGTCGATTTGTTGCAGACCACCTACGCGTCGCGCCTGAAGCGGCGGCGGCATCCGTTGCTCGGTCACGCGACAGTGAACGTGGGCACCATCGCGGGCGGCACGCAGACCAATGTCGTTCCGGCTCATTGCGAAATCACGGTGGACCGCCGGACGTTGCCGGGTGAAACGGAGGCGGGCGTGCGGCGCGAGTTGAACGCGCTGCTCAAACAACGCGGCTTGAAGGCGCGCGTGGGCAGCACCAAGGGCGTGCCGTGTCTGCCGCTGGAAACGGATTTCCAAATGCCGCTCGTGCAGGAGTTGTTGCGTGTGGCCGGTCAGAAACGGCCCGTGGGCGTGGATTTCTTTTGCGACGCCTCGCCGCTGGCGCAAGGCGGCATCCCGGGCATCGTGTTCGGCCCGGGCGACATCGCGCAAGCGCACACGGCGGATGAATGGATCGCGCTGGATTCCTTGGAGCGCGGCACCGCGCTGTTGACGCGTTACCTGCAATCGCTCCCATGAGCCAGTCCTTGCCGGTTGTCACCGTGGTCATTGCTGCCCGCCCCGGCCAGGCCGAGGTCAGGTCGGTCGCCGCCAGCCAGGCGCTCGATTACCCGCGCGAGAAACTGGAGATCATCGTCGCGCGCGGCAAGCAACCAGCCATCCAGCGCAACCGCGCCGTCGAAGCCGCCACCGGCGAATTGATTTATTTCCTCGACGACGACTCGATCCCGCCTACCGACAACTTGAAGCGCGGCGTCGCCCATTTCACCGATGCCAAGGTCTGCCTGCTCGGCGGGCCGAATCTTTGTCCGCCCGACGCGCCGCCCATCGAACACGCGTTCGCCGCCACCATGGGCACGTGGCTGGCGTTCGGCCCGAGCCGCGCGCGCTACGCGGCGGTTGGCGCGGTGCGCGAGTCGAGCGAGAAAGAATTGATTCTCTGCAACCTGCTCGCGCGACGCGAGGCGTTCCTGAAGGCAGGCGGGTTTGACGAAGCGTTGTATCCGAACGAAGAGAACGCGCTCATGGATGCGTTGCAGGCCGCGGGTGGCAAGTTGCTGTATGACCCAGCGTTTTATGTGCATCGCCGGCCGCGCCCGAATATCTCGGCCTTCGTGAAGATGTTGATGACCTACGGTCGCGGACGCGCCGAGCAATTCCGCCGGCATCCCACACTCGGCTCCGCGCCGAATTTCGTGCCGCCGCTGTTTTGCGTGTACTTGGTGGCGCTGTTCGCCGGGCCGCTGCTACCGCCGTGGGTTTGGTGGCCGTTGCTGGCGTATCTGGCCGTGTTGCTTTTGCAGGCCGTCGCCGCCACCGCGCGGAAGACTTCCGTGGCACGCCTGGCGTTTTTGATTTTCCTGTCGCACGTGTGTTACGGCACGGGGTTCTGGAAGGGATTGCTGACGAAATTTAAATCACGCGAGGAACAGGCGGCGGTGTCTGTTGATTTGGAGAAAGTGCAAACCGTATGACGCAAGGCGACAAGGGCTCGTTTTTCAAGCAAAGCGGCTGGTTGTTGATTGGCACGGGCATGGGCGGCGTGTTCATGTATGCCGTGCACATCTTTGCCGGGCGCATCCAGCCCGCGGAATACGGCGTGTTCGTCACGCTGCTGCAAATCCTCAACCTCATGGGCATCCCGGCCATCGGCCTGCAAACGGTCTTCGCCCATCAGACCGCCTCCGCCATCACCGAACAGCGTCGCCACCAGTTGACGGCGACCATCCGCGGCGTATTGCTCGGCATCACCGTGGTTTGGGCCATCACTGCCGCGGGCATCCTGATGTTCCAGCAACCCATCCTCGCCGCGCTCAAGATTTCCAATCCTGCCGCGCTCTGGGCGACGCTCGTGGTGGCGCTCGCCTTGATGTGGCATCCCGTCGGCCTCGGGTTGTTGCAGGGCAAACAAAGTTTCATGTGGCTGGGCTGGACTTACATTGCCAACGGCCTCGGACGCCTGATCCCGGTGATGCTCGTTGTCCTGGTGTTTGGCGGACACGCCGCCGGTTCGATGGTCGGTGTGCTCATCGGCGTGCTGGCCGCCGTCGTCATCGGCCTCGGGCAAAGCCGCGATTTGTGGACCGGCCCCACCGAGCCGTTCGACTGGCGCGGCTGGTTCACGCGCGTGGTGCCGCTGACCCTTGGCCTCGGCGTGGGCATGTTCATGCTCGGCGCCGACATGATCGTCGTGCAAAGCACGTTCGACAAGGACCTCACCGGCGCCTACGGCGCGGCGGGCATGATCGGACGCGGCCTGGTCTTTTTCACCGTTCCCCTGACCGCCGTGATGTTTCCCAAAGTCGTGCAAAGCGCCGCGCGTTCCGAGAAGACCGATGTGCTCGCGCAGGCCCTGGGCGCCACCGCGGTAATGGGCGGACTCGCCGCCATCGCCTGCACGCTGCTGCCCGAACTCCCCTTGCGCATCGTTTACTCCACGAAATATTTGGACGTCGCGCCACTGGTCCGCTGGTTCGCCTGGTGCATGCTGCCGCTCACGCTGGCCAACGTGCTCATCAACAATCTGCTCGCGCGCCAGCAATTCGCCGTCGTCCCGTGGCTGGTGCTGGTGGCCATCGGCTATGGCGTGGCCCTGAACCATTTCAACACCTCCTTTGAATCCGTCGTCAAAACCCTCGGCATCTTCAACCTCCTGCTCGTCGCCGTCTCCGCCTGGTTCACCTGGGGCCGCCCCCACCGGATCGCGGCCGTCCCCAGCCCCGGCGCGTGAAATGCCAACCCGGAACGCGGCGTTCACGCTGCCTCAACGCCGTCGGCCCAACTGCGCTGAAGCGGGCTGAAGCCCGCGCCCCTTCGCAGCCGCGCCACTCATCCACTCCAGCACCTGCTCCGCCGCTTCCCGCGGCGCGGTGCCAAGGACGTTATGGTCGGCGCTCGCAATGACCTTCGCGGCGCGAAAGCCGGGGCAATTCCGCCGCAACCAGCGTTGCGCGGGAAACCAGGGCACAATCGGATCGAAGAATCCGGCGACATGAAAAACCGGCGCGCTCACGCGGCGCGCCTGCTCGCGCGGATCACTTTCCGCCACCAATCGCAGCCGGTGCGCCATCGCTTGTTTGTCGGCCCCGGTGCGGCGCGCCACAAATTCCTTTACGCTCTCGAATGTCTCCGGCGCATGCCGATGCCGGAAGCGCGCATACTTCGCGTAAAAAAACAGGAACGCGCGCAACCACGACAACGGCATCCCGCGCATCAGTCCCTCCGCCAGCCGCGCGAACGGAATCATCGGATGCCGCACAAACCCGCCGGCCAATATGACGCCCTGCACCTTGAAGCGCGTGTTTGGGCCCGTGCTTCCCTCTCCCCTCCACGGGGAGAGGAACCGAGGGTGAGGGGTGGTTAAACCCGCGGCGTCGCCTTCTTGTTGGCGTGATTCATCCACCACCTCCCACACAATCTGCGACCCAAACGATTCCCCCAACAACCAGCCTGCCGTGATTTCATGCTCTGCCAGCGCTTGCTCGACGGCTCGCGCGTAATCTCGCAACGACCACTCCGTCGTGCGTGGATATGTAAACTCAACGAACCGCACTCGCCCTTCCAGCGCCTTGCTAAAACTCGTCACCAACGTCCAGTCGCCATGCAACCCGGGCAGATAAATCAGCGTCGGCAACCCGCTGTCCCCGTGAACGCGAATTTGCAGTTCCTCAGGCATTGGCTGCCATTTCCATCACTCTTTGCAATTCCCGATGATTCACTTTCCCCGTTCCGAGCTTCGGTATCTCGCGCACGTGTTTGATCTCGCGCGGCACGCACAGGTTCGTCATCCCCTTGGCGCGAATCACCGCCCGGATTTCCTCCAGTTGCAACTTCGGCTCGTTCGTCACGGCAATCAGCGCCTCGCCCTTGTCCTCGTCCAGGCGCGACAGCACCGCGACCTGGCAGCGCAAACCATACTGCGGGAACGCCCCGGCCAGCGCGTCCTCCACCGCCGTCAGGCTCACCATCTCGCCGCTCACCTTGGCGAAGCGCTTCATGCGCCCGCTGATGTAGAGATAGCCTTCCTCGTCCACGCGCACCACGTCGCCCGTGTCATACCAGCCGCCGAGTTCCTTGAACTTCGCGTTCGCATCCGTATTCAAATAGCCCTTCATGATGTTCGCCCCGCGCACGAACAACCGCCCGCCTTCCTCCACGCCTTCGACCGGTTCCAGCTTGTATTCCATGCCCGGCATCAACCGTCCCACCGAGCCGTAGCGCGGCTCCATCGGCAGGTTCACGCTGATGCACGGGCTGCATTCCGTCGCCCCGTAACCTTCCAGCACGCGCACGCCGTAGCGGCGCGACCATGTCATGGCCGTCGATTCCTGCAACTTCTCCGCGGCCGCGAACAAATACCGCATACTGCGAAAATCATACGGGTGCGCCTTGCGCGCGTAGCCGTTGAGGAAGGTGTTGGTGCTCAAAAACACCGTGCAATCGCGGTCGTACAACATCGTTGGCACCACGCGATAATGCAGCGGCGAGGGGTAAATGTACACATACATCCCGCGCACCAGCGGCAGCAGTGTGCCGACCGACAGCCCGAAACTGTGGAACAACGGCAGGCAGTTGAACACGCGGTCGCGGTCCGTCAAATCCGTCACCGCCAGCATCTGCCGGATGTTCGCCAGCAGGTTGCGGTGCGACAGCTCGACGCCCTTGGGCACGCCTTCCGAGCCGCTGGTGAACAGGATCACCGCGGTGTCGTCCGGCTTCACGTCCTCCGGCACGGGCGGCTCCGGGTCGATCCAGTAACTCAGCAGCGTGAAAAACTTTTGCGCGCCCGTCACCTTCGCGCGCACGTCCTCCAGGTAAATCAATTCCAACCCCGCCTCCACCAGCGCATCGACCTTCAATTTCGCGCGCTCCAGGAACGCGCGCGACGTGATGATCTGCTTGAACCCCGCCAGTTGCGCGCACGCCAGCATCGTCGCCATGCCGGTCGAGAAATTCAGGATGGCCGGCGTCTTGCCGATTTCCCACAGGCCCAGCAACACCACCGGCAGCGCGTTCACGTTCGGCAACAACACCCCCACGCGCTGCGTTTCGTCCGCCAGCAACGGACGCAGCCGTTGCCCGAGCACCTCCGCGCCCACCAGCAACCGCCGGTACGTCAGCGCCTGAAACGTTGCATCTTCGAGGACGATGCGCCCCGGTTGCTGTTGCGCCGTCTCGCCGATGGCCGCCAGCACATGGCCCGGACCGAATTCCATTTCCACGCGGAATTGCTGGTTCACCAGCTGGTGGCGCAGCCAGTCCGTGAGGATTTGCCGTGCCTTCATTGTGCTCAGGTGCTGCAGCGCCGGCGCCGTGAGCACCTCGCTGAAATGCGCTGTCACCCGCGGGAACCACAGTTTCCACCCCGGATGCGGACTCAACGGCAGCCGCGCCGCCCCGCGCAAATATCCCGTGATGACCTTCGCGTGCGTCTTGTAGATGAGAAACCCCGTGCCATCGAACAGCTTCATCAACGTCCCCGTGCGCGACAATCGACCCTCCGCGAACAACACCAACCGCCCGCCCTGTTGCAGATATTCCGCCATCCGCTTCAGCGCATACGGCGACCCCGTGTCGATGGGAAACGTGTAACGGTTCACCATCACGAATTTGTGCAGCGGCGACGTCTCCGCCACCACGCTCGACGTCACGAATTTCCAGTCCTCATCCAGACACACCGCCAGGAACAGCCAGTCGAACCACGACACGTGATTGGGAATCAGCAACACCGGCCCCGGCGCACTCAACGCCTCCGTATTGTAGGCGCGAAACCCAAACAACCACCGCAACAATGTGCGCAGCAAGGTTCTCATCTGTTTAAACTTCCATTCGCCCTCATCGAATCCAGGACGCATCGCCATGTCTGGTGTAAGTCGAGCGCGAAGCGTCTTGGAGTGCGCCAGTCCGATGGCGCTTTGTTGCGCATCGCGCATCCCCACGGATGGTTTCTCCGCACGCATCGCGCAACATCTCCCTCTCCCCAGAGGAACGAGGGGGAGAGGGAACAAGGGAGAGGGGTTCGTCTATTTTTCTTGTGCACGATTTTGCCCCTCCAATCCGTGGTTTTCCTGAATCTGTGGGGAGATTGCTCTCCCACTCACCAAAAACATCCCCAACACCACCGCCGTCACCCCCACTGCCGCCGGTGCCAGATACCGGTCCAATGGCAGCCGCCCCTCGCTCGCTGAATGTCAGTCGCGCGGCCATCGTCTCCCGTGGCCCGGGAAACGGCGCGCTTGCCATCACGCGCCCTTGCGCATCCACCGCTTGCGAAATTCCTGAACTGGCGATACGGAATATCGGCACGCCATACTCGGCCGCGCGGACTGGCGCCACCAACGCGTGCAGTTCATGTTGCCGCCGCCCCCACGACTCCACATCCATCGTCGGCGCGATGATGGCTTGCGCGCCCAGGCGAACCAGCCGGTCCGTGACGCGCGTGTAACTCAGGTCGTAACACACCAGCATGCCAATCTTGCCCCACGGCGAGTTCCACAACGCGTGTTCCTTCGCTGGCAGCCCGTCCTTGAAGAATTGAATCGGCACGCTTTTGACCTGGCGAAAGATAATCTCACCATCCGGCCCGATGACAAACGCGGTGTTGTAGAATTCGCCGTCGGGCAATTCGTCCTTGCCGCCCACAATCAAATGGCGCCGGTGTTGACGGCACCAATCCTTCACCGCTTGCGGCACCGGCCCATCGAATGTGTATTCGCTGAGCACGAGCAGATCGGCGTCCGGATATTTCGCTACCAATTTGTCCAATTCACCGGGCACCTCCTTGTCCCACGGGAATTCCAATTGCACGCCGGCCATCAGCGGCCCGGTGGACGCGGGGGACGTTGCCTGCCCGAGTTTCCAAAAGTGAAAAACGCCACTCAAAACAACAGCCACTACTGCGCCCGCAAGCATCACGCGTTTGGCCCGCGCGCAAATCACCACCGCAACCAGCATCAACAAAAATCCCAGTCCATACATTCCGAGGGTGGAGAGCAACGGACTCGGCAGAGTCCCGGCAAACGCATACCCCGCATTCGTCCAGGAAAAGCGCAGATAATTCAGCTCGCTGCGGAAATATTCGAGCCCCAGCCACAACACCGGCAACAACCACCAACCGCGCGCCCCCCAGCGCCTCCCGCAAAAACGCCCCAGCACCAGAAACAGCCCATGATAAAACGCCAGCACGCACCATAGCGGCACCGCCGCGAAGCTGAAGATGTTGAACAGAAAGGCAAGCTGCGGCGCAAAAATCCCGAGCCCCAACAAAAAGCCAAAATAGAACGCGCGCCGGGCCGTGGCCACCCGGCACAATTGCACCAAACCCACAAAATACAGCACAAACAATCCGACCAACGCCGGCTGCGCATAAGCCGCATGAAACGAAACCGCCCCAACCACCATCCACCCCAGCGCGTGGCTCACACGAAGCGGCGCGCGCCAACTTTCATTCATTGCCCCACCTGTGTCGCCTGACGCCATGTCCTGCTGATTCGCGTTTGAATCCGGCGGCCCGGCGTGCCAAGGCGCATCAATCCCATCGCACGCATCGCGTGCATCTCCCTCTCCCCGGAGGAACGAGGGGAAGAGGGAACAAGGGAGAGGGGTTCGTTTATTTTCCTTGGGCATGACTTTGCCCTCAATCCGTGGTTTTCCTGAATCTGTGGGGATTGTTGCTTCGGGCTTCATTGCGTCATTCGGCTTTCGGCTTGGTTTGCACCACTCGCTCCGCATTCCCGCTCAACTCCTCCAGTTCCGCCACCAATTGCTTCGCCCGCGCCGCCGGCATCGCCCCCCACACCTGCTCCGCCGTGCGGTAATAGTGCGGCAGGATTGCCTTCAACAACTTGCGCCCCGCGGCCGTCAATCGCACGCGATACGCCCGCCGATCATCCGGCGCCGCATCGCGCCGCACCAACCCGCGCGCCTCCAACCGGTCCACCAGGCCTGTGACATTGGACCGGTGCATGATCAGCCGCTGGCTCAACTCCACCTGGCTCAACCCCTCCGCCTCGTCCCCCAGCACGTTCAAAATGTTGAACTGGCTGGGGCTCAAGTCCCAACGCTCGAAAAACACCCGGCTCGCATTCCATAACGATTCGGCCGTGCGCAGCAACTGGATCAACGCCTCATAACGCGGCCCCGGCCCGGTATTCTGGCTCATAAGCATGATGTTTACACCTGGATTGTTGATATGTCAACTAATTCGGATTCACTGCTCGTCTTTTCCATCGCAACTCCTCCTCCAGTTCGTTAATTTGGTGTCAATCGACACCACATCACAGAACACGCTCTTTATGAATCCCCATCTCCTCCTCGCGCCGCTCCTCCTCGCGCTTTGTTCCGCGCCCCTCGCGCGCGCCGCCGAGGCCAAGCCCTACGCCAACGGCAAATTCATCGGCCGCATCGCCTACAGCGCCGACGGCAACCACAACGATCCCGATGACTGGGCCGCCTCGCCCGTCGCGCTGGCCATCTTCGCCGAGGCCGGCGTCAAGGACCGCCTCGTGCACTTCGATTACAATTGCATCCTCCCGCAGACCAACGCCGAGTGGGAAAAAATCCATGCCGCCAGCGTGCTCGGCGCGGCGGAGCGGTATGGTTACGAGAAATCCCGCTTTCACGATTGCCGGAAAGACCTCGACGCCGCCATCGCCAGCATCGCCAGGGCCATCAACGATTCATCCGCTGACAACCCGCTTTTCTTCATCATCGCGGGTCCGATGGAAGTGCCTTACCTCGGCATCCAGAAGTCGCAGCCGGAAAAGCGCAAGCACGTCCATTGCATTTCGCACAGCCGGTGGAACGACGGGTTCGCGGCCAAATACACCTTCACGCACACCAAGCGCAGCGTCATCGAGCAGGACGTGAACTGGCTCCAGATCAAGGACCAGAACGCGCGCCTGAGCCTCACCCCCTACGGCAAGCCGGCCGCGCCCGAACAATTCGCCGGCTATTTCTGGATGCGCGATTCGCGCGATCCCAAGGTGCAGTTTCTCTGGGAACGCACCCTCGTCTCCACGCGCCCCGATCCCTCCGATGCCGGCATGGCCTATTTCCTCGTCACCGGCGACGAGGAATGCGATCCCGCCAAGCTCAAGAAACTGCTCGCTGAACACCAGCGCCCGACGCCCCTGGCCGCCCGCAAGCAAGTCCGCATCGAAGCCGAGAACTTCCGCCACCTCGACCACTTCAAAGTCGAAGACCGCAACGACCGGACCGCGTCCCACCGGCTTACAGTTATTTCGACGGGTCCCAACGGGAGCATCGAAACGTCGTTTGACGAACTATATGCACGGGACGCCCGTTGCGATATCGAGGTGCGATACTTTGCGGAAACGGGGGCTCAAGCCGTCTTTTTGACTTTGAACGTAACCGAACGCGTCGGCTCCAAGCCGCCTGGCGCCATGAGCCATTCATGGCAAATTCCACAACAAGAGCGCGGCTGGCTTACCAACACGTGCAAGAACGTGCCTGTTAAGTTTGGTGACAAGATAGAGATTAATGTTCGCGGTCTCCAAAACGCCCCGGTCCGTCTCGACTACCTCCAATTGAATTACTGACGAGATCGCGATGCACTCACCGCACCAAGTCCAGTTTGTATGGAGTTCACGCTTCAGCTTGTGGCGGGCAGCGCCGCTCTTCCCCGCGAGTCGTTATTGCTGCGTTCCTAAACTTGACATGCGGATTTTTACCTTCGATCTTCACTTCCCCTTCGTCTGAAATGTTCGCGAATGTCCCGTGGACGGCACGGAAATCGTGTAGCTCTTCGCGTCCGCCGCGACGGACATCCGGATATGATGCGCCGCGCAGTCCTGGCCGTCGCCCGCGTTGGCAATGTGCTCCTTGTCCGTGTTGCCCGCGCCCTCGCGCACGTTGCGATGCACCTGGTACATCGCCTGGATGGATGGCGCGGACTTCAGCGTCGCATACGTCTCCGCTTCGCCGCCTTTGCGCGGCCCGTTGTTCATCACCGACACCGTCGGCGCCAGGCTGCGGATCAAAATCGGATTGTTGCTCACGTCCAGGCCGTGATGGTTCACCTGGTACACGTCCACCGTGCCCACGCGGTTGATGGGGCACACCAGTTCACCCTCGGTGTTCCACGACAGATCGCCGCCGTCGAAGAAACGGAACCCGCCAAACTCCAGCACCACCACCACGCTGTTCGCGTTGTCGGACATGTCCTTCGCCTTCGCCTTGCCATCGGCGCACAACGGATTGGGCTTCGCGCCGGCGGGTGTCTGGCCGAACTGCTGGTTCGCGGCGAACACGCGCAGCTTCAACGCCGGCGCGCCTTTCGCCTGCTTGAGCGGGATTTCGTCGTCCGGCTTGATGGTGACGCGCTTCTCCACCTTCATCTCGCGATACGGCTTGATCATGATGGGAAAGCGCGTGTCGTTCGGCCGGTTGTCCGGATTCGTTTCGGGCACGCCCTTGTCATACAACGTGCCGATGGGAATCATCTGCGCCACTTCCGCCGCGCCGCCGAAATGGTCGATGTGAAAATGCGTGATGATCACGTGGTCGATCTTCGTGAGCCCGGCCACCTCCTTTGCCGCGCGCTGAATGCGCCCCGGGTCGCGCCCGCCCGGATTGCCCGTGTCGATGAGAATCGATTCGCCCGCCGGCGTGACGATGAGCGTCGAGCCGCCACCTTCCGAATCGACCCAATACACATCAAGCTTCTTGTCCTTGAGTCCGCCCTGGGCCGGAACCGTGAAGGCAACGAGCAGGCATGCGAGCTTGAGGGAAAATTTCATGGCCCTGTTGAACCATGCCCGGCGGAATAATTCAATCTTTCGTGACACCTCATTGGGGCCTCCGGGCAATGGCCAAAAAAATATGTGGCGGTATGTGGCGGTATGTGGCGGAAGGGGACGGAAGAGGTCGGATGGGATTTCCGATTTGCGATTGGGGGACCGGTTGGTGATGTCGCGGGACGGTTCATAGTTCATGGCTGGAAAAAATATTATGTGGCAGAAGCGGGCATTATCGGGCAGAAGCGGGCGGATTGCCTGGTTGAGGGGCGGCGGATTGGACGGACAGAACGGACTGGGGTTCAAAGTTCCTGCTTGGGAGTTCAATCGAAGGGGGGAAGGTGGCACGGCGATTTGCGCCAATTTGACACACCGGGGGCGTTCCCCTCCAGGGAGGGGCGAGGGGTAGGTTTGACGGGGCACGGGGCGGCGCGGGGCGCGCCGGGCGACGGGCCCGGCCCGGTCCGACGTTTCACCGTTTTCACGATGCAACATGTGTTCCATCACCTGCAGCATGGCATGGTCCGCGGCTTAACGCCAAGACGCCTGAGACAACTGCTAACGGCTGAGACAAATATTTTGCGTTGAAGCGGACTGTGGGGATCCTGCGGATCCTGCCCGCTTACGACACCGCACTACCCAATCGGTCGGAACTCAATCGAATGGGGGGCAAACGAATGGAACAGCGAGATACGGAGAAACCGGCTCACGCAAAGGCCGCGAAGGACGCAACGTGGATGGGTGGCGCCGGCGGCAGATTTCCGGACGGAACGGACTTAACGGAGGGGTGGCTGATGCATTTCCCCCTTTAAACAGGCGCACGCATTGCCTATCCTCCTGCCAGCGCAGGTCTTTTCGAATGACAAAGGATCAGGATCGACCCAACGGGCCGGAGAATCGGGGCAAGGCCATGTCTTCTCCGGCGGCGGAACGGGTGTACGGCCGGCACAGCGGTTATCGGAAACTCAAGGCGTATCAGGTGGCGGAATTGCTTTACGATTTCACCTGCCGCTTTTGCGACCGCTACGTGCCCAAAAGCGACCGGCATCACGATCAGATGGTGCAGGCGGCGCGGAGCGGTTATCAAAACATCGCCGAGGGCAGCGAGGACAGCGCCACCAGCAAGAAACTGGAAATGAACCTGACCAACGTGGCGCGCGCGAGCCTGGACGAGGCGCGCAAAGACTACATCAAACACCTGGCGCGCCGCGGGCTGCGGCACTGGCAGGAAGGCGAGGCCACCTTCACCGAGGCGCGCGGCCTCCGGCCCAAAACGTTGGAGGAAGCTGCCGCATGGGTGAATCGGCCAGGCGCGGGGCAGCCCGCCGAAGAGCGCGCCGCCAACCTGGGGGCCATCCTCGCCGCGCAAGCGCACTGGCTCACCGAGCGTCTGTTGGATCGGCACGCACGTGATTTTGAAAGCGGCGGCGGGTTTGCGGAGCGGTTGTACCGGGCGCGCACGGGCAAGCCGCCGTCTGTTAAGTCCGTTCCGTCCGAAAAGCGGCCGAGAGGAGGCAGGACCGACAAACGGACTTAACGGAGGGGCGAAACGGGGTTTCGTATCCCCTGCCCGCCTGTTACTTTGCCGGTGTGCCTGGCATACATGATCAGAGGGCGATGGCGGAATTGGGACGGCGGCTGCGGGTGGATCCGTACCGGCTGCGCCGGCTGCGCACGGTTTTTTACAAGAAGCAGGCGGGGCCGGAGCGCGCGCTGGAAGAGTTGCCGCCGGACGTGCGCGACCGGTTCGCGGCGGAGGTGGGTTTTCATTCGCTGGGACTGGCGGGGGCGCGTGATTCGAAGGTCGATGGGGCGACGAAGCTTTTGTTCCGCACGCGCGGCGGGCACTTGATCGAAAGTGTCATCCTGCGCATCGCCAGCGGGCGCACGGCGCTGTGTGTGTCGTCGCAGGCGGGCTGCGCCGCGGACTGCGCGTTTTGCGCGACGGGCAGGATGGGGCTGGCGGCGAATCTGGCCGCGGAGGAAATTCTGGACCAGGTGGTCCAGGCGAATCAGCGGCTGGCGGCGGAGCAGCGGCGGGTGCGCAACGTGGTGTTCATGGGCATGGGGGAGCCGTTTCATAACGAGGAGAATCTCACACGCGCGCTGGAGGTGTTGCGCGCCGCCGACGGTTTTTGTTTCGAGGAGCGGCGTTTGCTGGTGTCCACGGTGGGGATACCGGACGCGATGGTGCGGTGCGCGGAACGGTTCCGGCGGATCGGGATGGCGTTGAGCCTGCACAGCGCGCGGCAGGAGGTGCGCGAGCGGATCGTGCCGATGGCCCGGCGGCATGATTTGAAGGCGCTGCGCGAGGCGTTGCGCGAAGTGACGCGGTTGCGCGATGACGGGGTGATGATCGAGTACACGTTGTTGCGCGGGATCAATGACGGGCCGGAGGATCTCGAAGCGCTGGCGCGATATGTCGAGGGGTTGCGGGTCCACATCAATCTGATTCCGTACAACCCGATTGCGTCCGCGCCGGAATTGGAAGGGACACCTCCGGCGGAGCGTGAGGCGTTTGCAAAGGAGCTGAAGGGGCGCGGGTTGAAGGTGACGATCCGTTATTCGCTGGGAGCGGATATTTCGGCGGCGTGCGGGACGCTGGCGACGGAAAGGAGGAGGGGATTTTAAATTTGCGATTTGCGATTTTCGATTCGGGGGAGCGCGGCGTCGCGGGTGAGAGCGGTGAATTATTTCGAGGACGAGGACGAGAACGAGGACGAAGGGGGGTGGTTATGGGAGGTTGGCGGCGGTTTGGATGATGCGGTCGAAGAGGCGGCTGAGGGCGGGGTAGGAGCAATGCTTTTCAGCGAGGGCGGGAAGGGATTCGCGGGGGGCGAGGTCGGCGGGATGGGTGTGGAGGTGGCGGAGGCGGTCGGCGAGGCGTTGGGGGTAGAAAGGGTCCACGTCGCCGGAGTAATCGAGGAGCATGGAGGGAGGGAGGAGGATTTCGGCTTCGCCAACGCGGCTGGCGAGGATGAAGCAGCCGGCAGCCATGTATTCGGGGAGTTTGCCGGTGGTGCGCACCTGGCCGGCGAGGTTGTTGGTCTGCGTGGAAAGGGCGACGTCGAGCAGGCGCAGGTACACCGGCACTTCGTCATAAGGGATGCGGCCACAGAAGGTGACGCGATCGGCCACGCCGAGTTCGGCGGCGCGGCGTTCGAGCCGGGGGCGGCCATCGCCATCGCCAATGATGACGGCGCGAATGGGAAGGTCTTTCAGCGATGGCATGGCTTCGACGAGATCCCAGCCGTAACAAATGCCGAGGCGCGGGCTGAAGGTGAGCGAGCCCATGACGCCGACGACGAAGGAGTTTTCGAGGCCGAGTTTCCGGCGCAGGGCTTCGACGGTTTCGGCGGGCGCGGGGCGGTTCAGGTCCACGCCGTCGCGGATCAACAGGACGTTTCGCGCGCCGCGTGCCTGAAGGTGTTCCAGGTGGCGGGTGCCGCGCACGACGATGACTTCGGCGTGTTGGTGGGCGAAGGATTCGCCGAGCTTCAACAAAGGAAGGCGCCAGGCGGGGACGTGGCCGGCGCTTTGGGCCATGGCGAACACGGCGTCGCCGGTATCGAGGATGTAGGGGATGCCCTTGGTCAGACGAAGCCACGGGGCGAGCCAGGCGCCGGGCAAGGCGGTGTTGACGACGTAGAGGAGGTCGGGGCGGAGGTCGGCGAGGCGGCGTTTCCAGAGGCGCGCGGTTTCGCCGCGCGGCTCCTCGCGGTAGAGGAAATGGACGCGATCGGGCGGATGATTTTGGGCGAGGCCGCGGGCGCGGATGGCCTCGATGCTGTTCGGGCCGCCGTGGATGAGCAAGGCGACGGACGTCATGAGTGTTCAGCGAAGGAGCAACTGGGGGTGAAAATCCGAAATCCGAAAATCGAAACTCGAAACAAATCCGAAAGTCGAAATCCGAAAGTAGAAAACAGGAGCGTCAGTATTCACAAATGGAGCGTTTGGTGTGAGTGGTTTTTAAGGATGCCCCTCTCCCTTTCTCCCTCTCCCCCTCGATACCTCGGGGGAGAGGGAAACGCACGCGGCGTCGCGAGCGGGGGCAGTGATTGCGGGTTGAATAACGCCTCCTTCCCCCTCCCCGGCCCTCTCCCTTGGGGAGAGGGAGTTGTTGTTGCCGCGTGGGGACGGAATAAGGCGATGGGATTTGCGACGCGCAACAAAGCGGCGCATCTGACGGAGTTCTCCAGCCCCTCCGGGGCTTATGGTTTGCCGGGCATGCGGACCCAGCGATGAATCGCCGGGCCATTTTCGGACGTCCCTTGCGGGACTTCAGTTGACTCACGGGCGTGTTGCAATTGGTCGTCATGGGCGGGCGTGGAGAACTTGCTCGTAAACTCGCAGCGTTTCGCGGGCGCAGCGGTCCCAGGTGTGTTCGAGGACGGTGGCGCGGGCGGCGCGGCCGGTTTCAGCGGCGAGCGAGGTGTGGTTGCGCAAGGCCGCGAGGGGTTGCTCAAGGGAAGCGGCGTGGCGCGGGTCGCAGAGAAAGCCGTTGCGGCCGTGAGCAATCCATTCGGCGGCGCCGGTGGCGCGGCCAACAATGACAGGCAGTCCGGCGGCCATGGCTTCGGCCACGACCATGCCGAAGGCGTCGTAATCCGAGGGATACAGGAAGACATCGGCCGCTTGATAGGCGACGGCGGTATTTTCCACCGGACCGACCCAGCGCAAACGCTGGCGCACGCCGCGCGCTTCGGCCAGCGCTTCATACGCGTGCGGCGCGGAACGGGACACGACGAGCAAGATGGCTTCCGGGAAATTCACCAGTTGTTCGATGGCCGGCGCGACGCCCTTGGCGGCTTCGCCCACGAAGAGCCACGCCCACGCCTTGCGCGGGAGGCGGAAGAAATCGCGCGCGTGCTGGCGGTCAGTTTCCGAAGGGGGCTTGAATGTGTCCGTATCGGTGCCGTGGTAAATGACCGAGACGGGGCGCTGCCAGTCGTATTCGGCGGCGATTTCGCCGGCGACCTTCTGCGACACGCCGATCAAGTGACGCGCGCGCGGATGTTGATAGAAGTCACGCTCCAGCGGTTCGACGACGAGGGGAAAGAGATGGCCCTTCCAATTCGAGGGCGGCGCATGGGCGAAGCGCGCGGCGTTGCAGATGTGGGCGGTGATGACATCGGCGCGCCAGCAGCTCAGGCCCTGGGCGTGGATGATGTCGTAAGCGCGCGCGGCGAGGAGACGTTCCGCGGCGCACACGAAGGTGAGCACGGTGCCGAGCGCGGAGGAACGGCAGGCGGGGACGCGTTGAAACGTCACGTTCGGCTCCAACGGGGCGTTGAAGCGATTGGCATACACGTGGACGTCGTGCGCCAGGGCGAGGCGTCGCGCCAGTTCGACGGTGTAACGACCCTGCCCAAAGCGCGGGTCAAAGTCATGGACCACGAGCGCAATTTTCATGCGGGGTCAGGCCGTGACGCGGAGGGACGGTTGCGTTTGGACGCGCGGCGGTGGAGGAAGACTTTTTGCGGAACTGATTTTGCCTCGCCAGCCGACGCGTCCACATCGGTCCAGTTGGCGGAATCATCCAGCAGTTTTTGCAGCGTGCCGAGGAAGAACCAGACGAGCGCGCCCATGGGAATGCCGAGGAACGGCGAACCGCTGGGGAACGAAGCGATGGCGATGACGATGCAGCCCGCGCTGGCGAGCGCGACGGTGGCGACGGGCGTGTCCTTCAACTGGTCGAGTGTCTTTTTTACGTTGATGGCGGCGATATAGAGGATGCGCCCGAAGATGATCATGCCCACGAGGCCCATTTCAATCATGAGGCGGCCGAGGTCGCCGTCGGAGAATTTGTATTCGCTCATGGGATAACCGGCGCGCGCGGAAATGAAGGAAGGCACGCCGTAACCGCTTTTGCCCAGGCCGCCGCCGAGGAGGTTTTCGTCGGTCATGTATTCCCAGCCGATGCGCGTGGGGATGAGATTGCGCGCGATGACGGCCTGGGGGTCCAGGACGGAACCGAAGCGTTCGAGCGCCGAGCCGCCGGTGACCTTGGAACCGATGACGAGCGCGACGAAAATCAAGGCGGGCACGACAATGAAATTCATCAGATTCCGGCGATACCAGGCGACGACGATGAAGCCGAAGAACAGGCTCAACAGCGCGCTGCGCGAGCCGCTGCGTACGATGGCGTAAATCATCGGGAGCGCGGCGAGCAACAAAAGGTTTCGCTCACGTTTCGTGGCCTTGGGATCGGTCAGCAAGGCGACGCAGAAAATGGTCACGTAAGCGAGCGTGCCGCCGAAAGCGCCGGAGGAAACGAAGGTGGAGAAGATGCGCAATTGTTTGCCGGTTTCGGTGAGATAGTAGCTGGTGCCGTAGCGCTCGGCGTATTGTTCATCCTCGGAAATGCGCTTCTCGACTTCCTCGGGGCTTTGTTGGAGACCATAGCCGGTCGTAATCAGGCCGAGCACGATGAGCACGTAGAAGTAGCCTTTGGCCTGGTTGAGGCTCTTGGTGAGGTGATAGCCGACGGCGAACATCAGCGTGGCGAAACACCAGCCGCGCAGTGACGCGAGCGAAACGATGAACGGCGGGCCCCAGGGCAGGAAGGCGTAGATGGCGCAGACGCCGTAATAGACCTTGAGCGCCTGGCCGACGGCGCCGCGCGGAATCAACGGGACGCCACGGCGCAATTGCATGAACACGAGCACCAGCGCGACGGACAGCAGCGCGTCGAAAAAGAAGGTGGTGGCGGGGTGCTGGAATCGGATTTTGAGCCAGCCGTGGAAGAAGCCCACGGTGATGGCGACCGCGACGACGCTGTTGATCAGCGGGTCCGAGTGGATGATGGCGAGGAACTTTTCCTTCCACGTCAGTTCCGCAGGCGTCTCGGGCGAATCCGCCTCGAGGTCGTCCATGCGCTTCTTTTTCCAGTCGCGCGATTTCATTCGTGTGCGGCGGCGACGGCCTGGGGGTTCAGGTCAGGAACGGGGTTCAGGCACGATGCGTAAATGCGTTCCAGTTGCCGGGTGGCTTCGCGGGCATCGAAGAGGCGAAGGGCGCGTTCGCGACCGGCGTCGCCCCATTCGCGGAGACGGTTGGGCGCGGCCAGGAGGTCGGCAAGGGCGGCGCTGAATTTATCCTGATTGCCGGTTTCCACCAGGCGCCCGGTTTTGTCGGCGTCGATGATGGCGGCGGGGCCGACGCTGGCGAAGGCCAGCACGGGCCGGCCCAGGCCCTGGGCTTCGGCCACAATCAAACCAAAGTCTTCTTCGAGCGCGGGATGCACGACGAGTTCGCTCTCCGCGACGAACCCATACAGGTCTTCGTCCGGCACGAAGCCGGGGAAGTGGACGCGCGCGGCGACGCCGAGACTGGCAGCGAGCGACTTCAATTCGTCGGGATAAGACGGCTCCATGCCGAACAACGTGCCGCCCAGAATCACGGCGTGAACGTTGTGCATCTCCGGCGGCAACGCAGCCAGCGCGCGGATGAAAAAAGCGTGGCCTTTGTAACGTTGCAAGCGCGCGCCCATGGCGACCCACTGCGCATCGACGGGGATTTTGTATCGTTGTGCGAGGCTGGCGCGCGGCGCGCGGAGGGACAGTCGCTGCGGATCGATGCTGGGCCAGATCATGCTGGTGGGACAACCACGCGCGATGAAGTAATCGGCCGTGGGGGGGCAGATGGCGATGGTGTGCGCGGTGGGAATCCGCAGATTGGCGGACGTGTACAGGCCGTCTTTTTCCACGGTGAAAACGTTCCAGATTTCCGGGACACCGGCCAGTTGCGCGGCGAGCCCGCCGTACGTGTGGGCGCGGAATCCGTTGCTGTGAACGAGTGAGGCGCCTTCATCGCGGATGAGGCGCGCGAGTTTCAAGATGGCAAGCCCGACGTTCCACACGTGGCGCATGCGATGCGCGGCGAACCCGTGCACGGGAACGTCCAGCGCCTTGAGTTCGTCCGCCAACGGCCCGGGCCGGAGCAAAACAACGGACGGCGCGAAGCGGCGGCGGTCCAGGTGCCGCAGGAAGTTGAGCAGGTAAACCTCGGCGCCTCCCTTTTCGCCAACACAGGAAATCCACAGGATTTTGCGCGGTTGAGCCATGAGCAACGTTACGTCCGCGACCTGGGCAAGGCAAACCGCTCCAGCCAGGAAGCGGCGAAGAAAAGGAACGTCACATCGACGAGCGGGATGCGGTAGCGCACCGAGGCGACGAACAGCAAACCACCGATGACATAGCCAGTCAGCACCAGAGACAGCAAAAGGGCGAAGAAGGCGTCGGATGTCCTGAACCGTTTCCAGATTTCCAATGCGGCGATGAGGAAGAGAGGCGTGGTGAACACGATGGAGAGCAGCACTTGCGAGCGCGGGAAGATGAGCGGGTTGAGCCAGGGCCGCCAAAAGTGCGTGAACTTGTGCCATTGCAGGCGGCGCCATTCCGCCGGGTGGTCGCGGCGAAAGGCAGCGGCTTCATCCATCCATGTGTCCGGCGACGCGCCGCTTTCGCGCGACAGGTGGTAAACGGATTTCGTAAAGGCGCGGTAATATTCATCGGCGCTCTTCGCCTCGTACATCTGCACGAATTCGAGCGAATTGCTTTGGAGATAGACGGCCTCGGCGTAACCGGGGCCGAGCGTGAAGGAACCGTGCGCCCATGCGTTGCCGAGCTGCCAGGGCAACAGCAGGGCGCTGACAACAGCGGTGAAATGTGCCATGCGCCGCAGGGCGACGAGCCAGCCGCCGTTCTTCAAGGCGACCCAGCCGAGCCAGCACACGGCAACGACGAGAAATGGCTGCAGTGCGGGCCGGACGAGACAGGCGAGACCGAAGGCGACGCCCGCCCAGGTCAACCAGCGCGCCCAATCGGCATCGGCCGGCAGCAAGCGTTGGAGGGCGGCGATGCCCAGCCAAAGCAGCGTGATGAACACCGTTTCGGTGAGGACAAAGCCGCAGTAGTAGATGAGAAACGGATTTAACGCGCACAGCACGAACATGATGTTGGCGCACCGCGCGCCCGCCCAGCGCGCGGCGATGCCGGCGAGCAAAACCGCCTGGAAAACGCCGAGGAAACATTGAACCAACTGGATGTGCCAGACGGCAGTGGTGTTGAACGCGACAAAGGGAAGCAGAAACAGCGGATAGCCAGGGGCGCGGACGAAATTAAAAAAGCGCGGATAGTCGTCGCCCGCGAAACGGAAGAGATGTTGGGCGAAGGCGTGGTATTCGCGGCCGTCCCAGCCGCCGAAGGGGTCGCCGCGGTTGACCATGACGCAGGCGGCGAAACGCAGCAGCAAACCGGCGGCGAGGAGAATCCAATGCCAGCGTTGAAGACGCCAGATGGTCGCGGTGCCGGCAGCGGGTTGGACAGCGGTCATGGATGCTTGCGGGCGACAAACCACGCCTGGCTGCCCAGATGCGGCGTGAGCCAGAGGAACGGCGAGGCGCAGGTGCGTTCGAGCGCGAAACGTTCAGCGATTTTTGCCTCGATGACGCGCCAGTTGAAACCCTTGTGGTCGTGCGACTCGAAGCCATCGGCATTGCGATGCACAGGACGCACGATGTGCTGCGCGGCGCCGGCAAACACGCTGCGGCATAATTCGGACCACGTGTAAGGCGTGGTGCCCGGGTAATCGCCCAAACCACACCACCCGGCGATGCGCCGGGCGGTTTGCTTGACGAGGACGGGCGGGCCGGTTTCGACCGGGACGCTGATCAGCAACTGCCCGCCGGGTTTGAGCCAGGAATGGAATTGGTCCAGCAGTGCGTCTGGTTGCACGACGTGTTCGAGCACTTCCATGCAGACCAAGCCGTCGAAACGGGCGCGAAACGTTTCGTTTTCCAGTTCGCGCGCGTGGTTGAACTCAAGCCCGGCAACGCCATGAAATCGCCGGCGGCAATCTTCGACCAACCGGTCGTCGATCTCGACGCCGACAGCGCTGGCGGGCGGCTGGGCGGAATTCATGAGCATGACGAGAAAGGCGCCGTCGCCGCAGCCGTAGTCGAGGACGTGTCCGCCGGCCAGCGAGCGCGCGAGTTCCAGTCCGGTGGCGAAGCGCCGCCGGTGGCTCCAGGAAATCAGATGCGCCGGGCAGGCGATTTGTTTTCGGGCGTAGTGGCCTTCCTCGATGGGGTTTGGATTTTTGATTTTAGATTTTAGATTTGCGATTGAAGCCGATCCGGCGGATAAGGCCCCCTCTTCGCAATCAAGCGGTGCGCAATAAATCGCCGGAGGACTGGCCGCCCAATTGGTGAATTAATCCACAGCGGCTTGGTGGAGGCGGGTGGCGAGGGCGCGTGCGTTGGCGGCCAGATTGTAATGGGCGACGATGCGTTCGCGGCCTTTGGCGGCTTTGGCTTGGGCTTTCTCCGGATGATCCAGAGCTTCGGTGATGGCCTGGCGCAACAGTTCTTCGTTGGGCATGGGCAGCAACCAGCCGGCCTTGCCGCCGTCAAGGATTTCGCGCGCGGCGCCGACTTCGGTGGAGACGGTCGGCACGCCGAAGGCAAGCGCTTCGAGCAAAACGATGCCGAACGTTTCGAGCGTGGATGGAAAAACAAAAACATCGGCCTTGCGCCAAAGGTCCGTCCACTCCGGCGTATGCGCCTCGAGGTCACGATGAACCGAGACACGCCGGCCAGCCGTGAGGTCCGCCTTCGTGACGAGGTGCAGATCGCAGCGCTCGGCGAAATATTTGCGGAAGCACAGCAGAAGCAGCGGGCCGCCTTTGCGGTCGAAATCGCCGCCGACAAAGAGGATTTGCGGGCGTTCGTTTTTGGGATGTTCGCGAGGTTGGATGGCATCCACGTCCAGCGAAGGCGGCAGGAGCGCGGTTTTTTCCGCGGGGATTTGATAATCCTGCACGAGCGATTCGCGAACCGGTTCGGACCAGGGGCAAACGGTGTGGGCGCACTGGATGATGGCGCGCTCGGGTTTGCGCAGGGCACGCAGGGTCAGCGGCAGGAACAAGCGCGTGGGCGCGTTGGGGGCAAACCAGCGGCTGCGGGCCAATTGCGCGAACGTGGAATCGAGGCAGACAAAGACCGGCAATTCATGCGCGCGCTCGATGAGGCGCAAGGCAACACTTTGCGTGTTTACAACGACCGCATCGATAGGCTGCTGGCGGCGCAATTCGTCAAGTTGTTCGAGCACATGCTGGCTGACGGTGAGGCGCCAGCGGGCGTTGTGGAAATCCAAGCCGCTGCCGCGCAGGCCGGGCACGGAAAAGTTCGCCTGGAACTGGAGGCGTTCGGGCAGCGGCGTGGCGTTGAGGACGTGCGGTTGAATGCCCGCTTCCGGATGTTGCTCAAACCAACGGACAAAGGGCATCAGATAGGAACCGTGTCCCAGCGTGTTTTCGTTGATAAACGCGACGTTCATGAAACCACCTTCGACTGCGCGCCACCGATGGTTTTCAGGCCGGCGCGCACCAATCCTTTCCACGCGCCCCATTTGACGGGCCACCACTGCAAGCAGCGGACGTAGCCGCGCAATGCCTGACGGGGCGCGCCTTGTGCGAGGTCACAGTCGGCGACCAGGCCGCCATAGTACGCG
>JBFMBT010000021.1:0-34407 GCA_040754875.1 Verrucomicrobiota bacterium | reverse complement strand
GGGTTGGATAGCGTTTCCTTCCCCCTCACCCCGGCCCACTCCCTTGGGGAGAGGGAGAAGCTGTAGCCGCGTTGGGTGAATGGCGATGCGTCCGAGTTTGCCGTGCCGATGGTTTATCTCCCGGCCTTTGCGGACTTGGCGGTCTTCGCGTGCGGCTCTTGCGACGCCCTGGCCGGCTGAAGCCGGGACTCCGAACCGCGGCGCGCCGTCACCCACTCCTAGAGCTGTTTCCAAAATTCTGTAGTCGCATTTAAATCCGGCACGAGGAGCGCGGCGTTCACGCCGCTTCAACGCCGCCAGCACAAACCACGCTGAAGCGGGCTAAAGCCCGCGCTCCACTTGCGGCCACAGTTAAACTTTAACAGCTCCAATCGCACCCCGCGGTCCAAGGGGTGGGCCAAAGTCCTTGCCACGGTGGTTCGCCGGTGGTTGGATAGGAGTGAATACCGAGGCTGTCATGAAATCAGGGCTGATTCTTCTCTTTGTACTCTCCTTCTGTATCGGGCCTTTGACCGGGGCGGACGACATCCGGTCGAAGGTGAAGGGGGCAGGCAGCGCGACATTTCGCGGGCTGGAGATTGATCCGGACAGCAATGTATTTGGCGTGCCGTTTGGGGCGTCGGAGGATGACTTCATCAAGGCGCGGGGCAAACCGGATGGTTATGTGCGGCTTAGCGACAAGGCCGCTGCATTGATTTACGGACGGTCAATGGCGTTTGTGTTCGAGAGCGGCAACCTGGCGGGCGTCCGAATAACCGACCAACTGCTCGATTGGAAGCTGGCAAACAAATTTCGAAGCTGGAACTCCCTCCTGCAGCCCGACTGGCGATTAAACAACGGCATTTTCACGGGCATGAACCGCAAGGAAGTCAAAAGGATACTGGGGGACAAGCTTCAGACTGGAGAATTCGACGATAACTTTTACAAGACGGCCGAGGCGCGCGTGGAGCTGGATTTCTCGCATTACATCAATGAAGGCGAAGGCGAGGAAGCGCACCGGTTGACCGGAATCTACGTCTGGCACGGCGACCCGCCGGAAGACAGCTTTCGCATTCCCGGCTTCCCAGACGGGGTGAAGTTGGATGCAGCGGGGGATGGGCTGAGCTTTGGCGGCATCGGCGCAATCCTGCGCATCAACAGAGACTCGGGCGAATTGGAAGTGGTAAAAGTGGTGCCCGGCTCGCCGGCGGCAAGGGCGGCGCTCGAAAGCGGGCAAGTCATTCGCTCGATTGACGGCGCATCGACCAAAGGAAAGGAATTGTCCGAGACGACGGCGGCCGTGCGCGGCGCACCGGCCACCACAGTAAAATTGGAAGTGTACGATCCGAAGGAGGACAAAAGCCGGGTCGTTGAATTAACGCGGGCAATGATTACGCTGGATGGCGAAGATTGGCCGGGAGGGCGGAGTCTGGCGATCACGACCGCCCAGATGTTGCGGCTGGAATCCACCTCCGGCGCCCGCGCCGTGGTCCAGTTCATCGGCTTTGCGAACACAGACCGCTTGAGCCGTGAAGATGGCCAGGAAACCGCCACTTACCGTTGGCGCTTGAAGACCTCGCCGTCCGGGCCCGTCGAGACGGGCACGAATACCACCATCAATCGCTATAAGATGAAGCTGACCGGTCCGAACCGCTATGAGGTCACCCCGATAACCAGCCGGGAGGAAGCGATGATCAAAGTGGGAGAGTTTTCCGTGCCGTGGTCGTACGGTCACACGAACAAGGGATACATTTATGCCTTGCCCTCGCACATCAAAGCGAGTGTTCAAGAGCTCAAGGAATTCGAGAAGGGGCCGTGATCGGATTCGCTGGCAGATGGGGCCTCCCCGGGGATTCAGAAACGACATGGAGTGGCGGAGCAATGGAGTGGTGATGCGAGGAAGCGTTTTTTGAAAGATTGCGTGCGGCAAAGCTGGAGAGTGTGAGGTTATGAAGGAAGCAGTTTCGGAAGCGGAGATGATTCGCCGGTTGAAGGAGGCCACGGCGGATGAGGACAAGTATTTTCCGGGCGTGCTTGGCAATCCGGTGACGTTTGCCGGGCGCTGGGGTCTGCCGCTGACCAAGAGCTATCGAGTTTTCAAAGCCCGCCAACTCGCGGCCCAGAAACGCCAACGGAAGTCGCGGAACGGGTGACCCTGTCCCGCGGCAACAACGACCACGTCGAAATCACTACCGCTCCCAACGCAATCACTCCACCAACCATCCATTTGCGTCTAATATTCATTTGCCGGTACCAGCACGCTTCACATCTTCCCGAATCTTCATCAACGCATTCCGAGCCTCCACCCGCACTTCCGCTTCCGGATCGCGCAACGCCTTTTCCAATTCCGGAATCGCCGGTGCTCCTTCCTTTCCCCATTTCCCCAACGTCATTACGCCCTGCCTCCGAAAAAACAATTGCGGCGATTGAAGCTCAGCGAGCTGGTGCTTCATGCTCAGGGAAGGCTTCAGGGTAGCAATGCCATGGGCAATCTGAGCCACCTTATGAATCGAGGTTTCCCGGTCGGTTGATTCGATCAATTTCATGAGCGGTTCCCTTGCCTTTTGCGGTGTGCATCCCGGAAAGTGAATGGCAAACAACGCTTGGAATTGCGCCAGCTTGTTAGTGCTGCCAAACGCATCAATCAGCACATCGTACCCGTCTTCACCGATTGCATTCAACGCCATCGCTGCTTCGCGGCACATCGGGTCCACTCCTTCGTGCAACACCCCTTTCAATCCTGGAATCGCCGGCTTCGCCAAAGGCCCAAGCGCCTGGCACGCGAACACGCCCCGCATTCGACGCTCCTCCGCCAACGACAGCTTTACCGGCATCCACGATTGGTTCGTCGACCAACTGATGAATTTATGCCGCCACGCAGGATCGTTCGCCTCCAACTCCTCGATAATCATCGGCAAGGCATTCGTGCCGATGAGTTGAATCGCTTCCTTGGCTTGCGCACGAGTGGCAGGCGCATCAAGTGCAACCAGCCAATCGCTCAGGGCCGTTCCTTCGTGCCGCGGTTCGCGCGGTGCCAGTGCAACCGCAAGTAAAACCGCGAGTGCAACCCCACCTCCCACAATCCATTTGCGTTTGGTCGTCATTTCCTGCCCCCTGCGCGCCGGATTTCATAATCCGTGAGCGCGCTTCCCACGCCTGCCCGCAGTTCGCTTTCGTTCATCGCTTCGAGCAGTACCGGCCGGGCCACGGATTCTTCCACGCCGATCTTAAAGGTATTGGCATATTTTTCATCATCGCCGCTCCTGCGGCTTCTGCCGCCCGATCCACGCCACCGTCACCAGGGTAAAGGGGGCTCGGGATTGTTGACTGCGCCATCATAATTGGCGGGGTTTCTCCCAGCATAGCACCCGGCGGTCGTCTGTCACGCTTCCTCCCGATCTCTTTTGAGCTGTAGTGCGGCGAACGCGCCAGTCCCGACTCGTCGGGAGAGTGCGCCGTTCCTGCGGTGCCTTTCCCTCGCGAACCCAAAGCGTGACGCCGACTTTATTCGTGGTTTACGATGGCGCGCGGCAGTCCGGGTGAAATCGTCCCTCGCCGGGTTGGTCATGCCGTAAGCGCGACTGGAGTCGCGCGGTCCGTCACGCACGCGTTCTTTCGCCCTCCGGGCTGGGCTCAATCGCGGCATGTACCCACCGATAAATCGGTGAGCCATGGTCGGGCGTCCCTGGCGGGACTGGGGGCAGCAAATCGCCTCGCAATGGCGAAAGGCAACCCCCTGCCCTCGACCCGCACATTGAAAGACTTCGCCGCCCGCTTTCCGTGTCCATTCGTGCGCCTTCGTGGTTTCGCGGCAGTTGGCGTATTTGGCGGGCACCCCACTTCAACTCTTCAATCCCGTCACTCTTCAACGGTCTTTACGGAAAACCCACCCCTACGCCCCTCCCAGGAGGGGAGCGGTCTCTGTGTCTTCCGCGTGGTCAGTGGTTCATTTTCCCATTCATGCGACTCGAAGGCACAGGGGACGAGGCCGTCCCCACCCCGTCATGATTGCCCGAAATCATTTGATTTTGCGTTTTCTCGATTCGTTTGGCCGCATTCGGTTGCCCCATTCGATTGCTTTCACCTTTCGGACTTCTTTCGTCATTTGGCCTTCGTCATTCGTCATTGCCACCCTCCCCCCATTCGTTTGCTTGCCTTGCGGGGTGATTTTCTTGGGCCAATGGAACTCAGTAAGGCTATTCGCGGCCCGCCTCCCCCCTCATCGGGAGTGTGCCCGCCTCGGGCGCAGTTCGACGCGCCCTCGCGTCGAACCTTCCAGCACGTCCGGACACACCATTGAGCGAACCAAGTCGTGCACGGTTTTCGGCGAGGGCGCCGAAAACTACGCCCGAGGGCGGGCGTGCTCCCTAAACCAATTGAATGCGGGCGGGCGATGGGTTTACAGGGATTTCAGCAGCGCCAGGGCGCGGGATTCGAAGAGGGTTTGCCAGGCGGGGGCGACGAGGCAGTCGCAGTCTTCCTGGGCGTAGCCGGGGTTGGCGCGTTGTTGGGCGGTGGGCAGGTAATAGATATAGCCGTTGGAGTAGCCGGCCACGAAGGTCAGGGGCGCGGGGGCGCGTTGCTTGAGGTTGAGGCCAATCTGGACGGTGAGTTCGCCGGGGAAGGTGACGAGGTGGAAGTCGCCAATGCGCAGGGCGCAGATTTCGGTGTCGATGGTGGGCTGGGCGGCGGCCTGGGTTTGGGCGAGGTGCCGTTTCAACAAGGCGAGGTTCACGTTCAAGCGCGTGAGGCGCTCCATGGTCTGGATGTTTTGCAGGTAGGCCTCGATGCTCTTGCGGTTGTTGGCGTCGAGTTTGGCGAGGTCGTCGCGGCCAAGGGATTTGTCGTGGAGATAGCCTTGCGAGTAGAACGAGGGGAAGTCCGGCGAGAGTTTGTGCTGAAGATACAGCGGCAGGAAGGTTTTGAAATTCAGGTCGGTGGGCTGGAGGGATTGCAGGAGTCTGGTTTGTTCGGACTGGATGGCGGCAATGCGCTGGGTGTAGTCGGCGGCGCGGGGCAAGGCGATGACATCATTGGTGACGCGCAGTTCAGCGCCGGCGCGGGTGGGAATGGTTTTGACCGTGCGAAGGATGCTGGCGGCAAGTTTGTTGCCCAAGGCCTCGGCGTTGGGCGGATTTTGCACGTCCTTGTAGCGGAGCGGATTGAGGTCGCCCGCGCAACCTTGCACGAACAGGGCGATGGCGCCGTGGCCGAGCGCGTCTTCGAGGACGCGCGAGGTGGAGCCGGGGAAATCGGCGGAGTTGCCGACGTTGGGCGGGTGCATGATGGGATGGCAGGCGAAGTTGTAGAGGACGGCGAGCGGGCGGCCATCCGCGCGATCGAGGCGCAGGAGGCCGATTTCCGGATCGATGGGCCCGACGGCGGCGACGTCTTCATCGCGCGGGAGGGAATACGCGCGGCGCATGTCGATTTCGCTGCCGTCCTTCATCTTGAGGCGGCGATTCTCGCTGATGCGGTCCTCGTGCGCCGTGCCCGCGCCGGCCTTGGCGGGCCCCAGGTTTTGCCACGCGGCCTTGACGGCTTGCACGGTGAGCACGGCGGTGTTGGTGCGGACAATGCCATGGCAATGGCTGGCGTTGATGAGGACGCTGGCGGGCGGGATGCCGAGTTCGCGCTGCAATCGAGCGCGAACGGTGGGAAGGAAATCATTGTTGAGGCGCCCGATCTCGCCGATGGCCACGGCGTCGATGGTGATGAGAACCAGGATGGTGGCGTCCTTCTTCAGGACGAGGGCCTTGGCGTGCAGCGGGTCGTTGACGGGAACCGAGCGGTCGGTGATGTCCACCTGGGCGACGCCGGCGAGGAGTTCGGCGGCGCGGATGGACTGGGCGAGAAGCAGAAACACAGCGGCCACGAACAGGCGCAAGGAGGGCTGGAACATGGGGTGAGCGTGAGGGAGGAAGGGCGAAATTCAAAGTTCAAAGCACCAAGCTTCCGGCAATCATGTTTGATTACGCAAGGAGCGCAGGTCGCCTTGGCGGACAGTGACGCCGTCTTTGTCGAGGCGCTCGACCAACGGCATCATGATGCGGCGGGTGGTGCCGAGGGTCTGGCGGAGGTCGCTCACGGTGGCGGGGCCGCGGTCGCGGATGTGTTTCACAATGGCGTCGCGCATGCGGGCGAACGAGTCGGCGAGAAGGACCACTTCGTCGCTCAACTCGATGACTTCGCCGGTGTCTTTGAGGAAGCGCAAGGCTTGTTGTGAAAGGGCATCGGGCGCGAGTTCCTTTTTGGAGGGCGGCTCCGCAGGCTTGGCGGAAAGGGCCGCGCGGAGGCGCGCGCCGGCGGCCTGGAGATTGGGCGGCAACGAAGGCCGATGCGTGGCGCGTTTGATGGCGGTGCCGATTTGCAGGAAACCGCCGCGGCCCAACTCCGCCAGCAACGGCGTGGCGAGTTCCGGCGCGGGCAATTCTTTTTCCAGCGCGGAGCGCAATCGTTGCACGGGCAGGCCGACGCGCTCGGGGTGGGCCTTGTGTTCGGCGTCAATGAGCGCGGCGGCTTTTTGCAGGACGCCTTTCCACCACGCGGCGTCCGCGAGCCAGTCGCCGGCGGCGACGGCTTGGGCGCGCGCGACCAGGTCTTTGGCGGCGGCGGAAATTTCGGCGGCGCTGAAGCGCGATTTCAAGAGCAACGTAACACCGCGCGCCGCGCCAGTGCGCACGAGGGCCGTGGCGACGAATGCCTTCACGTCCGACGGCGCGGCGAGGCGTTGCTGGAGGAAGGCACGCCGGGCCTCCGTGCGGAAGTTCTTGCGGCCGGCGTCGGGGTCAAGAATGAGGCCGCCGGCGAGGGTGGCTTGCTCGGACCAATCGCGCACGATGAAGCGGTCGCCGGCGAAGGCGAAGACGGGTTCGTCGAAACGCAGTTGCGCCAGGGCGCGTTCGCCGGGCGCGAGGTGTTTCGCATCGAGCAGGCAGACGCGCGCGGTGAGGCACGCGCTGCCGAGGTGAACACGCACGCGCGCGCCATCCTTCAACGGCCGTTCCGCGCTGGTCTTGCCGCCGATGAGGCGCGCGGATTTTTCGAGCGCGACGTCGAGTGTTGGGCAGGGCTTGCCGAGTTCGAGCAGGGTGATGACCTGGCCGCGCTGGACGCCGTCCGGGTCGGTCGCCGCGCCGACATCTGGGACATTCGCCGCAGTTCGCGTGCCGGGCGTGCTGGTCTTCACCTCGCGGTTGTGCGATTGCACGGTGCGGACTTTCGTTTCCTTGCCGGTGGGCTGGAGGACGACGGCCTGGCCGGCGCTCAACGTGCCGCCGGTGAGCGTGCCGGTGATCACGGTGCCGATGCCGCGCAGGACGAACACGCGGTCCACCGGGAGGCGCGGTTTGCCGAGATCGCGCGGCGGCGGAGTCTGCGCGAGCGCGGCGCACAGGGCCTGCTTCAATTCGCTGATGCCGCGCCCGTTGACGACGGACGTGGGCACGATGGGCGCCTGGGCGAAAACCGTGCCTTGCAGTTTTTCGCAAATGGCGGCGATGGCGGCGGCTTCATCGGCGGCGAGATCAATCTTGGTCAGCGCGACGACGGCGTGGGTGACGTTGAGGTAGGAAAGGATTTGCAGGTGTTCCTCGGTCTGCGGCATCCAGCCGTCATCGGCGGCGACGACGAACAGCGCGAGGTCAATCGAACCGACCCCAGCGACCATGTTCTTCACGAAATCCTCGTGGCCCGGCACATCGACGATGCCGACGTCGTAGCGCGCGGAGGAAGATTCCAGTTCCAGGTGCGCGAAGCCGAGGTCGATCGTGATGCCGCGAGCCTTTTCCTCGGGCAAACGGTCGGGGTCAGTGCCGGTGAGGGCCTTGACGAGCGAGCTTTTGCCGTGGTCCACATGGCCCGCGGTGGCGAGGATGAAATGCTGACTGGTCATCGGGGGGTAGTTTCACGGCGGCGATGCGTGGATTCAATGGGAATGTTGGGATTTGCGATTGGGGAAGAGCGCGCGGCTCGGAGTTCCAACCACGAATCCACACGAGCAGACACGAATCCAACCGCCGCGAAAGAGCGCAAGGAACGCAGGAACATGGTATCTAAGCGTTGTTTTCACGGCCTGCGTTGGTAGGTTATTCCTATGGCCGTTCTGGTGGAAAATCAGGTCAAACGTTTATGGATTGGGTTGGCGCTGATTCCACCAGCGGTATTCTGGATCATCGCCATCCTGGCTTGCGTGTTCCGAATCGATGGCCCGGCTCAGTTTCTGGGCGGATGGTTGGTTTCATACGGATGGGTTGGTCCTCTACTTTTATTGTTAACCATCGGATTCCCCACAGTCTGTGTGATCAGTTGCCTGGTAATCCGAAAGGGAGGGCCAACTGCATGGGTCGCTTTGTTTCTGCTCATCAGCAATATTGCGCTGATGCCGTTGTTCTTGTTGCTGCTTGCAGTGATCGGGTGAAGCGGATTTGGGGAGTCAAATCAGAGTGAGCAGATTCAGAAAAACCGCGGATTGGGGAGGGAAGTGAGGACGACTGTTCCAACCACGGATGCGGATGGACACGGATGAATCGGCGACGGGCAGGGAGGGAAGCGTTGAACAAGGGGAACAAAGGTAACGAAACAACCAAATATCATCGGATGGAGCATGGCATCTTTGCGTTTGTTTTAAGCACACGCTTTGGTAGGTTATGGCCATGGCCGTTCTGGTGGAAAACCAGGTCAAGCGTTGGACCTACGACGATTATTGCCGTCTTGATGACGGCGAGCGTCACGAGGTCATCGACGGCCGTCTCCTTATGGCACCGGCTCCGGACACGTGGCATCAAAATTGGGTGGGCGAGCTGTTTACCATCATTCGCCGGCATGTAAAGAAACACCACCTCGGCCAGACATTCGTCGCGCCGGTCGATGTGGTCCTGGACGCGACCAACGTGGTGCAACCGGACCTGGTCTTCGTGGCGGCGGCCAACGGCCGGTTGGTCGAACGGCGCGGCATCATGGGTGCGCCAGACCTGCATGTGGAAATCATTTCGCCCGCGAGCGTGCAAACGGACCGCTACGAGAAGAAGGCGCTGTACGCAAAGTTTGGTGTCAAGGAATACTGGATTGGCGACCCGGCCAATCAATCCATCGAGGTGCTCGTGCTGAAGAATGGCGCACACGAATTGTTTTGCGCCGCCTCCGGCAAAGGCCGCGTCCGTTCGCAATTGCTGGCGGGGTTGGAATTTGATCTGGCGGAGATTGTTTGATGCGTGCCCGCGCCCGCATCAAGTGACGGGGAAACACGGCCTTGCCGCTCCACGCAGGCCGGTATAGTCTTCATAGCGTCCACCATGAACACTCCGTTTGAGGAATTCGCGTTGCGCACCAACCGGCGCCGCTTCCTGCACGGGTGCGGCGTCAGCCTCGGCGCGATGGCCCTGGCGGACCTGCTGGGCCACGACCGCCTGTTCGCCGCCGCGCCCAAGGCTGCCCATGGTGGCTTGCCCGAACTCCCGCATTTCCCGCCCAAGGCGAAACGGGTGATCTATCTGTTCCAATCCGGGGCGCCGTCGCAGATGGACCTGTTCGATTACAAGCCGGAGATGAAAAAACTCTTCGGCCAGGAACTGCCGGATTCCATCCGCCAGGGGCAGCGGCTCACGGGCATGACGGCGAACCAGAAGAATTTCCCGGTCGCGCCGTCGCTCTTCCAGTTTTCGCAGCACGGCCAATGCGGCGCGTGGGTGACGGAGTTGATGCCGAACATCGCGTCGATTGTGGATGACGTGTGTTTCATCAAGTCGATGCATACGGAGGCCATCAACCACGACCCCGCCATTACGTTCGTGCAGACGGGCAGCCAGTTGGCGGGGCGGCCGTGTTTTGGGTCGTGGATTTCCTACGGGCTGGGCAGCGAGAACGCGGATTTGCCGGCGTTTGTGGTGATGATTTCGCGCGGCAGCGGGCGGCCCAATGACCAGCCGCTTTACGACCGCTTGTGGAGCAGCGGCTTCCTGCCGACGCGCCACCAGGGCGTGAAGTTCCGTTCCGCCGAGGACCCGGTGTTGTATCTGTCCAATCCGCCGGGCCTGAACGAACAGACGCGCCGCCGGATGCTCGATGACCTGGCGCAGTTGAACCAGATGAAGCTCAAGGAGACGGGCGACCCCGAGATCGCCACGCGCATCGCGCAGTATGAGATGGCGTATCGAATGCAGACGTCGGTGCCGAATCTCATGGACCTTTCGGATGAGCCGGAGTCGGTCTTCGAGCTTTATGGCGCGGATGCGCGCCGGCCGGGTTCTTACGCGGCGAATTGTCTGCTGGCCCGCCGGCTGGCCGAGCGCGGGGTGCGGTTCATCCAGCTTTATCACATGGGCTGGGACCAGCATCGGGATTTGCCCAAGCAGATCCGCGGCCAGTGCGCCGACACGGACCGCGCGTCCGCCGGGCTCATCAAGGACCTCAAGCAACGCGGCCTGCTGGATGACACGCTGATCATCTGGGGCGGCGAATTCGGGCGCACGATTTACTGCCAGGAGGCGTTGACCGAGGCCAGCTACGGGCGCGACCATCACCCGCGTTGTTTCACCGTGTGGCTGGCGGGTGGTGGCATCAAACCGGGCATGTCGATCGGTGAGACGGATGATTTTTCGTACAACATCGTGAAGGACCCGGTGCACGTGCACGACCTGAACGCGACGCTGTTGCATTGCCTGGGCATCGACCACACGCGGCTTACGTTTAAATACCAGGGCCGGCACCATCGTCTGACTGATGTTCACGGCGAAGTGGTAAAGCGGATTCTCGCGTGAACCGGCGTTGGAACCACGCCGCGCAACCAATTCTATGAAAAACTGCATCCTCATCGTCGCCATTCTCGCGGCTGGCCTGACCGCCGCCCGCGCCCAGCAGCCCGCCGCCAAGGCCGCGCCCAAGCCCGCCTTCAAGGCCGGCTTCGCCGAGCGCGACATCACGCCGGACATCGGCATGGAACAACCGGGCGGTTACGGCAAATCGTTTCACCGGACGTTTCACGACGCGTGCAAGGTGCGCGCGGTGGTGTTCGATGACGGCAGGAATCGCGTGGCAATTGTCGGCCTCGATACGCTGGCGGTGCCGCGCTACACGGTGGTGGAGGCGCGCGCGGAGATTCAGAAGCGTTGCGGCATCAAGCCGGAGAACATCCTCGTGGGCGCGTCGCATTCGCATTCGTCCGGGCCCGTGGGCATGGTGCAGCCGGGCGAATACGACCACGCGTCGCCGCTGGTGCAGGAACTGGCGTACAAGAAGTCGTCGAGCGCCGACCCCGGTTTCATGCTGAGGTTGAAGGCGGAGATTGTTAATGCGGTCTGCTTCGCGAATGACTCGCGCGCCGAAGCGAAGGCGGGCGTCGGTTACGGCCACGAGGACAAGGTGGCGTTCAACCGCCGCCTGCGCATGAAGAACGGCCTGGCGTTCAGCCACCCCGGCGCGGGCAATCCGGACATCATCGGTTACGCGGGGCCGACCGATCCTCAGGTGGGCGTCATCGGTGTGTGGAGTCCGCAGGGCAAATTACTCGGCTGCGTGGTCAATTATTCGTGCCACGCGACGACCAGCCCCGGCGGCATTTCGGCGAACTGGATTTATTATCTCGAACAGACGATTCGCGGCGCGTTGGGCGATGCGGCGTTGCCCGTGGTGTTTGTGCAAGGCGCGTGCGGTGACGTGACGCAGGTCGATAACCTCAGCCCCTACGCGCGGCCCGGCGCGGAGGAATGGGCGCAACTGGTCGGCGGACGCGTCGGCGCCGAGGCCGTCAAAGTGTTGCTCTCCGTGCGCCAGGGTGCGGGACAGGAGATTCCCGTGGAGGCCCGCCAGCGCATCTGGAACATCAAACGCCGCGTGCCCACGTCCGAGAAAGTAAAGCAATCGCTGGAACTGGTGCAGAAGGATCCCAAGGAAGTCGGCGCCACTGAATGGACCTTTGCGAAGGAAATCGTGATGCTCGATGCGCTCATCGCCAAGTGGCCTGAGGTCGAAGTCGAAGTGCAGGCGATCCAGGTTGGCCCCGCCGTGTTTGTCTCCAATCCCGCCGAATACTTCGTGCAATACGGGCTCGACATCAAGAAAGGCAGCAAGTTTCCGTTCACGTTCCCGGTGGAGCTGGCCAATGGCTGCGTTGGTTACGTGCCCACGGAGGAGGCATTCGGACCCAATGGCGGCGGCTATGAAACGCGCCTGAGTTCCTACAGCAACCTGGAAATCTCCGCCGGCCGGCAGTTCGCCAACACCGGCATCCAGCTCGCCAACCAGATGACGCCCGGCAAAGTCCCGGTACCGCCGCCCGCGCCGCCTTACAAGGCGCCGTGGACGTACGGCAACGTGAAGCCGGAGTTGAATTGACAAGCCTGCCCATTGACGGCGCAATCGGATGATGAATTTGCTGGTTACCGGCGGGGCGGGGTTCATCGGGTCGAACCTGATTTTGCACATCATCGACCGCCCCGAGGTGACGCGTCTGGTGAACCTCGATTGCCTCACGTACGCCGGCAATCCGGCGAACCTGCAGGCGGTCGAAAAGCACGCCAGGTATTGCTTTGAAAAGGTGGACTTGCGCGACAAGGCAGCAGTGGTGGCGACAGTGGAAAAGCATGCCATCACGCACGTTCTGCACCTGGCCGCGGAATCGCATGTGGACCGGTCCATCACCGGCCCCGGTGATTTCATTCACACGAACATCGTCGGCACTTTCAACCTGCTCGAAGCCTGTCGCGCGGCGTGGGACGGGCAATTCACCGGCAAGCGGTTTCATCACGTGTCCACCGATGAAGTCTATGGCAGCCTCGGCGCGACGGGCTATTTCACGGAGACCACGCCCTACGCGCCCAATTCGCCATACTCGGCCAGCAAGGCCGCCAGCGACATGCTGGTGCGCGCCTATCATCATACGTACGGCCTGCCCACGGTGGTGACGAATTGCTCGAACAATTACGGGCCGTTTCAGTTTCCGGAAAAGCTGATTCCGGTGGTGATTCAAAGCGTGCTGGAAGGGAGGCCGATTCCGGTCTATGGCGACGGCCTGAACGTGCGGGACTGGTTGTATGTGCGCGACCACGCGGAGGCGTTGTGGCTGGTGTTGAACCTCGGGCGCACCGGGGAGACGTACAACATCGGCGGCAGCAACGAGTGGCCCAATCTGCGCGTGGTGGAAACCATCTGCGACCTCGTGGATGAACTGCGCCAGCGCACTCAGGGCGAGTCACGCCGGTTGATCTCGTTTGTGAAAGACCGGCCCGGCCACGACCGCCGCTACGCCATCGACGCCAGCAAGATTCGCGACGAACTGGGCTGGACGCCCGCGCATTCGTTCGCGGAGGGGTTGCGTGAAACCGTCCGGTGGTATCTGGACCACCAGGATTGGGTGTGCGCGGCAAGGCAGCGGGTCTGAGGAGACGAAAAGCTCAAGGCTTTTTGGCGCGCAGATCCTTCCGGCAATTCGGGTCAGCGGGAACCGCCTGCCCGACTTGTTCCACGGGATGCGTGAACAGATAGCGCCACACGGCTTCGTGAATGAACTTCCCTGAGGCATCCTTCACCGCGGCGCCGCCGGGCACGACCGAGCTGTGCGCGCGGTTGGCGTCTTTCTTCACATCGGCGTCGGTGATGAGGCGGCGGGTGTTGCCATAGGGAGGCGCGGCCTTGTCCACGTTCACGATGGCCCCGTACTGATGCAGTCCAAGCAGTTCCCACGAGCGGCAGTAATGGTCGCCCGTCCAACCGCCATCCAGCACATGGCTGAAGCCAAAAAAGCGATTCGTAGGCGTGGCGGAGGGCAAGCCTTGCCAGGTTTCGAGTTGATCCCGTGGGCCGCAGAACATGACCACGCGGTCCACACGCTGGTGCTTGGCAAAGCGGGCCGCGGTGGTCGAACCATGCGAGCTGCCCGCCATGATGACACGGTCCCAGCGCAGGCCCTGTTTGTCAGCGGTGAGGAAGTAATCCCAGCGGCCTTGTGGGTGGGTCTTTGCCAGCCACTTCACCAGTTGAAGCGCGCGCTCCATCATGCCGTCGGGTTTGGGGACGCTAACCAAGGGACTGACATCCTCGCCCGTGGCCGCTTCGAGGCGGATTTTGCCGAGGAGCTTGCCATCGTCGCCCGGCGAAATGTTGCCGAACTTGCCGAACCAGCCGTTGGCGTAATGCACCTGGATCGCATGCAAGCCGTAGCTGTTCACGCGCTCGAACAACGGCCCGCTGTAACCCATGAGCCAGATGACCAGCTTGCCCTGCGGCTTCACGCGCGTGTCCACCGAGGCGCGCTCCGTGTCGGCGGGCTTGCCGTCCTTCTCGAAGTTGAAGCTGATTTCCGGATGCGCGCGGGCGCGTGGATCAATCTGGCTGGCGCGCGCGCTGAGTTCATAGCGTTTCGGCGCGGGGTCGTTGAAGGTCAAGGGGGCGTCGGCGGCCTCGGCACAATGGCGGGCCGCAAAAAACAACGTCACCGCGAGTGTCGTACGGCGAAGGAATTTCATGGCGCGATGTTGGCAACAAATGCGGACGATGAACATAGGAAATTTAAAAACGGGCTGACACGCTCGCGCTCACAAGCTATATTTCCTCCATGAGCAAAGCTGACATTCTGGCGGAACTTCCGAAGCTTACGCGGGAGGAGCGGCAGGAAGTTCGCCTTCAACTTGCGCGCCTCGACGGCGAGGAATGGTTTGACGGGGACGAGCCGTTGACCGACGCAGAAAAGGCGTTGCTCGATGCACGATTGGCGGCCTATGAAAAGGATCCCGAAGCCGGAAGCTCCTGGGAAGAAGTCGAAGCTCGCGTCCGCGCCCGGCTTAAGCAATGAGCCGCCGACGACTCGTTGTCCGTCTTGAAGCAGAAATCGATCTCGCCGAGGCCGCGCTGTGGTATGAGGATCGGCAAGCGGGGCTGGGATTAGACTTCGTCGCTGAGGTTCGCGCCGCGATCCGCCGTGCGGTCCGCAATCCGCTGATTTACCTTCGTCTCCGCAAGCGCCCCGAAGTTCGCCGCCTTCTCTCGCGCCGCTTCCCCTACCGCATCCTTTATATCGTGCGTGACGATGCCATCGTTGTCTTTGCCATCTTGCATGCGGCCAGACGGGACCGACACTGGCGCCGGCGATTGTGAAATGGAACCTTTCTGCCCGCCCATAATTCTTCTTTCACTTCGACCGGAACGCCTCGCTAAGCACGGCCTGCTCGACCAGCAACCGGAAACCGTACTCGCCTTTTTTGAGTTCCTCGACGATGTGGTTCACGGCGGGGCGATCGAGCGGCTCGATGCGCCGGCCGCAGGCGTAGGCGAGCAGTTTGGTGGCCAGCATGCGCGCGAACTGGTCCTTGCGCTCGACGAGCACCTGCTTCAATCCGGCAATGTCCTTGAAGGCCTGGCCGCCGGGCAGTTCGCCGGCGGTGTCAATCGGCTGGCCTTTTTCGTATTTTGCGCGCCAGGCGCCGATGGGGTCGAAGTTCTCGAGCGCGAATCCGAGCGGATCGATCTTCTGATGGCAGTCGAAGCACGTGGGGTTGTCGCGATGTTTGGTGAGGATGTCGCGGATGGATTTGGCGCCGCGAATGTCGGGATCGATGGGCGGCACGTTGTCGGGCGGCGGCGAGGGCGGTGTGCCCAGAATATTTTCGAGCATCCAGACGCCGCGCGTGACAGGCGAAGTTTCCACGCCGTTGGCGCTGACGGTGAGGATGCTGCCGTGCCCGAGCAGGCCACCACGAACGGGCGTGTTGAACTTCACGCGTTGAAACGTGTGGGCCTCGGCGCCGCTGACGGCATCGGGCATGCCGTAAAGCTTCGCCAGCGGACGATTCACGAAGCTGTAGTCGGCGTCGATGAATTGCATGATGCTCTTGTTTTCCGCGAGCAAATGGCGGGCGAAGAGCTGCGTTTCACGGCGCATGGCGTTTTGCAGGTCCTGCGCATAATAACGCTCGAAGGCGTCGCGGTCCGGCGGCATGTCACCCAGGCTGCGGAGGTTGAGCCAGCTATCGAGGAAGCCGGTGACGAACGCGTCGGACTTGGGGCTCACCAGCAGGCGGCGGGTTTGCGCGACGAGGACGTCGGGCTTGAGCAACTCACCGGTTCTGGCCAGGCGCATGAGTTCGGCATCCGGCATGGTGGACCAGAGGAAATACGAGAGGCGCGAGGCCAGCGACCAGGCGTCGAGGGCACGATCCTTTTCGGTGCCGCCCGAATCAGAGAGGTACAAAAAGGCCGGTGAACAAAGAGCGGCTTTCAGTCCATCTTTCATCGCCTCGAAGGGCGTTCGGCCGTCTTTGATGCGCTTGTTCACGACACTCATGAGCCGGTCCACTTCATCGGCGCGCGCCGGACGGCGGTAGGCGCGGGTGACAAACGACTCGAGGATTTCGCGCATGCGCGCGGGTTCAAACGGTTTGTCGCCGAGGACGGCGCGCTGGCTTGCGGGCGGCCATTGTTCGATCAGCGGGCCGCGCACCTGGACTTCATGGATGCGGATGTGCGGCATGTGGCCGTATTGGAGCACCACGCGGCGCGCTTCAACGATGCCTCTGGTGTCGCGCACTTCCTCGGGAAAGAGATTTTTGTGCCGCGCCAGGATGCGCGAAAAGGAACCGCGTCCGTCAATCTGGCCATTGGGAAAGGTGAAGCGCGGCGTGAATCCGGCATCGAGCCAGACCTTGAAGGTGTACCATTGCGGGTCGTTGTCCTTGATGATGGCTTCGGCAAGTTGCGGTTCGACAGGCTGATTGTGATACAGGACGCCCCACTTCTGGTTACCCGGGACGATGCCGAGGCGAAACGGAACTTCACGGTCCAAACCGATGATTCGTTCGTCGTAGGGATAATTGCGGTTCTTCGCCTCGGCGAGCACCTTGATTTCGTAGAAGCCATCGGCGGGAACGCCCTGCGCGAAGCCCGGCAGCCAACCGTAAGCGCCTTCCTGCTTCACCGACGCGGTCGTTTCGTACAGGCACATGTACCGATAGTTGAAAACTTTGCCGTGCGAATAGCGCAGCTCCGGTTGCTGCTGGAACCCGCCGTTGAAGGTCCACGTCCTCTCGGGAACGCGTTCGGTCGCGTTGAAGGCCTTTTCGACGACTTGATCGGCGGCATCCAGATATTGCGCGAGCAGGTAGCCGGAAGTGACGAGCGCGTCACCGATGTTGTCCAGATGCTCGACCGTCTGGTCGCGCGGGAATTTGGTGGTGGGATCGAACATGGCCATGTCCAGGTGGAACAGGTCGCCAATGGTGTTGAGGTATTCGCGGCGGTTGAGCCGGCGCAGAACGGTCTGGCCGCCGGTGCTGGCGAATTGCGCGCGCGCGTCGGAGACCGCCTGGGTCAGCAACGCAATCGCCGCGCGCCGTTCGTCAGGCCCGGGCTGCTTCGCTTTCTTCGGCGGCATCTCGCCCAGATTCAATTGGTCGATGATGTCCTGCAGATCGATGATGCCGTCGGCCTTCGTAACCGGAAGATTCAACTGGTCAAAACGCCGGTCGCCCTTCTGCTTGTCGGGGCCGTGGCATTCGACGCAGTAGGTGTTGAGGAAGGTTTTGAGGTTGGTATGGGCATCGGCGGCACGGAGAGACGATGGAATGACAAGGAGCGTCAGAGCCAACAACAACCCGCGCGTGAGATTTGAGGGCGTGAGTTGATTGTGGCGCGCTTCCCCCTCACCCCGGCCCTCTCCCTTGGGGAGAGGGAGAATTTGTTTCAGCCCATGGAGCAAAGTTCGTCGAAGGTTGAAGGGGCCTAAGAATTGCAAAATGGAATCGTGCCGGGCGGGCAAATCTTTCCACGAAGGCGGAATTTGATTCACCCTCTCCCCAAGGGAGAGGGCCGGGGTGAGGGGGAAGGAAGCGTCAATCAGCCTGTGGACGCTGGCGCGAGGGGCAAATCTTGCTTGAGTTTGGAAATCGCGCGGTGGCTGGCGGAGAGACGCCTCGCTCGCACGCTGAAGCGTGAACTCCATACAGGGTGGGTACGCGCGGCTTTGAAGCGTCACGCGGTTGGTCGTGGCGGCGTTGCTGCGCCGGGGACGGGCGCATTCCAAGACGCTGGCGCGCGATTCCTGGCGCCGAATGCGCATCACGTATGTTGATGGAGACTTGATGTTTCGCTGAAGTTTGAAGGTTGGAACTTGAAGTTTCCGCATCTCATGCGGCCAGGTCCAATCCGCGCAGCGTGCCCGTGCTCAGACCGAAACGTTCCACTGGCAGGCCGAAGCGATGCAGCATGCTCAGGTACAAATTGCACAGTTGCGTGCGGCCCAGGCCGGTCTGCGGGAACGCCTTGTATTCGCCATGCCGGTAACCGCCGCCGGCCAGGATGACGGGAAGGTTGTTGTTGGTATGCGCGTTGGCGTTGCCCATGCCGCTGCCCATGAGGATCATGGTGTGGTCGAGCAACGTGCCGTTGCCGTCTTCCATGGACTTCAACTTGGTCACGAAGCGGACGAATTGTTCCACCTGATAGCGCTCCAGTTTTACCAGCGAATCGATGTTCTCCTGCAACTGGCCGTGATGCGACAGCGCGTGGTAATCCTTGCGGATGCCGAAGGCCGACGACTCGAAGCCGCCCGCGATCTCCAGCGTGGCGATGCGCGTGGAGTCCGTTTGCAAGGCCAGGGCGATGAGATCGTAAAGGACCGGCAGGTCGGAAACGAACCCGGTGTTCTCGGGCTCGGCCATTCCCGGCTTGGGTTTGGGAATGTCCGCCCAACGCTTGCTGAGTTCGAGCTGCTTCTCCACATCGCGCACGGAGGTGAAATACTCGTCAAGCTTGTCGCGGTCGCGCTGGTCGAGATGGTTTTGCAGCGATTTGGCATCGCCGTGGACGGCGTCGAGGATGGAACCTTGCAGCTTGAAGCGGTCCACGGTGCGGTCGCGGTCGTTCGGACTGTCGGAGATGAACAGCTTGCGGAAAAGTTCGCGCGGGCCGGGAATCGGGGGAACGCGGGTGCCGCTGCGGGTCCAGCACATCATGCAACCGCCGTGCAGGCCGTCCTCGGAACCGATGGTGAGCGAGGAGAAACGCGTCGCGCCGCCGATGGTTTCCGCCGCGCGTTGGTCCAGGCTGATGTTGCCCTCGGGCATGCTCTTGGCATCGACGGAACGCACGCCGCTGAGATAAGAGTGGACGGCGAAATGCCCGCCTTTGACGCCGTGATCGAGACCCGAGAAAAGGGTCAGGTCATTCTGGATGGGCTTGATCGGTTCCAGCAGGAACGGGAGATCATAATCGCGCCCGGTTTTCTGCGGGAAAAAGCTCGGCGCATAGAAACCAAACGCATTGCCCACGCACACCATGCGCATCGGCCGTGTGGCGCCCACGGCCGCGCCGGCCTTGGAACCGACGGCCAAGCCCGCGCCCAACACGCGCTGCGTGAGCGATTCCATCAACGGCAGCGCGAGCGTGACGCCGGCGGCTTTTAAAAAGAACCTGCGGTTTACCAAAGGGCGTTGGTCATTCATGGGACTGAGTTGTTTGCGTCATCATAGCACACCGCATGCGCACGCCAAGGGGATACGATGTGCTCGTTTGATAAGACGCTGAGGGGCGGTGGGAGATTACAGGCATTCGCATAAGCACCTGAGACACACTATTCCAATGTCTTTGCGATGTCCTTCATCAGCATGAACAAGTGCAGCGAGTCGGTCGGCGAAGCCGTGAAACCAAATTGACGGTAAAAATCCGCAGCTCGCTCGTCCTTGGCATGCACCAAAATCGCGCGGATGCCGATGGTTTGAGCCGCGGACAGTGAGCGCAGCAAGGCATCCTTCAATAACCCATTGCCCAAGCCGCGTCCCTGGTGAGACCGATCCACCGCCAGGCGCGCGAGCAAGACCACGGGCACGGGATGCCTGGCCAGTCCCTTGGCCACACGTTCGGGAGCAAAGTTTCGTTCGACGGATGCCGCAGCCAATGAATAATAGCCCACCGCAGCAGATGTTTCGGAGACGACAGTGACGTAGGTGCGAGCCGCGCCGGCCGCGTTGTTCTGCAATGCGTATTTGGTGAGGTAGGCATTCAAGGCGGCATTGCCGCAATCGAATGCGCTGACATCGTGTTCCACCGTCAGCAGCGCGGGTTGTGAATAGATCATTACCGTTCAAAAACGGATTTCTCCTTTAAGAGCGCCGCCAGCTTGGGAATGGCCTTCGGGGGAGCATCGAGGAGTCGCCGGAATTTGTCCCAGGCATCTGGGGAAAGAACGAACCGGGTGCGGTCGGCAAGCACTTCCTGCGCGGCATCAACCGACGACTGGATCATGAACTGGCTCAGCGTGGTTCGCCGGACACGGGCGGCGTGCGCGATCATGGCTTTGGCTTCGGCGGTAATCCTGAAGTTCGCGCGCCCGGAAGTTTGCGCCGATTTGCTTGAGAGTCGCTGATGCGGCCGCGTGGATGCTTTGGTCTTAGTTAGGCTCACAATGTACGTACACTAGAATTTCCGTGGCAGAATGTCCACTCATTTTCTTCCGCGCTTTTCATTTCTCCTCCTTCAACTCCGCGAGCATTTCCAGCAGGTTTTTGACGAGGATGACAGAGGTGTCTTCCTGCACGCGATTGGTGCCCAGCCACGTTTCGTAGCCGCCGAGCAGGTGTTGCTCGGGCGTGGGCAGGTAGCCGTTGAAACCGTTGGCGATGCCGATGACCATCGTGCGCGGGAACGGGCTGCGCTTCTTGAGGTCGAGGCCGATTTCCACGAAGGTTTCGAACGGAATGGCGCACACCGCGAGGTCGCCGATGCGCAGTGCCTGCAACGGAACCGTGATGGTGCCGCCTTTTGCCATGGACAACGTGCGGCGCGCGTAATTCTCCGCCAGTCGCGGCAATTTCGCCTTTGCCGCCTCGTCCTTGATGGCGAGGACGGCCTTCGCTTTTTCCACGTCCTCGGCATCGGGCTGGCGCAGGCGGAGCGTGATCTGGCGTTGCAACATGCCCAGGCGGACATCGGATTGATGCTTCTCGATTTTCCGGAAGGCGAACCACGCGGTGTCGGCGGCCTTTTGCGCGACGACGCGGATTTGCTCGAACGGCTCGCGCGGCGGGCGCGTGACGCCAAACGGAATGTTGTTGATGTCGCCGGACGTGCCGTTGGACATCATCGCGACAAAATTCTCATCGCCGCGCACGCGCGAGGGCATCAGGCGCGCGAACTCGCCGTAGTAATCGGCGGACATCATCCCGCGCGGCGCGGCGCCCACGTAATGCAGCGAGTAATTGGCGTAGAGCGCGATGGGCTTGCGTTTCGTGTCCTGCACCGAGAGCACCGTGATGTCCGGATCGGTCGGGCCGGCGGGACGGTCAATCACGTCGGGGCTGGTGCCGGGGTTCATCTTCACCTTGTCGAGTTTGCCGAAGGGATTAAGCGGCATCTTGCCCGGTTTGAGATGCCACCGGCGGTTGAACACCTCGTCCGGCAGCGGATGCGCCGCCGCGCCGACGGCCGCCGGACGAAGTGCCGCATGTGCGCGCACGATGGATTCCGCGATGCCCGCCACCAGTTGCTTGCGATACGCCACCGCCGGTTCGGGGCCTTCCTTGCTGTTCGACGGCGGCCCGCTGTGCGTGTGCGTGGAGGACACCACCATCTTGTCCACCGGAATGCCGCATTGCTGCGATGCGATGGCCTTGGCTTCGTCAATGGTTTCCTGCGCCACGCCCAGATTATCCACCACCACCATGGCGAGTTTCGTGCGGCCATCGTCCAGCACCAGCGCCCGCGCGCGGAACGGGTCATGGACGGCGGTGGCCATGTTGGCCTCGAAACCGCCCGGCATGTTCAGTGGAAACAGTTTGGGTGTGATGTCCACCGCCGCCGCGCCGGCGCGCAACGTTGCACCGTGGGCCGGAACCAGGGAGAAACAAAGGCACACCGAACCGAGCAATGACGCAAACACGCGGGGAATGGATTTCATGCGGCAAATTATTTCTGCGGCCCTTTGAGTTTCGCAATCAGATACTCGTGAATGGAGGGGTGTTTCACACCGGGCGCGCCGGGATAAACCAGTTCGCACGGAACCTTCGCGCTCTGGCATTTCTCCTGCAGCTTCACGCCGAAGTTCGACGTGTGCGTGGGGTCCTTCTGGTCCTGGCCGAGGGCGGGCGGCGCGCTGTAATATAGATAGATGGGCGGATCATCCGCGGTCACGAGCGCGTACGGCGAATACTCGGCAATCCACGGCAGAATGGTGTCGCGCCTGGCGAGGAACTCGTCGAATTGCGAAAGGTTCTTCGCCTTGTCGCCACTGAAGCCGAAGGCGTGGCCGCCGTATTTGCTGTTGGGCGTCCACTCCTTCATCTGCTGCGGGTCTAGTGTGGTTTGCGCGCCATTGACGGCGGCGCACCAAAGGCGTGTCGATTCGCGCGCGATGGGGTCGCTGCTCTTGGGATCGGCGAGGTCGTTGTGGAACGCCAGCCACAAGCTGGAACACGCGCCCGCGGAACCCCCGGTCGCGCCGATGCGCGCCTTGTCGAGATTCCATTCCTTCGCCTTGCTGCGCACGAATTGCAGCGCGCGCGCCGCGTCGTGCAACGGCGCCTGCACCGGCGGCTTCACGCCCGCGGCCTGCGCCTGCGAAACGTAACGGTAATTGATGGACACGACCGAAATGCCCGCCGCGAGGTAATGTTCAATTTGCGACACGCGCGTCTTGTCGCCGCCCATCCAGCCGCCGCCGTGGATGTTGAACAACACCGGCGTGGGCTGATCGGACCTGGCCTTCCAGAAATCCAGCACCTGTCGTTCGTGCGTGCCGTAGCGGACGTTCGCCTCGGTGGGCGTAGGCAGAGGCGGCGCCTTGGGCGCGGCTTTCGCAGGCGCTTTGGCTTTGGCGGGCGCATCAGCGGCGCCAGCAAAAGTGCAAATCAGTGAAATTGAAGCCAGCAGGGGAAGCGTCGGTAAGTGCATACCACCGAGCATAATGAAACCCGAACGCATGAAAAGCGCTAACGAACTTTGAACTTTGAACGCTTTGAACTAGAACTTGCGTTCCAGTCACCGCTTGCTTTTTCCCGTAACTGATTGGATCGTTTACGGGTTGTACGAACACGCTATTTGGGTATAGCCTCGGGGTAATTCGAACATTAAAGGTCTTATGAAAAAGCTCGGCAAACTCATCATCGGCTTGGTCGTGCTGCTCATTGTCGTTCTGGCAGCCGTGTTTTTCTCCCTCAACAGCATCGTCAAAAAGGGCGTCGAAACCGTCGGCCCGGAAGTGACGAAAGTTCAGATCAAACTCGACGGCGTCAATCTCTCGCCCCTCTCCGGCGGCGGCAGCCTCAAGGGACTGTTCGTCGGCAACCCCGAGGGCTTCAAGAGCGACTTCGCCATCAAGGCGGACACCATCGGTGTCAACGTCAACGTCCGCTCCGTGATGGCGGACAAGATCATCGTCGAATCCATCGAAGTGGTCGGGCCGGAGATCACGCTGGAGGGCAGCCTGTCCGGCAACAACCTCACCACGATTCTCAAGAACGTGGAGGACTTTGCCAATTCGCTCAGCAAAGGCACGGGCACGGAAACCAAGGACCAGCCCGCCGCCAAGGCGCAGAAGAAACTTCAAGTGAACGATTTCCTCATCAAGGACGCGAAGGTCAAAGTCGCGCTCACCATGCTCGGCGGCAAGGGCGCCACGGTTCCGTTGCCGGACATTCACTTCAAGGACCTCGGCACCGGACCCGAGGGCATCACGGCCACCGACCTCATCCAGAAAGTCACTTCGGAAGTCGTCAACGGCTCCGTCAAAGCCGCCGGCCAGGTGGTCAGCGATCTGGGCAAGGGCGTGACCGATGCCGCGAAGGGCGCCAGCAAGTCGGCGACGGAAGCGGTCGAGAAGACCACGTCGGGGATCAAGAATCTGTTCAAGAAGAAGGAGTGACGCGCGGTACCGGCGGATGCCTCCGCCGCGCTGGGGAACTACAGCATCGGCCGCAGCGCCTGGCCTGTGTGGCTCGCCGGGCAGGCGGCGACTTGTTCCGGCGTGCCCGCCACCACCATTTCACCGCCCTGGTCGCCGGCGTCCGGGCCGAGGTCGATGAGCCAGTCGGCGCACTTGATGACGTCGAGGTTGTGCTCGATGACCAGCACGGAATGGCCGGCTTCGACGAGCCGTTGAAACACCTGCAACAACACGCGCACGTCGTCGAAGTGCAGGCCGGTCGTCGGCTCGTCGAAAAGGAACAACGTGGGCCTGGCCGCGCGCGCCTCGGCGGCGGTAAATTCAGCGAGGTGCCGCACGAGTTTCAACCGCTGGCTTTCGCCGCCCGACAGCGTGTTGATGGGCTGTCCGAGGCGCAGATAGCCCAGCCCGACCTGTTGCAGCAACGCGAGGCTTTGCGCGGCGCGCTTCGCGGGCTTGCAATCGGCGAATGATTCCAGAAAGGCGATGGCTTCATCGACGGTTGCTTCGAGCATGTCGGCGATGGACCAGGCGGGGGAAGACTTGGAAGTCGCGGGTGATTTGGCGCTCCCTTTCCCCTCACCCCGGCCCTCTCCCTTGGGGAGAGGGAGATCGGTTTCAGCGTCCTGGCGGGAAGGACGTTGTTGATGGGAACCACCCCTCACCCTTGATCCCTCTCCCCGTTGAGGGGAGAGGGAAACCGCTGGCGAAGCAGCTTCCATTTTGATTTCCAGAATGTGGGGGCGATAGCGGCGGCCGTCGCATTCGGGGCAGCGGATGAAGACGTCGCTCAGAAATTGCATCTCGATTTTCTCGAAGCCGGCGCCGCGGCAGCGCTCGCACTGGCCCTGGGCGGAGTTGAAGCTGAACGCGCTGGCGTTCACTCCGCGCTGTTTCGCCAGCGGCGATTGCGCGAACACGTCGCGGATGTCATCGAACGCGCCAATATACACCGCCGGATTCGACCGCGGCGTCTTGCCGAGAATCGATTGGTCCACCAGCACCACACGCCCGAGCGCCTCCCAGCCCTCGACCGACGTGCCGCCCGCGTGGCCTGGCTCGGTCTCGTCGTCCTGGCTGTCGTCTTCGTCCTTGTTGCGCGTGACGCCTTCGGCCTGCAAATGCGCCGCCAGCGCGGGCAGCAACACTTCACGCACGAGTGTCGTCTTGCCCGAGCCGCTCACGCCGGTGACGCACACGAAACGTTGCAAGGGAATTTCGACGGTGAGGTCTTTGAGGTTGTGGAGGGAGGCGTGGGAGAGGGTCAACGTTGCCGGTGTTTGCGTTCGGATCATCCGGGCATGCGACGCGTCGGTCCCCCTCACCCCGGCCCTCTCCCCAAGGAGAGGGAGAACCGCGCGCCGCTCCGGGATTTCCACCTTTCTCTTTCCGCTCAAATACTTTCCTGTCAATGATTGCTCCGCTTTCAGCACGTCGCGGAAGGGGCCTTGAAACACCACCTGTCCGCCCGTTTCGCCGTGGCCGGGCCCCAGGTCCACAATTTCATCGGCGGCGCGCATCACGCTGGCCTCGTGTTCCACCACCACCACGGTGTTGCCCGCGTCGCGCAGCCGTTGCAACACGCGCACCAAGCGGTCGGTATCACGCGGATGCAACCCCACGCTCGGCTCGTCCAGCACGAACAACGTGTTCACCAACCCCGTGCCCAGGCACGTCGTGAGGTTCACGCGCTCGGTTTCGCCGCCGGACAATGAGCGTGTGGGGCGGTCCAGCGTCAGGTAACCCAGGCCCACTTCGGCGAGGTAATTCAGGCGCGACTGCACCTCGCGCAGCACCAGCCCCAGCGGCTCGGACGCCTTCGGGCGAAATCGCGCGCTGAGTTTCGCGACGACCTCCACCGCGTCGCGAACCGGCAGCGCGTAGAAATCCGCCAGCGTCATCGCGCCATCCACCTTGAACAATTGCGCCTCCGGTTGAAACCGTTTGCCGTGGCAGGTCGGGCACGGCGTGTAGGCGCGGTAACGCGAGAGCAGCACGCGCACGTGCATCTTGTAAGCCTTCGATTCGAGCCAGCGGAAATAACCCTTCACGCCGTACCACAGGCGCGGCCAGCGATGCGCGTCATCCTTGCCGTAATCGGGGTCGCCATCGATCACCCAGTCGCGCACCTTCGGGTCCAGCTCGCGGAACGGCACGTTCACCGGCACCTTGCGTTTCTTGCAAAACGTCATCAGGTCGCGCTGGCTCTCCAGCCCGTGCCCGATGAGCCACGGTTTCACCACGCCCTGCGCCAGCGTGCGCGATTCATCGGGGATGACCAGGCGGTAATCGATGCTGATGATGCGGCCGAATCCGCGGCACGCCGGGCACGCGCCCAGCGGATGATTGAAGCTGAACAACGCGGGCGACGGCTCGCGATATTCGATGTCGCACCGCGCGCAATGAAAGCGGTTCGAGAACGCCTCCGCGCGTTGAATCGCGCCCGAGGCCCCGCCCAGCCAGTGAATCGTCAACCGCCCTTTGCCGAAATGAAACGCCTGTTCGCACGCCTCCACGAAACGCGCGCGCTGCGCTGGCGCGAGCTTCAGGCGGTCCTGAATCACCGTCAACGAATGCGCCTTGGCTTCGCGCAGGCGCGCCGCCGCCTCCTCCAGACGCAACGCTTCCGCGCTGAGCAGCAACCGCTGATAACCCTGCCGCTCGACCAGCGCGAGCGATTCTTCGAGCGAAAGTTTTTCCGTGAGCGGCAGGCCGAACGTGACCAGCACCTCGGTGCCCGAATCACTCGCCGCCTGCAAGCCCGACCAGATTTGTTGCGGCGTATCCTTGCGCACCACCTGCCCGCACTGGCGGCAATGCAGTTGCGCGATGTGCGGCCACAGCAATTTGATGTGATCGCAGATTTCCGTCATCGTGCCGACGGTTGAGCGCGTGGTCTTGACGGCATTGCGCTGCTCGATGGCGATGGCCGGCGGGATGCCTTCGATGCTGTCCACCTGCGGCTTGTCCATGCGGTCGAAGAACTGGCGCGCGTAGGGGGAGAAGGTCTCGATGTAGCGCCGCTGGCCCTCGGCGAAGAGCGTGTCGAACGCGAGCGAACTTTTCCCCGAACCGCTCGGGCCGGTGACGACGATGAGCCGGCCCAGGGTCAGATCGAGGTCGAAGTTTTTCAGGTTGTTGTGCCGGACCCCGCGCAGGCGGATGGCCGGCAACGGCGCCGCTTTCGACATGCGCGCGCAATGTAATTGGGTACCGGGTGGTGTCAAACACGGGGCGGGGTTGCGTCATCTACTCGCCCAACAGATGCACGGTCACGCGGCGGCGGTGAGGGTGGGTGCGGTGTTCCCAGAGGTAGATGCCCTGCCAGGTGCCGAGGGTCAGTTCGCCGCGCGCGATGGGGATGCCGAGGTTCACGGCGGTCAACGCCGTGCGCACATGCGCGGGCATGTCGTCGTCGCCTTCGGCGGTGTGACGAAACAGCGGGTCGCCATCGGGCGCGAGCCGCGCAAAGAAGCGTTCTAGGTCCCGCCTCACCTCGGGGTCGGCGTTTTCCTGAATCAACAGCGAGGCCGAGGTGTGGCACAGATGCAGCGTCGCCAGGCCGGTCTGGATGCCCGAGGAGCGCACGAGGGACTGCACTTCGCCGGTGAATTCGTAAAACCCGCGCCCGCGCGTGGCGAGGTTCAGTTCGTGATAATTTTGACGCAACATGGAACGACGCCCCTGATTACCGGCCGGCTGTGGATGCTTCAATGCTGATCCGCTCCTTGTCCCAACCCAGCGCCGCGGCCACTTGCGCGGGGTACGCCCAGTCGGCCGCGTTGGTTTCGCGCAGCCGCACCGGCACGCGTTCCGCCGCCAGCGCGACCACTGCGGGAATGTCCAGCACGCGCAGCACGTTCAAGTAATCGGGGCCGTTCTGGTGGGACGCCGGCAAGGCCGTCAGTTCCACGCGCGCCACCTGGTCCGCGTACACCGCCGCATACAACGCGTTGACCGCCATCGGGCCGCGCGCGGAGAGGATGATCGGCGCCTTCTGGAAATTCGGGCGCGTGCGCAAGGCATCGACCGCCCGGCGGAGGTCATACACGCGCATGCTGTCCAGCGTCTGGCCCAGCAGCATGAACCGCCGGCGCAACTGCGTGATATGGCGTTTGTCATTCGCCGGCGCCGTCAACCCCACGCCACGCGGCGCGATGAACGCATGCACCGCATGGCTGTCCCTGAGTTTCTCGCGCAACGCGGCGAAGCCCGCCTCGTTGGCCTTCACGTTTGGCGCCAGCGCCAGTTCCTGCGGCAGTTCCAGCACAAATCCCGCGCGCAACATGCCCAGCCACTCCGCCCATTCCGATTCATCCAGCGCGCGCAACTCGATCTCCGCCGGCTGCTTCACGCTCGCACGGTTCAGCAGATAGAGGCGCAGCCGCACGTTTTCCTGGCTCGTGAAATCGTAGGCGCGGAAGCGCAGGCCGTCCCGTTCCATTTCGAACGCGCGTTTCAGGTCCAACGCTGCGTCGTCCTTCGGCCACGCGGCGAACGTCTTCTTCTGCAACTCCGCCAACCACGCCTGGCGCTGCTCGGTCCATTGCGACGCGCTCTTGATCTCCGGCAGCTTCGCCATCGGCACAAACGTGTCGTGGATGTTCGTCGTGCGCTGGTCGCGCGGCAGGCTGGAAAAGACTTTCAGTTGCTGCGGCTCGAAGAATTTCTCCGCCACCATCGCCACCGGTTTGTCCTCGCCCTTGAGGAAACGGTTGAACCAGCGGAACGCCGGCACCTGCAAATCCTGCGTGTCCTTGTGCGGCCCCTCGGTGATGAGCACGCCGTAGTTGGTCGCCGCCTTGTACAACCCGTAGATTTTTTCCACGTCAAAATGCACGCGCATCACGCCGTCCAGCGGGAAGATGCGGTCCTTGTCCGAGTTGGACAGCAGCAGCGCGCGCGGCGCGATGAGCGCGGCCACCTGCGCGTAATCCCAGCGGTACGTGTTCACCATGAACATGCAGTCGCAATGCCCCTCCACCGCGCCGTCCACCACGTGGTTGTGCAGGTCCGTGATGCCGGCCACGGGCACCGCCGCCTTGACCCGCTCGTCCAGCGCCGCCGTCCACCAACTGTAGGCGCCGCCGCCCGAACGGCCCGTGACGCCCAACCGCTCGGGATCCACTTCCTTGCGCGATTGCAAATAATCCAGCCCGCGAATACTGTTCCACGCCTCCACGCCCGCGGGCGTGTAACCGCGCGAGTTCCACCACCACAGGTCGTAACGATACGTGCCGTGATGGTAGCCTTCGAGTTCGCCCATTTGAATCGTGTCGATGGTCAGGCACACATAACCGTTGCGCGCGAACCACGCGCCGTGATGCTGGTAGGTGACCTTGTTGCCGTAACTGATGCCGTCGCGCTTCACCGGCCCATGGCCGCACACGTAAAGAATCGCCGGCGCCGGCTTGGTCAGCCCCTTCGGCACGTACAGGTTCGCCGTCACATACAGGCCGGGCAGCGATTGATAATGCAGGTTCTCGACGAAGAACTGCTCGTGCTCGGTGCGCCCGGTGATGGTGGCGTGGAGATCCGTTTTCTCAGGATACGGCAGCAGGCCCAGCATCTCCTGCAACTGGCGCTTGTAAATCTGGCGTTTCACCTGCCAGTCCGCCAGCGACTTCACGTCCGCGAGGCTGGCTTGGGAAATCTTCTCCGTTTCCGCGCGGAAATATTTGGCGAACATTTCATCGCCCGGCGTGGGCTTGGGGGCCGGCGCGGCGTGGACGGTGTGGACGGCCAGGAGCGTGGAAAGAACCAGTGTCGCTTTCATGGATTGGCCCGCCAGCATGCGTCCAAGCAGAACCACGGGCAAGTTTCTTTGCAGATGGCTCGGAGTCCCGGCTTCAGCCGGCGAGGGCGTTGCCATTCGAAGCGCGTGGAGATTTCCTTTGGTTGTTGACAGGGCGACGCCCAACCGCCTGAAGGCGGGACTCCGAGCCTCAGCACGTCGTTGCCCGCTTCTAATCGCATCGATTCAAACCCCGCCTCACCGATACATCAGATGCGCGGTCAGCTTTGCCTCCTTGTCCACGCGCAGGCGGAACCAGTGCGCGCTGAAACCGTCCGGAAATTCGTGGTGCGTGTAACCCTTTGGTCCAAAATTGAACTCCAGGTATTTCTTCCACGTGCCATCGCCCAGAAAATCCACTTCCGCCACGATGGTAATGGCGGCATCCGATTCATTGGCGAGGTGCAGGGTCTTTTTGTCGAAGCCGGTCATGAGGAATGGGTCGGAGATGGCGCCGGCCTTGACGGTTTCGTTGCGCCAGAGGCTGCCCCAGCCGGAGGGCTTGCCCAGGCGCCAGAGGTCGTCGATCTGGCCGAACCACAAGCCGCTCTGCGGCTGACCGACGGCGTTGTCGGTCTGGTCGCCGGCCATCACGAACAGGCCGCGCCAGTAACAGAAATCGGGTGTGATGCGCAGGTGGTTGGCGATGGGCCGCACGCCCCAGACCCGGCCGCCATACACCATCGGCGGCAGTTCGTAGAAAATGCCGAAGGCGTCCATCAAGTAGCGTTCCGTCTGCGCCTCGCGGATGCGCATCCATTCGGTGTTCCACGTGTGGTCCCAGGAATGGCTGCCCTGCGGCAGGCGGTAGCGCGACCACTGGCCGTCGTGCAGCACGCGGAAGATGACGGAGTTGCGGTCCCAGCCCACGGCGAACAGCGTGTTGCCGTAACGCCCGCCCACGCGCGGATTCTGTTTGCCGGAGACTTCGATGAACGGATTTTCTTCCAGCACGGTCCACGCCTTGCCGTCCCATTCGGCGAGCCGCCCGGCGTGGCGGGTGCCGAGGAATTCCGGTTCTTCGTAGGTGTTGTTGGCCACGACGAGGCGGCCTTGCGCCGAGAACGCGCCCTTGTAATGCGGTTGCGCGCCCTTGGGCAGTTTGAGTTGTTGGTTCAGGTTGAACAGTTGCTTCGCTTCGAGCGATTTCACGTTGGCCTCGAACAACAGGCCTTCCATCGTAAGGAAATAGACCTTGTTGGTGGGGTCGGTGAGATGCCGGGCGGTGGCGGTGAGGCGATGGGACTTGAGCGCGTCAAATGTGCGGACGTTGCCCTCGGGATCGATGGCGTGCGGACCGATGATGACCTGTTTGGATTCCCAATGCACCAGGCGGTTGGCGAACGTGCCGGTGACCGACGCCGGATGCTTGCGCATCGTCATGTCTTCGCTGATTTCATACAGGCCGATGCCCGAGCCGCGGATGTGCGCCACGTAGCCGACGGCCCAGAGCTTGTCCGCCCACGGGATGAGCGCGCCGATGCCGGTCTCGCTGTCGCTGCCCACGCCGGGCGCGATGACCGTGAGGTGCGGGAAGGCGTTGCCCACCTGGATGGGGGCGGCGGCGCGCGCCGGGGCGTCGGCCGGGAGAACGAGTTGCAATTTCGGTTTGTCCTGGGCGGCGAGGGAAACACCCAGCAACAACAGGGGAATCATGGCGAATCTCAACATGCGCCCATTACACACGGATGTGCGGCCCGCTCCAAACGCAAAATGAAAGCCACAGGGTAGGTCGGCGGGGATAAAATTCACACGAGTCCAGGAATGACAAGCACCTCAGGATTTGGGACGCTGGCGCGCGTGAGACTATGCGCACAAATCGTATTCAGCACATTGTTAGTCCTGCCACTCTGCGGACAGGATTATGAAATTCGCCTGTTCCGGCCGACAACGGCTGGAGAGCGATACCGGCAAGTCACCCAAGTGGAAGAGCGCCTCGAAAAGGCAACGATCAAGGAAGGTCGTGTTATCAAAGAAACCAACGACGTCTTTGCCGTGTATTTTGACGCAACCGTAATTATCGACGCTGTTAACCCGAAGACCCAAGCATCTCGTGTCTCTTACGTCATCGAAAAAGTGGAAGTGACCCGCGATGGCAAAAAACTGTTTTTCCTGCCGGGCGGACTTGCGGTAGCAAGGAAATTTGATGGCCAAAAACTGGTATTTCAAATTGGCGGCAAAGCGGCTGAAGGAGATGTCCATCGGGCCTTGTCAATGGTATCCGAGCTCAAGACCAGTGAGTCAGATGACGATGAGACTTTCGGCACGAAGAGTCGAAAGAAACCGGGGGACACATGGAAAATCAATCCGAGACTCCTGAAAGAGGGGGATGCTTCAGGCTTCAAATTTGACGACGTCGACGGGACCGTAACTTTTAGCGAAATCACCAGACACAATGGTGAAGATATGCTTCGAATCTCCGCCAATATAACGGGCAAGTTTGTGGCCTCACCCGAGGATCAGAAGGGTCCGGACCTGACTTCGATAAACGAGTGGTGGGAGGGCATATTCCCGGTAGATGCCACGCAGCCGGTGGTTGAATTATCTGAAAAAACGACGATTTTTATATCCGCGAATGTTTTGGATAAAACTGGAGAACCGGAAGTTCAAGTTCGACGGAATTATGTTCGCACCGCAAAAACCAAGCTCGCAAGGTTGCCATGAGTCTGAGGGGGGCCTGACGGTAGGCCGGACTGGTTTCGTCCTGCTCGCTTCCCTGAAGTTTGGGAGTTGAAGTTTTACACCACTTCCACATCCACCCCCACGTTCACCGTGTGCCGACCGCCGCCCGTCAGTATCCCGCTGACCGGGCTCACATCGCTGAAATCGCGGCCGTAGGCCACGGCGATGTGTTCCTGTTCCGGCGCGAGGTTGTTCGTCGGATCGAACTCGAACCACCCATATCCCGGGCAATACACCGACGCCCAGGCGTGCGAATAATCCGCGCCCACGAGCCGCTCCTTGCCCTCGGGCGGGCGCGTGCGCAGGTAGCCGCTCACGTAACGCGCCGGCAACCCCAGCGACCGCAGGCACGCAATCGCCAGATGCGCAAAATCCTGGCACACCCCGCGCCGCTGTTTCCACACATCCTCCAGCGGTGTCGAAACCGTCGTCGCCACCGGATCAAACTTGAAATCCGCGTGGATGCGCCGTGTCAAATCCAGCGTGCCCGCCAGCAACGGCTTTTCCTTCGGGAAACTTTCGCGCGCGTAATCCGCCATGTCCGGCGACACGCGCAACAGCGGCGAATCGAACACGAATTGATACGGTTCCACCACCTCCGGCGCCACGGGGTCGCTGAACATCTCCACCACGTGCTCCCACGCGGGCGACAGCCCCGGCGCGGGCGGTGTGCTGGCCAGCACCGTCACGCGGCTCTCCGCAATCACCTCCAGCCGCCCATGCAATTCCTGGATGCTGAAGAAACAGACGCCGTTGCCGAAGTAATCCTTGCGCAGCTTGCGCGCCGCCGGTTCCGGCGCAATCGTGAGTTGGAAATCCTCGCGCTGCTGCGTCGCCGTGACGCGCGGTTCCAGCCGCGCCGCATGATGCGACACCGTCACCGGCTCGGCGTAGTCGTAGGTCGTGCGATGGATGATGCGATAGGTCATTGCCGGTAAATCCCCGAATGCGCGAAGTAACTCACCGCGATGGCGTCCGATAGTTTGGGCAGCGCCGCGCCGACGTGTTTGATGACCTCGGCGAACGCGCTTTCGTTCCAGCCCTTGGACAGCCGCCCCAGCTCCGTCGGATCCGCCAGGCGCAGGCGCGTCACGCTGTCGAGCAACAGCCGCTGGCCCGGCGACGGCAGCGCGCTCTGTTTCTCGCGCGGCAACCGGTCGAAATGTTTCACCAACTGGTTGAGCTGGTAGAGCAGCGACCGCGGGCTGGTTTCGTCCAGCAACACCAGGTCGTACACCGCCGCGATGTGCGGCAGCAGATTGTAGCGCGAGCGATAGGTGATGGAGCAGTCGGCCACTTCGAGCACGGTTTCCAGCAGGCTGGCGTTGTCCGCCTCGGGCGAGCGCAACGCGCTTTGCGTGAAGTTGCACAGATACACCGCGCGCTCGAGGCGATGCCCCATGTCCAGAAAGCGCCACCCTTGCGCGCGCGTCATGTTTTCCATCGCCAGCCCGTGGAAGGACGCCAGGCTGAGAATGACTTCGTTCAACAGGCCGATGGCTTCGCCCGCGAGCAAGGTTGATTGTGCCACCGGCGCCATGACGCGGTCGTCGAATTCGGTGAGCACGCGCCACGTGTCGGTGGAAAGGCGGTCGCGCACCATCATCGCCAGCCGCTGCAATTGCGCCGCGATCTGCCGCAGGCTGCCCGGGCGGTCGGAATCGAAAATCACCGCCAGCAATTCCGCCTCCAGCGCCTCGGCGTTCTGGCGCAACTCCGGGCGCTTGACGACATCCATGATCTGGCCCTGGGCTTCGAGCGTGTCGAGAATCGGCGTCAGCAGCGGCATGGCGCCGCCGGTGTTCTCGGGGTTGAAGCGCAACAGCGTGCTGCGCAGCATGCGCGCCGTGGCGTCGGCACGTTCGGCGTAACGGCCGAGCCAGTAGAAATTGTCCGCCAGCCGGCTGGGCAGGTTGTTGCCCACGCGACGCAATTCGATGTCGTGCCCCGCCGGATGCAGCAGGCTCACTTCCTCGACCGGCTTTTCGCTCAGCACCCACGTGTCCTTGCTCGCGCCGCCGCGCTGCATCGAAATGAAACGCCCGCCGGCTTCGAGCGCCACGCGCGTGAGCCCGCCGGGCATCACGCGGTA
>JBFMBT010000020.1:0-35019 GCA_040754875.1 Verrucomicrobiota bacterium | reverse complement strand
CTCAATGCCGCCGTAAAACGCCCGGCCGTCGCCGGGGAGGAATTGGGCGGCGGCCGGGGTGGCGGTTGTCACAACGCCGGTCGTGGCGGCATAGACCTTGTCCGCCAGGTTGCGCACTTCAAAGAAGGCGGAAAAACCCTTCTTTGTCCGGTAGCCGACCTTGACACCCACCAGCGCATACGGGTCGGCAAAGAACGTGTTGGCCATGTCGATGGGATATTTCACTGCCGACCATTCGACGTTGGGCCCGACATAAAAGCCGCTGGGATGTTCGTAGAGCAGTTCGCCGCGATAGTAGTGTTCCGGCAGGCCGGGCAACTGGTTGTTGCCGAACGTCCCGTCGTCCTGGAAGCGGAAATGGCTCCAAAGGTAGGTTTGGCGAAACAGCAGGCGATCCGAATCGTCCGGCCCGGCCCCGGTGGTGATGCCTTCCCAAAGCGTCGTGGATAGGCCGAGTTCCACGCCTTGGTGAATCGTCGAACTGGCGTTGATGGTCGCGGTGGCGCCGGGAGGTCCGCCCGGCAATTGGAAACTCAGCAGTTCATCTTCAATCCACGCGCGATAGACCGCGAGGTCCCAGGCAAAACGCCCCGCTTCGCCGCGTGTTCCGATTTCCACCGTGGTGGCGGTCTGGGCCTCCAACGCGAGCAAGCCATTGACGACCGGCCCAAGCGCCGGGCGCACGAGTTCGCCAAACGACGGCGGTTCGAAGCTGCGGCTCACGTTGCCGAAGAGTTGAACCCGGTCGTTGATCTCGTATCGCAAACCCAGTTTGGGATTCACGCCGAAGTAATCCTCGTCTTGCGACTGGTTGCCATCGGCGAGAAAGGAATCGCGAAATTCGCGGCTCGCCTGGCTCAGTTGCACACCCGCCACCAACGCCAGTGACTCGTTCAGGTAATGCTGATTCTCCGCGTAGAGGTCCAGATTGTACGAGATTTGCTGGGAATCACCGGTGCGCGCGCCGCGTTGGCCGCCGACATTCAAAAACCGATTGTCCTCCAGCCAGCCGTAGGTGGGGCCAAGGCCGATGGTGAACTGGTTGCGCCGCCCGAACAGTTCCCCGTCGATGTGGTAACGCGCGTTGATGCCCACATCGTGCGAGTTCTGGTCGATCACCTGGAAGATGGGATGAAACAAATCCTTGTGCGACCAGAACGTGCCAATCTCGATGGCGCCTTCGCCGGCCTCGATCGCGGTTTTGTTGGCCACGCGGATCAATTCGAAATCGCGCTTCTGGTAGCCGGCGAGGTTCGCGGGATTGGCCTGCCGGGGATTCGCTTCCATCTGCGCCTTGGTAAGGCTGCCGGGAAGCTGCGAATCGGAACGCACGTAGGTAAAATAGAAGCGCGTTTCCGCATCATCGCGCAATTTGTAGCCGAGATTGCTGAACACGCGCTGGTTGTTTTGCGAGGAATGGTCGCGGAATCCTTCCTGCGAAAAATGGGTGAAGGAGGCGTAGTAATCCGACCGGTCAAAGGCCTGCCCTGAACTGGCCTGGCCGCGCAGATACTGGAAACTGCCCGCTTCGACGCGCGCTTGAAAGGGAGCGGCATCATGGCCGGTCGGCGCCACGAAATTCACCGCGCCGCCGAGCGTGGTGGAACCGTACCGAAGGCCGTTGGCGCCGCGAAAAACCTCGATATACCGCGTGGACAACGGTTCGATCGCCTGCATGTCAAAGCTGCCGTCTGCCAGATTCAAGGGCACGCCGTCCTGCATCAATTTGAGGCCGCGCCCGTGGAACGTGCGTTGCAGACCCGAACCGCGCACGGAGATGCGCGCTTCTTCCGCGCCGAAACGGTTTTGCACAAGGACGCCGGGCGAGAAGTCCAACGCGTCCTTCAACGTCGAGGCGCGCCCGCGTTTGATGTCCTCGGCATCGACGATGTTTGCCCCGCCGGGAATCTGTTCGATTTGTTCCCTGGCGAGCGAGAAGGAGGGCACGGTGAGCGACGGACTGTCCGGCGTGGCGCGGATGACGACTTCGGGCAGGCGCGTGGTGACGTTGGTCGCGGCCTGGCCATGGGCCATGATGGCTGCGGTGAGAAGGAGGGAACTGGCCGCCACCTGGCGGGCACGAACGGAATGAGTCTTCATTGCTGCAAGCCCGCGCATAGCGCAGGCAGAAAAGGTTTTTTTATTCAGGAAACGAGCCGCTCGCGAATACAACACGAGCGCAAACAGGAGACAGCACACCGCGAAGGTGTGCGTTTCAGGGAGAGGATCCGAACGGCGCGATTCGGTGGGGCGAACCGCGAAAATCGGATCAAGCCATGCGAGGAGGCGGGAGGAAGGGTGAATCAACCGGCGGCGAATAATCAAACGCCAGCAAATCAGCCGGCGCGGGAACCGGCGGATGCATCAGGAAAACGCGCGGAACTGCTGCAAGCAAATCGAGCTTCGGCACGGGCTTTTGCGCCTCGCGCTGTTTCTCGGATTGTTTGCCGTCGGCGACGAATTTACAGAGCGAACAGGGATGCTTGCCGTCGAAGGTTTTGGCCAGCGCCTCACCGAGCGGCGCGTCTTGTGAATAGGTGACCGCCATGCTGACCCAGGCCACCGACTGGAGAATGGCCCAATGCGCGCCCACCGCGAAGACGAGCGCCACCACGACCATCAGCCTGGAAAATCTGGCCAGCACGCGCGGGAACGTAATGGGTCACCCACAAAAGTCAATGACCTCCTGTTCCCTCAATTTCATCCCTATCAAAAAATGTCTCATATGAGACATTTTTTGATATTGTGATTATCTGGCTTTCCGGCAGTTTTACAGCGATGCATTCGCGAACCGATGAATTCTTGAATCTTCTGCTCTGGACCGCTGACTTCTTGATGCGCCCCACCGCCCGCCACGTGATGGAAACATACGAGGGATGGGCTTATCGAAACGGCCTGATGCTTCGTGTGAACCGGCTTGAAAAACAACAATTGATCGAGCGCGACCCTGCCGCACCAGACGACCGCATGTATCGGCTGACGGCGCAAGGTCGTCTGCGAGCCCTGGGTGGGCGCGACCCGGTGGCCCGGTGGTCACGCAAATGGGACGGACGCTGGCGCCTCGTGTTGTTTGATGTCCCGACGGCGCGGAACAGCGACCGGGGCCGCTTGCGACGCTATCTGCGCAATGAAGGCTTCGGTTACCTGCAAAACAGCGTCTGGATCACCCCGAACCCGTTGGAAAAGGAACGCGAAATTCTTGGCGGGGGAAAAGTGAACGTCGAGTCGCTCGTTCTGCTGGAAGCGCGCCCGTGCGCAGGCGAGACTGACGCGGACATCGTCGCTGGCGCGTGGGATTTTCAACGAATCAACCACCGATACAACGTGCATCAGAAGATTCTTGAGGGCCGCCCGAAAGGCGCATTGCGCACCGAAGCGGCGGCGAAGGCGCTCCTGCGCTGGGCGACTGCCGAGCGTCAGGCGTGGTTGGATGCCGTGTCCAACGACCCGCTTCTCCCCGTGCGAATCCTGCCGCCCGACTACTTGGGACGAAGGGCGTGGAACCGAAGGCAGTCAGTGCTTCGCGACGCCGGGCAACAACTTCGCACCTTCAATCTTTAACTATCAAAATTTGTCTCATATGGGACAAATTTTGATACAGACAGGCGGGGTGGTTTCGTGGGTTTATTAACGCCGCGTCAGCGGCACCGCATACTGGTAAATTGTAAATTCGTGGCCGTTGTCGAGGCGGGTGCCGCGCAGCACTTCCGTGGGTTTCACGCCGGGGGTGTCGAAGTCGAATGAGAACACTCGCGAGCCGGGTTTCATTTGGTTGATTTGCGGCAGCAGCTTCAGGTTCATGTGTGGGCCAAGATAAAGGATCAACACCGTCGCCTGGCTGATATCGACGGTGAACATGTCCGCTTCCTTGATGGTGATGAGATGGTCCAGCTTGTTCGTGCGGACATTTTCGATGGACTCCTTCACACGCAACGGATCGATGTCCACCCCCACGCCCTTGACGCCATATTTCTTCGCCGCGGTGACCAGGATGCGCCCGTCACCGCAACCGAGGTCATACACGACATCGCCCGGCTTGAGTTGCGCCATGCGCAAAATCTGCTCGATGGCTTCGTCCGGCGTCGCGCCGAACACCACGTCCGGCGCGCGTGTGGGTTTCTTTGGTTCGGCCGGCGGCGGGCCGGCCTTCTCGCTCTGCGCAATCAAAAACGGCGCGGCAAGCAGCAGGAACAGCGCGGCAGGTAAAAACAACCAGGGAACCTTCGTGCGATGCTTCTTCATTGCGCCGGGAATATAGGTTGCGGCCCCGCCGGTGGCGAGTTCAACCATGGCGCCTTGTGCGGCGCTCAGAAATACCAAACCAGCTTGCCGAACAGTCCGCGCATGACTTCGTTGCCGCGCTCCGCGTGGTAGCCGGCCGTCTCCGGGCGGCGGTCATCCAGCAAATGCTGCCCGGAAAGCACCACCTCGACCGCCTTCGTTGGCCGCCAGGTCAAGCCGAGATCGACGCGCAGGAAGAGGGGAACGTTCCTCACGCGCGCGCCGTCCACATAAGAAAGCGCGCCGCTCAATTCCAGGTCGTACGGCAGTTCGACATGCGACCCCAAACGCACTTGCTGCCATGCGCCTTCACCTTCCGCCGTCAATTGCAGATTCTGCCACACCGAATAATCCACCGTCAGCCGCCAGCGCTCCGTGGCCTGCCACTGAGCGGACACGCCGGCGCCATGCGCCCCGGTGAATTCATCCGTTCGGAGCGAGGAAGCCACCGGCCGCAAGGCGCGCAGGTCGTGGTAAACGCTGTGGAACAGGCCCAGGCCAAACGCGAGCCGCCGCGAGGCCTTGATGCGATAACGCAATTCGTAGTCAGCCCAAGGAATCTCAGACGATTCGCTCGCGCCCGCGCGAAACTCGTGCGTTTCATCGCTCGTCAGCACCGTCGATGCGGCGGGCTCGACTTCCATCCGGCCTGCGCGGGGAAAGTCGTACTCGCGCGGCAGGCTGAGTTGCCCGATCAACGCGGGCGCATCGTTCGACGAATCGGCGTGGATGGTGTGGTTCGCCCTGGCCATCGCATACTGCTCGGCCGGCGCGCTCGCGGTCAGCACAAGCAGTGCGGCGGCGACACTTGCGTGCCGCAATCGACGCAGCCAGGGCTGTTTTTCATAACGTGGCTTCAACTGCGCCGCTCATGTGCAAGCGCCATGCCAGGCGCAACGTTGAATCACGAAAAGACTGTGCGTCCTACAAGTCCCACTCGATTGTGTCGGGCGTTGTCCTACGCAGCGTTCGAAGCGCTCCTCGATTTTGAAACCGGGCTGACCAAATCTTGCGGTGTTATCGAAAATGCGACACCGCCTCACCGGCTTTCTGCCACGGTCATTTCGACCCACCGCGTCCGCACGTTGCGTCCCGTCGATAGCTTCCAATTCGCCGCGCCACCCGGCGTGAATTCGTGCGATTCCTGGCGCGCCCCCGCCTCGTCCTGCCAGTGATACGTGACGCGCGTTGCGTCGCTGCCCGCGACGCGATAAGTGATGTGCGCCTCGGCCCGGAGATATTTCTTCCCGCCCGTGTTGTGAAAACGAATCCGCACCGGCCCCGGCACGGGTTGCGCCAGTTCGCGCGCGCCGTAACAGAAACTCTGCGACCAGAAATCCTTCGGCTCGTCACCGCGCCGCGGAACAGTCCAATCCTTCACCAACCCCTGCCACGTCCTGCCGCCATCGGTCGAGTAATCGATGTGATACCGGATCTTCACGTCCGGCGGGTTGCCCGACGCCACGTGCGCCGCCGCGTGAATGCCGGTGATTGACTCGCCGCGCGGCGAGGCCAGTTCCAGCGTCACGCGCGGCGTGTTAAAATCGCCGTCCACCACGCGCGTCTTCGCTTGCTCGATGGTCGGCCCGGCCGAAACCAACCCGCGTCCGCTTTGCTGGAACGTCACCATTGTGCCGCCATCTTTCAAGCGTGGCAGCACCGCCACATTCGCCTGGCACACCGTCGTGATGGTCAGGCCGGATTTCGCCAGCGTCTTCGCGCCCGTGCCCAGGCGCAACCAGTATTGGCGATGCCCCTTCACGCGGTCCGTCAAATCCAGGCCGTCGTGCAACGTGCCGCACTCCGTCCAGGTCCGCCCCTGGTTCACGGACACGCTCACCACGCATTCCGCCTTCCCGCGCAACACGAGTCCGTTCTGCCCGCCGGCATCGTAAATGCCCCACGGTTTGTCGTTCGCCGGCGTGGCCGCGATAATGTAGGGCGTGTAAAACTCAAACGTCACCTGCTGTTCGTCCTCCGCCACGGCGCCTTCCCGATAATCGCCGTTCGCGAAATCCGGACGGTAAGAATAAACCGCGTTCGCGTAACGCATCCGGCCCGCCTGATAACCCGCGCCGGTCGTGGAGCCGTGCATCTTCTCCGGTTGGTTCACCCATGTCAGTGAACGCTCCGGCCCGGGAATGCCGGCCGTGTTGTAGTTGCGGCCCCAAAAGACGAATGTTTTTCCATCCTCCAATCCCGGCTCGAAATACCGTCGCAACGTCTCACCGCGCCGCAAGTGTACCATTGGCGGCGGCCCGGCGTAGCCGGGCAAATACTCCGCCACATTGTATTCGGCGTAACTGCTGCCGTCGCCTGGATGCAGTCCGCACACCAGCCAGCCGCGTTGTTTCTGCGGCAGATAGCTGCGGTCCATCAACCGTTTCAAGTCTGCCTTGATTTCCGGAATCGACAGCAGCGCGCCGCCCGCGGAATCAAACACCACTGTGGACAAATCATGGTCCAGCAACACCCATTTGCCCTCACCATATGCGCCGCCGGTCAGGAACACCTCAAACGCATTGTGTCCCGCCACACCCGCGCCGCGCCCGCGTCCGTGCCCGAGCAATTGCTCGAACTCCGCCGTCCACTGCGAATGCGTGGTGCCGCACAACCCGAACCCGTGCGCGAACAAACCCGTCCAATACTCTCGCGAGCGCATGTCCTTGCTGCTGGTGAAACCCGCGCCCCAATAATTCTCCGCGCCTTCCTCGCCGTGCGCGTAATGCGTGTTGCGCCAGAACCACGCCGCCAGCGCCTTCTGTTCATCCGTGATGGGCCGCGCGCCCACCGTCCGCTCATATTGTTCCGCCTGCGTGGTGAACAAACGTTCGAATGTCGATATTGCCAGTTCGCCCGGATACCACGGATGATCCGTGCGCAACTGCGGATCGCCCACGCCCGCCCAAAGCGCCGGGACCACCGTCAACCAAACAACCGCCATGATGATTGTCCACGCACGCATACGCTTCGTTGGATTGACCTTTCTTACCGCAAACGCCGCCCAAAAGCCAGCAACGACAGCGCTTCTCCAATCGCAAATCAAAAATCAAAAATTGAAAATCCCCTTGTGCCGCGTCGCCTCACGTTTCATGCTCGCGCGCGTCCCATGAACCCCCTGGCATAAGCGCATGCCGCCCATCAAGAACCTGCGCTGGTGGATTGCCGGCCTGCTTGCCCTGGCGACCGCGCTCAATTATCTGGATCGCCAGAGTTTCCCCGTCGTGGTCGGCGAGGTGAGAAAAGAAATCCCCATCTCTGACAAACAATACGGCGACCTGACCTCCCTCTTCCTCCTCGCTTACGCCATCATGTACGCAGGCGGTGGACGCATCATGGACTGGCTGGGCACGCGCGCCGGTTACGCCGTGATGATCGTCTGGTGGTCCGCGGCGAATTTCCTCACCGGCACCGTGTCGTCCGTGCTTGGGCTGGGCGTGTTTCGCTTTCTCCTGGGCATGGGCGAAGGCGGCGGTTTTCCCGGTTCGGGCAAGGCGGTGGCCGAATGGTTTCCGCCCAAGGAACGTTCGCTGGCGTTTGGCATTTTCAACACCGGCTCCGCCGTCGGCGCGGTGATTGCCCCGCCGTTGATGGCGGCGATTGTTCATCATCTCGGCTGGCGCTGGGTGTTTTATATCACCGGCAGCATCGGATTCATCTGGGCCTGGATCTGGATCAAACTCTATCGGCCGCCCGCGACCAGCCCGCTCATCACGCCCGAGGAACGCGAACACATCCGCGCGTCGCTCTCCGCCGCGGCAGGTGACAACCCACCGCGCATCCGCTGGCTGGATTTGTTTAAATACCGGCAGGTCCTTGGACTGATGCTGGCCAAGTTCCTTACCGATTCCGCGTGGTATTTCTTCATCTTCTGGCTGCCGAAATATCTCGGCGACGTCCGCCACCTCAACATCAAGGAAATTGGCACGTTCGCCTGGATTCCCTACGCGTTCGCCGGCGCCGGGAGCCTGCTGGGCGGCTGGTTGAGCTGTTATCTCATGCGGCGCAACGTGACCTTGGATCGTGCCCGCAAAATCGCGCTCGGCATCAGCGCCTCGCTGCTGCCGGCCTCGCTGTTCATCGTGGCTTCGCCTTTGAACCTCGCCATCGGGTTCTACAGCCTCGCCATGTTCGCCCACCAATTCTGGTCCGCCAACGTCCAGACCCTGCCCGCCGACCTCTTCCCTTCGAAGGTCGTCGGTTCCGTCGAAGGATTGCTCGGCTCGGCCGGCGCCTTTGGCGGCATGTTGTTCGGATTTCTCGTCGGCAGACTCATCGAACATCAAGGCTACGGCCCGGCGTTTGTCATCGCCGGCCTGATGCATCCGCTGGCCTTCATCATCATCCTCCGCACCGTGACCCGCATCGAACCGGTACTGCCCCGGCGGTGACGCATACCGCCCCGCATTGCGCGCGGCCCGCTTTGCCGTTACAACTCCGGCAGTGAATTTGCGTCCCAACGCACAAATCTTACCCACGCATACCGCGCCGCTCTTTCGCGCCGCCGTCGCCCGCGCCGCGGAAGCATTGCGCGCCGGTGAAGTCGTGGCGGTTCCCACCGAAACCGTGTATGGACTCGCCGCCAACGCCTTTGATGCCGATGCCGTCCGCCGCATCTTCGAAATCAAAGGCCGCCCGGCGCACAACCCCATCATCGTGCACGTGGCGGATCGCGAGATGGCGCGCCGCTGCGTGAGTGACTGGCCCTCGGTGGCGGAAGAACTGGCAAATTCATTCTGGCCCGGCCCGTTGACGATCGTCCTGCCGCGCGCGAAGGAAATTCCCGACGTGGTCACCGCCGGCGGCGACACCGTGGGCGTGCGCTGGCCGAGCCATCCGTTCATGCAGGAGCTGATTCGCGCGTGCGGCTTTCCGCTGGCGGCGCCGAGTGCGAATCCGTCGAACCGGATTTCGCCGACCAACGCCGAACACGTCCGCAAAACACTTGGCCACCGCCTCGGTCTAATCATTGACGGCGGGCAGGCGCAGGTGGGCATCGAATCGACGGTCATTGATGTTTCGGTGAGTCCGCCGCGTTTGTTGCGGCCGGGGATGATTCATGAGGAATCGCTGCTGGCGGTCACGGGCGAGTTGCAAACGGCCGGTGGCGAAGGCGGAACCTTGCGCAGCCCGGGGATGTTGAAAAAGCACTACGCGCCGCGCGCGAAGCTGGAAGTCTGGCATTGGAACAACGAAGCGGAACTGGAAGCGCGCGCGGCTCGCAGCGGTCATGCGCGCGCAAAAATTCACGTCATCGCGCACACACGCATTCCGTTGGGCGGAAGCTACGGGCGCGTGAGCGTCATTCCGCACGACGCCGAGGCGTTTGCGCGCGCGATTTATGGCGAACTGCACGCGTGCGATGACGCGGGCGCCGGTTTGATTGTGGTGGAGGCGCTGCCCGAGACGCCGGAATGGCGCGCCATTGCCGACCGTCTGCGGCGGGCGGCGGGGTAAAACCCCATGCAACCTTTGCCGCTTCGTGTTGTTCTATCAACGGCCTTGACCACAACCGTTTATTTGACGAACCGAGCCAAATGAAGCACACTCCGCGGCCAATGCGAGCCATCACGACTTTCTCCCTTGTCCTGTCCTTGCTGGCCGCGTCCGCCGTGGCGCAACCCGCTGAAAAGAGCACCCGCCAACTCTCGCTGGCGGACTGTTTCGAACTGGCGCTCCAGCATAATTTCGATGTTCAGATCAGCCGCTTCGGCCCCGAGCGCAGCGGCTACGACCTGGAAGGCGCGTACGGCGCATACGACCCCACTTTTCGCGTCCCATTCACGCATTCCTTCTCGTCCTCGCCCGGACGCGTTGACCCCATCACCAGCTTGCGGTCGCCGTCGTCCGAGAACTTCACCGAAAACTACCGGCCGCAGTTCACGGGCCGGACGCCCATTGGGTTGAGCTACACGGTGGAAGGCGGCATGCGGCGCAGCAGCGGCACATCCTTCACCAGCTTCCAGTACAATGCCGATGCCTCGGTGTCCGTCACGCAGCCGCTGCTTAAGAACGGCTGGATCGACAGCGACCGCCTGAACATCGCCGTGGGCAAGAATGCCCTGCGCGTTTCCGAACTCGACTTCACCCAGCAGGTCATGGACACCGTCCTGGCCGTCGAACTGGCCTACTACGAACTCATCTATTCGCAGGACAACGTGAAGGTGCAGGAGAAGGCGCTCGAACTCGCCGAACGCCTGCTCGCCGAAAACAAGAAGCGCGTCGAGGTCGGCGCCCTGGCCCCGCTTGATGAAAAACAGGCCGAGTCGCAGGTCGCCGCGCGCAAGGCCGACTTGCTTTCCGCGCAACGCGAACTGGCGTCCCGCCAGAATGCGCTCAAGAACCTCCTCACCGACGATTATCAATCCTGGCGCCCGACCGACATCGCTCCGACCGACACACTGCTGGCCGTGCCGTCCGCGCTGGATGTGCAGGAAAGCTGGAACCGCGGCATCAATGCGCGGCCGGAAATTCAGAAACTGAAACTCGCCCTGGAACGCCAGAACATCACGCTGCGTTACAACAAGAACCAGTTGTACCCGCAATTGGACTTGTCGCTCAGCTATGGCCACAACGGCCTGGGCACGTCGCTCGACGGCGCGCTGGGCGGCATTCAGGACGGCAACAACGTTCCTTACTCGGTCGGTTTCGTGTTCAGCATCCCCCTGAACAACACCGCGGCGCGCAACCGCTACAAGGCCACCAAAGTTGACATCCAGCGCGCCCTGCTGGAACTCAAGAAACAGGAACAAAGCATCGTCGTGGAAATCGATGACGCCGTGAAACTGGCGCGCACCAACTTCGAACGCGTCGATGCCACCCGTCAGGCCCGCCTCTATGCCGAGGCCGCGCTGGAAGCCGAGGAAAAGAAACTCGCCAACGGCAAGAGCACCAGCTTCGTCGTGTTGCAGCTTCAGCGCGATTTGACCGCGGCCCGCTCGTCGGAACTCCGCGCCCTGGCCGATTACAACCGCGCCCTGGCCCAGCTCTCCCGCAACGAAGGCGTCATCCTCGAAAAGAATCAGGTCAACATCGAGGTGAAGTGACGCGGCTCGCACCGGGAACTGGCCGGCGAAACGTGACACTCCGCGCAGTTTCCGTTAATTTCCATCCCATGCGCATTTGGGAAGCATCGCTCCCGGAACCATGGGTCGCGCGTTGTTTGGGCAACGCCGGCTTCGCCATGCCCGCATGAAAACGCTCCATCTCTACCTTCTCAAACAGGTGCTGGGCGCGTTGTTCATGACCATGATGGTCTTCATTTTCGTGCTCCTGCTGGGCAACGTCTTGCGCGAAGTCCTGGGATTGCTCGTCGGCGGCCAGGCCTCGTTCGGGATGGTGTTGCAGGCATTACTGTTGATCATTCCCTATCTCCTGGCTTTCGCCCTCCCCATGGGCCTGCTGACGGCCACGCTGCTGGTCTTCGGCCGGTTCAGCGCCGATCAGGAATTGACCGCCGCCCGCGGCAACGGCATCAGCCTGGTCGCGCTGGCCACGCCCATTCTGCTGCTGGGCATCGCCCTCAGCGCCTTGTGCGCGTGGGTCAACATGGACCTCGCGCCCGCGTCGCGCGTCGCCTACAAGCAATTGATCGTGCGCGCCGGCCTGGCCCGGCCCGCCGCATTGCTGCAGGAAGGCCGCTTCGTAAACGATTTCCCCGGCTACAGCATTTTCGTGCGCAAGATCGAAGGCGCGGAGCTGAATGGCCTGCTGATCCAGCGGCGCGACGAGGCCGGCCGCGTCAAGGAACACATCGTCGCCGCCCGCGGCAAACTCACCGTGGAACAAGCGACGAACAAGGCGCTTTTCACGCTGTGGGACGTTGATTACATGCAACGTGATGAGGCCGGCTGGCAGACCGCCCACATGGGTGAATTCACCCCCGACCCCATCGATTTGCGGGAAGCGACCGAATCGGCCCAGGAACCCAAGATCAGCGACATGACCTTTTCGCAGCTCCGCTCCAAGTTGCGCGAACTGGAAAGCCAGCACCTGGACGCCACTCCGGTCAAGGTGCACATCCATCGGCAGGTGGCGTTTTCGTTCGCGTGCATCGGGTTCGCGCTGGTCGGCATTCCCCTCGGCATCCGGACGCACCGCCGCGAGACGAGCGTCGGCATCGGTCTGGCAGTGGTGCTGGTGGCGCTTTACTACAGCTTCATCATCCTCGGCCAGGCCCTCGAAACGCGCGCGGCGTTCCGGCCCTACCTGATTGTCTGGGTTCCCAACTTCCTGTTCCAGATCATCGGCGCGTTTCTTCTCTGGCGTGCCAACCGCGGACTCTCCTCCTGACGCAATGAATTGAGCTTCGCGCCAGCCTCACTGCGCGCTGGACACTTTCCGCTCCCGCCGTCTAACTATCGCCAGCTCACACTATGAAAATGAAGGGACAGGTCCGCCTCGGCGTGCTCGGTCTGACGCACGATCACATCTGGGACAATCTCAAGGACGTTCAACACCTTAAGGACGCCAGACTCATCGCCGTCGCGGATCCCAACCATCCGTTGCTCGACCGCGCCGCGCGCGAATACTCGTGCGCCACTTACACCGATTACGAAACCATGCTCGAGAAGGAGGAACTCCACGCGGTGCTCGTTTACAGCGACAACGCCACGGGCGTCGAAGTCGCCGAACAAGCCGCGGCGCGCGGGTTGCATCTGCTCGTCGAAAAACCGATGGCCGCCACCCTCGCCGGGGCGGACCGCATGCTCGCCGCGGTCCGTGTGGCCAAGGTCCGCCTCATGGTCAACTGGCCCATTGCCTGGTGGCCGCAATTGCAGAAAGCCCTCGCCCTGGTCAAATGGGGCGAGATCGGCGACATCTGGCAGGTCAAATACCGCGCCGCCCACGCCGGCCCCAAGGAAATGGGCTGCTCGCCTTATTTTTCCGACTGGCTTTACAACGCCGAACTCAACGGCGCCGGCGCGCTTGTGGATTACTGTTGCTACGGCGCGGTGCTCGCGCGGCAGTTCCTCGGCGTGCCTTCGCGCGTCACGGGCGTGGCCGGCCGCTTCGTCAAGGAAGACATCACCGTCGATGACAACGCCGTGCTGCTCATGACCTACCCGCGCGGACTGGCCATCGCCGAGGCCTCGTGGACGCAAATCGGCCACCTGACTTCCTACGTCGTGATGCTTTACGGCACCAAAGGCACGCTGGTCATCCAACCGGGCGAGGACGGCAAACTCCTCCACGCGTCCGACAAAAATCCCGACGGCGTGGTTGTCAAGGCGCCGAAGTCGCCCGCGCACCTGCGCAACGCCACCGCGCACTTTGTCCATTGCCTGCGCACCGGCGAGGAATTCACCAGCCTCTGCAACGACCGCTTCGCGCGCGATGCGCAGGAAATCCTCGAAGCCGGCCTGCTCGCCGCCAGCACCGGCGCCGAAGTTTCCCTGCCCCTCAAAGGCGTGTGAGTTTCCGCGTGAACCCGTTTTAACTCATTTAACACCTCCCCCGCCCCATGCCTCCCCTCCGTCTCCTGGTCCTCGGCGCGCATCCTGACGACGCCGAATTTCGCGCCGGCGGCCTCGGTGCGCTTTATCGCAGCCTTGGCCACGTGGTCAAATTCGTCTCCCTCACCAACGGCGATGCCGGCCACCAGACGATGTTTGGCCCCGAACTGGCCGCGCGCCGCCGCGCCGAAGCCGCCGCCGCCGGGCGGGTCATTGGGGCGGCGTACGAAACCTGGGACCATCACGACGGCCTGCTTCAGCCCACGCTCGAAGTCCGGTTCCAGGTCATTCGCGAAATCCGCACGTTCAAGCCCGACCTCGTTCTTACGCATCGCACCAACGATTACCATCCCGACCACCGCGCCTGCGGCAACGTGGTGCGCGATGCCTGTTTCATGATGACCGTTCCCGCCATTGTACCGGAGGTGCCCATCCTCCGCGAAGAACCGGTCGTTGCTTACCTCTACGACGATTTCACCAAGCCCGCCCCGCTGCAACCGGATGTCGTCATCGACATCACCGGCCAGCTCGACGCCATTCTCGCCATGCTCGCCTGCCACGAATCGCAGATGTTCGAGTGGCTCCCCTACAACGAGCGCGTTCTGGACCGTGTGCCCACGGACCCGGAGGGGCGGAAACACTGGGTTCGCGACTTCTATCTTGGCCGCACCGCGCACATGGCCGACCGTTGCCGCCAGCGCCTCATCGAAACCTACGGCCCCGGGCGCGGTGGCGCCATCCAACACGTTGAAGTATTTGAAATCAGCGAATACGCCTCTCCGTTGACGCCTGAGGCGCGCCGGCGCCTCTTCCCGTTCCTGCCGCAGTGACGGGGCGTCAGTCGGCGGCCGCGAGTTGGAACTCGGGCACGGCCGCCGCCAGCAATTCCTTCGCGCGCATCCACGCAGCCTCTTCCTGGCCGGGCAGGCAGGGGACAAAGCAACTGATGTAGGACCAGCGCTGAAGGACGCCGGTACGAAGCACTCCGAAGCCGATGGATTTCATGAAGCTGTCGGAGGCGGTTACCTGGCCTTCGGTGGCAAACCAATAAATGTATAGGACGTGTTCGGTTACGGTGCGGCCAGTCGGTGTTTGGTAAGATTTGGTGGCGGTGAGTTTGTTGACGGGCAAAGCGTAGGACCTGGGCCGGGTCATGGGAATAGTCGCCACTTGCGCGGGGTCGATGCTCCAGCCCTGGCCGGTGAGACAAAACTGGGGTTTGTGGATGCTGGTGCGGTCGCGGCCCATGGTCACGATGGTAAGGATCGCCTCGAAGTTGCCGGCCTTGTAGCCGCGGCGGTTGATGGAAGTGTCGGCCGGCAGCGCCCCCAGTTCTTCCAGCCTGGCCGGCAGTTCCACGGAAGCAAATCCGGCCACGTCCGGCAGCGGCACGAGGATCTTCCCGTCTGGCAACCCCTCGGACTTGAGTCCCGGCTCACCCAGACGCTGGGAATTCTTCGCGTGCAAAATGAATCCCGCCGCCCCGGACATCAGCCCAAGCGCAACAACCATTATGGTCCATTTCTGCCGGTTCATGGGATGGCTGATTTGCGATCGGCAACCGGCGGCTGCGGAAATGCTCCGCTCGCGGGCGCCTCTGCGGATTCACCGCCCGGTGCATCCTTTTCCCGGATGAGCCAGCCGATGCTCAGCATGCAGACGACGGCGAAGGCGAAGGTAACAAAACCGAACTTGTTTTCGATGAGCAGACCCGCGTTTTGCCCGCCAATCTCACCAGCGAGGATGACTGTGGTGATGCGCACCACGTTGCCCGCGACTGCCAGGGGCACGGAAACCGCGACCATGAGGACGCGCTTCCACGTTTTGCGGAACGAAAGGAAGCCATAGATGGTGGTGAGTGCGAGCAGCGAAATGAGGCTGCGGATGCCGCTGCAAGCGGGGGCGACATCGTATTGGAAGGTACGGTCAGCATCAAAGATGCGCGAGCCGTCGCGGATGACGTCGATGCCCAGGCCGGTGTGGGCGATGGCGACGGAGGCATGGGTCACAAACATGCGCAACGGGAAGGTAATTTTTTCGGCGTAAGAACCGACCGGCACACAAAACGCGAAGAGCACGAACGGAAAGAAAATGGCGCGCAGGCATTGAGGACCCCAGATGAGTCCCGCGAGGCTGTAAATGCCAAAGAAAAAGCCGACGATGGAAATGCGCGGTTGCTGGACGACAAAGCCGACCCAGTGGAGCGCCAACGCGACAAACAGGAGGGCCAAGGCGGGCGGCCAGATGCGGGGAGTCAGCGTGAGCAGTTCGTCGCGCTTGAGCCAGAGCAGGATCAGCACGACGAAGGGGATGAGATTGCCGTGGCCGTCGTCGGAATTGGGTGAGTTGTAAGCATTGAACATCCAATACAGCAACGAGTTGGTATCGACGTATCCGAGGGTGGAATTGCCCAGGAATTGGAACAACACCAGCCACGCCGCCAGCAGGCCGAAAAACAGCCCCTTGTCGGGAATGCGCCGCCAGCAACCGGCCATTTCCACGAGCAGGTCGGGGCGCGCTGGGGGTGTCGTTGGTTCAGCCATGCACTGACTACGAACGTGCCATGATTTTCGCCCGCCGACAACCACCTGCACCTAGCGCCCGCGGCTCATCTGGTCGTAAATCCAGCGGTAAGTCTTTTCCATGCCGTCGCGCAGGCGGGTGTTGGGTTCCCACCCAAGCTGGCGCTGGATGAGCGTGTTGTCGCTGTTGCGGCCGTTGACGCCTTTGGGCGCGGCAAGGTTGTAAGTGCGCTTGAGCTTGAGCCCGGCTATGTCTTCGACGATGTCCACCAACTGGTTGATGGTGACCACCTCGCTGCTGCCCAGGTTGATCGGCTCAAGGATATCGCTGTGCATGATGGCCTGCGTCCCCTTCAGGCAATCGTCGATATACATGAAGCTGCGCGTCTGCTTGCCGGTGCCCCAGATTTCAATCTCATGGCGGCCGCTGAGCTTGGCTTCGATGACCTTTCGGCAGACGGCGGCCGGCGCCTTCTCGCGTCCGCCGGTGTAAGTCCCGTGCGGCCCATAGACGTTGTGATAGCGGGCCACGCGCGTCACGAGCGAAAAGTCTTCCCGGAAATGGCGGCACATGCGTTCGCTGAAAAGTTTCTCCCAACCGTAACCGTCCTCGGGCATCGCGGGATAGGCGTCGGCTTCCTTGAGCGGGATGATGTCCTCGGACACCTGTTTGTCCGCCGCATAAACGCAGGCGGACGACGCGTAAAAGAAGCGTTCCGCGCCGAACTTCTTCGCCGCCATGAGCAGGTGCGTGTTGATCAGCACCGACAACATGCACAGGGCTTTGTTGTGCTCGATGAACCCCATGCCGCCCATGTCGGCGGCAAGGTTATAGACGTGGCGGGCGTCCTTCACCGCCTGGTCGCATTCCGCGCGCCCCTGGAGATCGAGCTGAAGGTTTTCGACCTGCGGAAAGCGCTGGAACCATTCGTTGAGCGGTTTGATGTCCACCGCGCGAAGGTTGGTGTGTCCCTGGCGCAGCAGGTCCGCAATCAGATGTCCCCCGATGAAGCCCCCGGCGCCGCAAACGACAATTTTATCGGATTTCATTGGCACTTCGAAAATGCGGCGAGGCTAGTGGGGCGCATTGGGCTATTCCAGCCTAAACTTCTTGAGTCCAAGAAGCTGGGCGGCGGCGAGCAGCACAAAGCGCGGATTGTTGCGAAAATAACGCCGCCACAGCCGTCGCGGCTCCTGGCAGAGCCGAAAGAACCACTCCAGTCCCGAGCGCTGCATCCACCGCGGCGCCTGCCGCACCCGCCCGCTGTGCATGTCAAACGCCGCGCCCACGCCCACCATGAGCGGCACGTCGAGCCTGGGCAGATATTCCGCCATGAATTTTTCCTGCTTGGGAGTGCTCAGCCCCACCCAAAGGATGTCCGGCCGCGCGGCGGCCACGCGGGCGACGAGGCCGGCTTCCTCCTGCGCGTCAAGCGGACGAAACGGCGGTTCATACGTCCCGACAATCTGCAACCCGGGAAAGCGCGCGGTCAGCCGGTCTTTCAACTCGGCGGTGACGCCATTCGTGCCTCCGTAAAGAAAATGCCGGAACCCGTGTGTGGCCGAGACCCGCGAAAGTTCCAGCATCAAATCCGGCCCATAAACGCGGCCCATTTCGCGGCGCCCGGCGAGCCTGCCCATCCAGACCATGGGCATGCCATCGGGCGTGCACAGCAAGGCGCGGTTGAGGATGCGCCGGAAATCCTCGTCCTGACGCGCTTCCATCACCCCATGAACGCCGGTCACGCAAACATAACCGCGCGTCCTTTGCCGCATGGCCTCAACCAGCAATTGCGTGGCCGACGAAAGATTCAGCACGCTGATGCCCACACCCAGCACGTTGACGCGATCCGGTTGATTCATCTCTGGCGGCATTGGCGCTCACCGCAAGCTTGCCCCGCGCAGTCCCTCCCGCAGGAGGTACGCCAGAAACAAGCTGCTGTATTTCAGATAGCGCGGGCCCAGCCGCGCCGGCTCGCACCCGAGCCGGAAGAGCCACGTCAACCCCGCGCGTTGCATCCAGGGCGGCGCATCCTTCTTGGTGCCGGCGTTCACATCGAAGGCGAAACCCACCGCCAGCACGACGCCCCGCTTCAGCAATGCTTTATGGCGCTCGATCCAGAAATATTGCTTGGGCGTCCCCAGGCCGACCCAGATGCAATCGGGCGCGAGTTGTTCCAGTTGCGCCCGCACTTCGAACTCCGCCTTCCCTTCAAGATGGCCATCCAGCAGGCAGCGCCCGTGAAAGCCGCCGACAAACTTCACGCCGGGAAACGCCGCCTTCAAGCGCTCGCCGCATTCGGCGCTGCCGCCGATCAGATAATGCGTGAGATTCCGCCCTTCGCCTGTGAGAAACTGGCGCATGAACGTGGGGCCATACACGCGGTCATTCAGGCCGGCGCCCAGCCGGTTCAAACACCAGACCAGCGGCATGCCGTCCGGCACAAAGTAATCGATCGCCTCGGTGGTCCGGCGAAACGCCGGATTGTGGCGGCGCGACGTGACGATGTGCGTGTTGGTGAAATCCACCGCCACCGGCGCATCTGCCTTGACCCATTCCGCGCATCGCACGCCAAGCGCGTCGTAATCGGTGAGCAACAACGGCGTGCCCAACACCGGCTGCACATCGGCATTACGTCGGCGGCTGTCACGCCGGCGGGTTGGGGAAGAGCCATTCACGACGTCGCGTGTCGATGCGCGGCGACGCGGGCGCCGTGGAAATCGTTTCCTTCACTGACCGGCCGGTTCATGCGGCCCGACAATAAGGACAAGCCCCCCGCAGCGCACTGCTTTTTTGGAGTTCGGCGCGCATACCAATCGCCGTTCCCCTCAAGGGGTGGGTTTCTCCGCGAGCCTTGTGCCCGATGCTCACCCAACGCGGCAACAACGCCTCCCTCTCCCCAAGGGAGAGGGCCGGGGTGAGGGGAAGGTGACGCTCCACTTTCCACGACTTTCAAATTCGCCAAGCAACGCGGCACACCCATCGCCGTTCCCTCAGGGCGTGGGTTCTCCGCAAGCCTGTTGCCGATGCTCACCCAACGCGGCAACAACACCTCCCTCTCCCCAAGGGAGAGGGCCGGGGTGAGGGGGAAGGTGACGCTCCACTTTCCACGACTTCCAAATTCGCCAAGCAACGAGGCACACCAATCGCTGTTCCCTCAGGGCGTGGGTTCTCCGCAAGCCTGTTGCCGATGCTCACCCAACGCGGCAACAACGCCTCCCTCTCCCCAAGGGAGAGGGCCGGGGTGAGGGGGAAGGTGACGCTCTACTTTCCACGGCTTCCAAATTCGCCAAAGCAACGCGGCACACCCATCGCCGTTCCCTCAGGGCGTGGGTTCTCCGCAAGCCTGTTGCCGATGCTCACCCAACGCGGGCATCACTGCGGCGGCGGCGCCACAAAAATCCCTTGCGTTCCGCCACCCCCGCCGGCCGGACCTTGCTCGATGCGCATGGCGCGAACGTTGCCGCTGCCATCCGTCGTCGTGTAAGCAACCCCGCCGCTGGTGGCCGTGGGAATCCAATACCCGCCATTCTGTTTGTACGCTTCGTAGCCCTTCTGGCCGAGTGTGTCGATGAGCGCCACGGTGGTTTCCTCAGTGATGGCCTTGAGCGCGGCCATGCGTTGCTCGCGCGTCAGCGACTGGTCGGCCATCAACTGGCGCATGTGTTCGTCCACGGCCTGTTTGATTTCATACACCTTGTCGGCGGCGGCCGGCTGCAGGCTATAGTCGCGCACGATGTCGGCGGCGGCGCGGTACGACGGGTCCTGCATGCGCTTGTAATCGCGAAACGCCTGGTCGCCCAGCACCGCGCGGAATTGCTCGTCGAGCTGCCGCGCCGCCTGCGCGCGCGCTTCCGCCGTCGCGCGGTCCATCGGCCCGGTCGGCGGCGCGTTCAATTCCTCGAACGATTTCTGCGCGCGATACAACTGGCGGAATTGCTCCTCGGTCAGCGTGGCGCCGGCCAGCCGGGCGCGCAGGCTCTCGGCGGTGGCGGAACTGCGCAATTCGTATTCCTCCAGTTCCTGCGGCGTGAGGACGGCGGCCAGTTCCGCCTGGCGCTGGTCGCGGATTTTCTTCAATTCATTCCGCTCGCGCATCGACACCATCCCGCTGAGGCGCTGCTGCGCTTCCGATTCCATTTCCTGGTAGCGCTCCAGGATTTCGCGCACGCGCGCGCGCTTGGACTCGGGCAGAAAGCCCAGGGTCAGTTCCTCGGTCAAATAATCAGCGCCCGGATTGTTTTTGCGAAACTCCGATTCGGCATCGACGCCCAGCAGCTCGCGGAGCAACGCCCACTTTTCCTTGCTCAACACGCTCAGTTGCCGGCGGTTTTCCGCCAGCGTTTTCGACCGCGATACGCCGGTCTGCCAGAACTTGAACTCGCGCGCGGCCGTCGCCAGCGCCGCAATCTTGCGCGCGTAGAGCTTGTTGACATCCGCCACGATGAGGTCGCGGATGGTTTCCTCGGGACAGCCGATGGCGCGCAGGTTGGCGATGTACTGGCGGTAATCCTCCGATTCCACCCGGGACCAATCGAATCGCTCGGAAGGCGCGACGGTGGGCGCTGGCTCCGGGCGGGCGGATGGTCGCGGTCGCGGTTTCGACGATGCCGCGGCAGTTTGCGGCGGCTCGGGAGCAGGCGGGCGCTGTCGTGCGTTTTGCGCCACCACCGCCACCAACAACACGTTCAGAATAACTGACAGACCGAGCATTGTGCGTGCATTCATAAAAGGTGGCCCGCTCCGGCGATTCAGGCTCCGGAGTGTGGACAAGGCCATTGGGTGTTACGTTCAGCCGCGCAGTTTCCATCGACCGGTCTTTGAACTTGGAGCTTCTCTTCATTCATCGTACGGCACATTTCCATTAAATACACGAATGACTCGCGGTGAGAAAAAAAATGCAAAAAGGCCGTACCATGTTATCTTTCGCCCGAATGTGCCGGGCGTACCCTTACGAGCATGGATAAAATTCTGTTAATCGACGACGAAGAGGACGTGCAATACTCCTTCCGGCGGATTCTCGACTCGCCGGAAATCGACCTCACCACCGCCGCCAGCGGCGAAGAAGGTCTCAAACTTCTTCCCAAGGTCCGTCCCGACCTCGTCATCATGGACATCCGCATGGGCGGCATCAACGGCCTCGAAACGCTCCGCCGCCTCCGCCAGTCCGACGCCAAGGTGCCCGTCATCATGATGACCGCCTACGGCACCACGCAGACCGCCATCGAGGCGATGAAGCTGGGCGCGTTTGATTACCTGCTCAAGCCCTTCGACGTCCCCAAGCTCAAGCAACTCGTCGCCTCGGCCCTCAAGGCCTCGCGCGACATGAAACAGGTCGTCTCCTACCAGCCGATGCTCGAATCGGAGGACTACGACCTCGGCATCGTCGGTCGCGCCGAGCCGATGCAAAACGTCTTCAAACTCATCGGCCAGCTTGCCGCCTCGGACGCCACGGCGCTCATCACCGGTGAAAGCGGCACCGGCAAGGAACTCGTCGCCCGCGCCATCTACCACCACAGCCAGCGCGCCAGTCAGCCGTTCCTCGCCATCAATTGCGCCGCCATTCCCGAGAACCTGCTGGAAAGCGAATTGTTCGGCCACGAGAAAGGCTCGTTCACCGGCGCCACCGTCCAGCGCATCGGCAAGTTCGAGCAATGCAACAACGGCACCATTTTCCTCGATGAAATCGGCGACATGAGTTTGCAGACGCAGACCAAGATTCTGCGCGTGCTCCAGTCCGGCACCTTCGAGCGCGTCGGCGGCAACCAGCCCATCCAGGTCAATGTCCGCGTCATCGCCGCCACCAACAAGCTGCTGGAGGAAGCCGTCGCCAAACGCGAGTTCCGCGAAGACCTCTTCTATCGCCTGAACGTCGTGCGCATCCAGATGCCGCCCTTGCGCGACCGCCGCGACGACATTCCGCTGCTCGTGAATTATTTCCTCAAGAAATACGCGCGGGGCACCGGCAAGCAGCCCAAGTCCATCCTCCCGGACGTCGTGCGCCTCCTCGAACAATATCATTGGCCCGGCAACGTGCGCGAACTCGAGAACGTCATCCAGCGCGCGCTCGTCGTGTCCAAAGGCGACACCATCCTGTCCGTCGATCTGCCGGCCAACGTCGCCGCGCCTGCGTCGGCCGCCGCCACGCCGGCCGTCGCTGCCGCCACGTCCTCCGCACCCGCCGCGGTCGAAGCGCCCGCCGGCGACATCTCCGGCCTCGCCCGCTCGCTGTTTGATTGGGCGCGCAAGAACAGCGACTTGAAATTGATCCCGGCCGTCGAACGCGAGTTGATCATCAACGCCCTCGCCGAGACCAAGGGCAATCAGGTGCACGCCGCGCGCCTGCTCGGCATCACCCGCGCCACGTTGCGCAAACGGATCGAGCGCTTCAAAATCAAGCAGGAGCTGCAAATTCACTAGCGCGGTTAAAGTTTAACGCCAGTGGGGCGCAGGCTTCAGCCCGCTTCAGCGTGATTTGTGCTGGCGGCGTTGAAGCGGCGTGAACGCCGCGCTCCTGGCGACTAAGCAAAATGCGGCTACAGAATTATGGGATCCGCTATAAAACTTCCTCGCTTCGAGTGTGTGGGGCAATGCGTAAGGGCCAGCACGGCAGGGAGATGTGAGAAACTGGGGCGGGCAAAATCGATCTCCGTAAGCAATTGAACCAGAAGGCGTTGCGTGCGAGCCGCCCGCTTCCGCCCGCTTCCGCCCGATATCGGCACTTAATCACTCCCTCACAAAAACCAGGTCGAGGCATTTCTTCCCCGACCGCTCCCACTCGCGTCTCCGCTTCAATCCATGGCGCGCGCCAATCTCCTCAATCTGCTCCGGCTCCGCGAACGGTGGATGCACCTCGACAAAAAACATCTTCACCGTTTTCAAAATATTTTCCGCGCCCGCCAGCGCCTCCAGTTCCGCGCCCTCCACATCCAGCTTCAACACATCCACGCCGGTGATTCGATTCTCCTCCGCGTAACGATCCAGCGTGATCGCCTGAATTGTTTCCCGCCCCACAATCGTGCGCCGCTGCGCCTTCGCCTCCACCAGCGATGCTGAAATCGACGCGCGATTCTTGAACAACGTCATCTCCCCGTTCTGGCCGGCCACCGCCACGCGATTCACCACCACGCGGCCCGCCAGTTGATTTTCCGCCAACACTCCGCTGAATCGCGCGACCAGACCCGCCTGCGGCTCGAACGCATGAACCGTCGCCTGCGGCCACACGTCCAGCGCCGCCAGTGAAAACAAACCGCTGTTGCAACCCACATCAAAAATCATCGGCGCGTCCGTGCCCAACTCCGCCTGCGCCTGCCGCAACGGAAACACCTGCTCCACGTAAATCTGTTCGTACAGCCGGAACTGCGTGCGGTCCCACAGATAAATCACCTTGCCCGTGCGCGTATGCATCCGCACCGGAAAGCGCGCGATGAACCAGTCGCGCAAATGGGCGCCGGCGCGTTGGAACAAACCATTTCCCGCCGGCGGATGGGACGGCCCGGAAGGATCGGACTTCATAACGGCAACATGCTTTCGGAATTGTAATCACCGGGCCCCACACGGCAAAGCGCAAAAGCCGCGAGGCCCTTTCCAATTTCCCAAACCCGCCTTATGGTCAGCACGCATCGGGCTCTTATGGACTTGTATCCCGCCAACGTGCGGCTGTTCGTCGCCTTCCGCGTGCTCTTCAACGCGCGCTTCTACTATCCCGTCTTCGCCGTCATGTTCCTCGACTTCGGCCTGACGATGGAGGAACTGGCCATCCTCAACGCCATCTGGGCCATCGCCATTGTGTCGCTCGAAGTTCCCTCCGGCGCGCTCGCCGACCGCATCGGGCGCAAGCCGATGGTGGCGCTGGCCGCGGTGTTGATGGTCATCGAAATGGCGCTCATCGCCTTTGTGCCGTTGGGCAATCACGCGCTCGTCTTCTGGGTCTTCGTGCTCAACCGCGTCATCAGCGGCGCCGCCGAAGCCTGCGCCAGCGGGGCGGATGAGGCGCTGGCGTACGATTCGCTCGTGGCGTCGGGCCAGGCCAGTGAATGGCCGCGCGTGCTCGAAAGCATGCTGCGCTGGCAATCCGCCGGATTCTTCATCGCCATGCCCGTGGGCGCGGCGCTCTATGACCCGGATTTCGTCAATCCCGTCGCGCAATGGCTCGGCGCCAGCGTTCAATTCGCCCGCAGCGACACCTTGCGTTTCCCGATCTACGTCACGCTCGGCGTGGCGTTGGGAACGTGCGTGGCCGCCTTTCGCATGAAGGAACCGCCGCTGGTTTCGCGCCCACAGGCGGAAACCCACGGCACGCTCGGGCTCATCCTCGGCGCGGGCCGCTGGATTCTCGCCACGCCTGCCGTGCTGGTGCTCATCCTCGCCGGCCTGTTGCACGACAGTTTCATCCGCCTGCAACTGACGCTGGGCAGCGAATTCTACCGGCTGATCCAACTGCCCGAGGCCAGCTACGGATTGATTGGCGCCGCGATGTCCGCGCTGGGCTTTTTCCTTCCCGCCTGGGCACGCCGGCTTTGCGAACACCGCACGGCTGCGTTCAACTTCGCCGTCGTCGCCGCCATGACTTTTGTGGGCCTCGTGGGAATCGGCCTCGCGTGGCCTTTCTGGGGATTGGCCTTCGCCGTGATTTTGCGCGTGGCGATTGGCCTGGTCGGCTTCTTCCTCTCGCACTACATCAACGAAATGGCGGACTCGTCGCACCGCGCCACCGTGCTCAGCTTTCGCGGGCTCGCGCTCAACCTCGGCTACGGCGGTTTGGGGCTGGCTTACGCGGCGTTGCACCAGTCAGTCCGCACGCAATCCCCGCCCGGGACGGAAGCGAGCGTGATGTTCGCGGAAACATTGCGCTGGCTGCCGTGGTGTTTCCTTGTCGGGCTGGCGGCGCTGGTGGTGTTCGCGCGCAGGAAGCTTCGGTGAGCGCTCAACTCTCCGGATACTTTTTTTCGAGGGCCTTCAAGAACGCGTCCGGTTCCGGCACACTCAACATCAGCACGTAACCTTCGCGCGTGGGGATGTAAACGACCTTCTCGCCGTCCGTCACGTAAAGCAGCGCCTTCTCGCCGTTGCTTAGCGTAAACCACCCCGCGCGATAGCCCGGCAACGCCGTCCCGTTGGTGCGCACCTTGGGCAGATATTCCGAGTCGCCCGGAAGTTTGATCCGCTTGGCCAGCGTCGCCACGATGGCCTTGGCCGGCACAGTCCGCCCGTAAAGGTCGCCTTCGATGACCAGCCCCTCGCTGGTAAGATTGAAGTTCACGTGCTGGCAGGACCAGGCGAGGTAGCAGAACAGGCCCAGCAAACCGAGCAACAACACGACTATGCTCGCGAAGCACCAGAACGCCTTGGCCGGCGCCGGAATCATCGGAAAAACATCGTTCATAGGTGGAGGGGTTGATGAAGTGCGACCTTGAATAATAGGCTCTCGACGATGGCACCTTAGCAAATACACGCGCCCAAGCAAGCCCGCTCATGCCCGGGCTACCAGCCCGGCGGAAGGCCGGACGCTCCAGCCACTCCCAACGCGCGCGTTTCAACCACCGCTCCCTTCCGTTCCGTGCGGCGGGTTGCCGCACGAGGCGGCCAAGTTGCCTGCGCCACCCGGGTTTAAATCACACCCGCGATTGGCGGGTAGTGCAGCCGCCCCGGTGCCAGTCCGCCTTATGCCTTTCTGCGCGCGGGCGGACGCCCAGCTCACCCGCAGGCGAGACGCCTGCGCTACAGGGGGGCGGCGTCCTCAATTGCAAATCGAAAATCGAAAATCGGCAATTGAATCAAACCCCCAACGCGTTAAACTCCACCCGGTTTCACTATGACGGAAGGCACCATCACTCGCGCCAAAGCTGGAATCGCTTCCGTTCCGTCCCATACTCCCCGCCTATTGGTCGTCGATGACGACGCCATGAACAGCGCTGTCCTCCAGTCCCGCCTCACCGGGCAGAGCTACGATGTCGCCACCGCCCCCGGCGGCGCCGCCGCGCTGGAAATGTTGCGCGCCGAGAAGTTCGACCTTGTCCTGCTCGACATCGTCATGCCCGGGATGGACGGTTATTGCGTCCTCAAGGAATTGAAAGCCGACGAGCGCCTGCGCGAAATCCCGGTCATCATGATCTCCGGCCTCGACGACTTGAATAGCGTCGCCCAATGCATCGAAATCGGCGCCGACGATTACCTGCCCAAGCCGTACAAGCCCGTCCTGCTTCACGCGCGCATCAACGCCTGCCTCGAAAAGAAGCAATTGCGCGAACAGGAACAGGCCACCTATCGCGCGCTCGTGGAAAGCCAGCGCCATCTGGCCGCCGAACTGGCCGAAGCCGCCGATTACGTGAAGTCGCTGCTGCCTCCGCCGCTCAGCGGCCCCGTCACCACCGAATGGCGCTTCATTCCTTCGACCGCGCTCGGGGGCGATTCCTTCGGTTACCACTGGCTGGATGACGACCACCTTGCCATGTATCTGCTCGACGTCTGCGGCCACGGCGTGGGCGCGGCGTTGCTGTCCATTTCGGCGATGAACGTCCTGCGGGCCAATTCCCTGCCCGACACCGATTTCAAGGATCCCGGCAAGGTGCTCAACGGCCTGAACGAGGCCTTCCAGATGGACCGCCAGAACAACATGTACTTCACCATCTGGTACGGCGTGTTCGACAAACAGAAACGCCAGATCACCTACGCCCGCGGCGGCCATCCACCCGGCATCCTCCTCACCGGCGATTCGCCGGAATCCGCGCAGGTGTATGAATTGAAAACGCCCGGCCTCGTCATCGGCTCCATGCCGGGCGTCAAGTACAAGACCGGCGTGCAGAGCGTCGGCCGCTTCGCCCAATTCTACCTCTTTAGCGATGGCGCGTACGAAATCACCCGCCCGGACGGCACCATGTGGGACTTCGCCGACTTCGTCAAAACCCTCACGAAAATCCCCACCAACGGCGCCTCCGAAATCGACATCGTCTCCGCGCGCGCCAAGGAACTCATGGGCTGCGATGCTTTCGAAGACGATTTCTCGATGGTGAAATTTGTTTTCCCGTGAAGTGAGCGCGGACAGCGCAGGCAGAGCGACGGTGGACGCTCAAACCAGGAGCGCGGGCTTTAGCCGGCTTCAGCGTGGTTGGTGCGGATGACGCTGAAGCGGCGTGAACGCCGCGCCCCGTGAAGCTGCTTTCCTTCCCGCCCGGAAGGCGTATTTTAAGACAAACTCGTTCTTGATTATGAACCGCCGATTGTTCGCCTGCCTCCTGACATTCGCACTCGCGGTGCTTCCGCTTCGCGCCGCCAGTGATACCAAGTCTCCACAGGAAATTCTGAGCGCATCGCTCGCCAAGGTCGGTGCGGTGATCGAACCGTTGCCCGGCCAGCCGGCGCAAGTTTTCTCCGGCCAACTCAAGCTGACCAGGGCCGCCGGGTTGCCGAAGGAAATGCTCGGACAGGCCGTGGAAGTGACCTGGCAGGCGCCGGACCAATTGCGGCTGGCGGCGAAGGTCGATGGCAAGGATTACACCGCCGGGCGCGACGGCCAGGAACTCTGGCTTTACGCCGGCGCGAAGGACTTTGGCATCATCGGCAAACCGGGCGTGGCGCGCTTCGGCACGGCGCCGGAGAAGATCGACCTCACGACACTCCCGCGCGTGAAGCTGCCCTTGCCGCGCGAACAACTCGCCTTGCTGCCGCTGTTGATGAAGCTCGAAGCGCAGCCCGCGGAGGTCATCGACGACGTGCGTTGCCATGTGTTGAACGCCGTGGCGCAGCCGCAGGCGGTCGAGGCGCTCAAACTGCCGCCGGGCAATTGGCGGCTCTGGATCCGTGAGACGGATTTCCTGCCGGCGCGCATCGGCTATCGCGACGCCAAAGGCGCCGAGTATGAACTGGAATTTCGCAACGTGCGCCTGGGCGGTGCCGCGGAGCGCATCCACACCAACCTCAGCGGCAACCTGCAAGTCGTCGCCCTCTCGCACGTCACGCGCTTCCTTGCGTCGGCGATCGCTGGATTGAATCAGAAGATTCCCACGCTTGGCCCGGCGACCGGCGAGCGGCGCGTCCTGGCGACGGAAGGCGCCGGGCGGCTGGAAATCATCGACGGCACCAAGGTGTTGTTTCTCAAAGGCACGCCCGAGGAGATGGGCCGCCAGCATGGTGTACTGCTCAAGAAGCAGGTGCGCCAGGTTGTCGAACGCATCCTTTACGGCATCGGCGTGGGCAGTTCCTTCGCGAAAGGGCGCTGGTTTTTTGGCGAGATTGAAGAGGCGCAAAAACGTCTGCTGCCGTTCATGGATGAACGTTACCTGCGCGAGATGGATGCGATTGCCGCGGCAGTCGGCATCGACAAAGAGGAGGCGCGCCTGGCGAATTTCTTTCCCGAATTGTTTCATTGCAGCGGTTTCGCCTTGTATGGCGACGCGACGGTCGGCGGGCGCATGTTTCACGGGCGCGTGCTCGATTACATGAAGGGCGTGGGCCTCGAACAAAACGCCGTCGTCATGGTGTTCCAGCCCGACCAGGGCAACGCGTGGGTGAACGTCAGTTACGCCGGATTCATCGGCTCCGTTACCGCGATGAACGAAAAGCACGTGGCCATCGGCGAAATGGGCGGGCGCGGCGAAGGCAATTGGGACGGCAAACCGATGGCGCAATTGATGCGCGAAGTGATGGAGAAGGCCGGCACGCTGGATGAAGCGGTGGACATCATGCGCCGCGGCCCGCGCACATGCGAATATTACTATGTCATCTCCGATGCCAAGGCGAAGCGCGCCGTGGGCATCGCCGCCACGCCGACGAAGTTCGAAGTGATTCTGCCCGGCACACCGCATCCGCAATTGCCGCACCTGTTCAAGGACGCCGTCCTCATGTCTGCCGGGGACCGTTACGAGGAACTGGTCCGCCGCGTGAAGGCGGGCTTCGGCCGGTTCACCGCGGATACCGCGCGCGACCTGATGACGCGGCCCGTGTGCATGACGTCCAACATCCATTCCGTCCTGTTCGCGCCGGACACGCTGGACTTCTGGGTGGCCAACGCCGACTCGCAAAACGTGGCGAGCCACACACGTTACACCCATTACAACCTCGGCGAATTGCTGGGCCGCCCGCGCACCGTGGCGCAGGCGCGGTAATGGGGATAAGACCCACTTAAAAGCTTGGCCTAATGCATTAGAATGGAAGGGAATACAACGTGGAGGGTCACCCACGGGAATCGGCTTGACCGGTCCGGGCAATTCCTTTACCCAAAGGCGCACATTCCACTAAAAATCATGTCACGCCCGAGCGGCACAGACGAAAAAGACGTATGCTAAATCGGCAATCGCGGTTTCTCCTCCTTCTGTTTCTGTTACTCCTCGGCTTCACCTCCAGCAGTGTCTTCGCGGGTGAAGCGGACATCAAAATCCCGGACCTGGACAAGGTCCATTTCGATGTGATGGGCAACTCCATCGCGGGAACAAGCATCCTCAACGTGGGGTTGCTCGTGTGTCTCATCGGCGTGGGCTTTGGGTGGTTTCAGTATGTGCAGACCAAGCGGCTGCCGGTGCATGAATCGATGTTCAGCGTGTCGAACATCATCTGGGAGACGTGCAAAACCTATCTCTGGCAGCAGGGGCGTTTCCTTTCGATTCTTTGGGTGCTCATCGCGGCGTGCATCCTGTATTACTTCATGTTCCTTCAAGGAAACTCGTTTGGGCACGTGGTGATCATTTTGCTTTGCTCCATCCTCGGCATTCTGGGCTCCTACGGCGTGGCGTGGTTCGGCATCCGCATCAACACGGTGGCCAACTCGCGCGCGGCCTTCTCGGCGCTGGCGGGCAATCCGCTGAAAACGCTGTTCATCCCGCTGCAATCGGGCATGAGCGTCGGCCTCCTGCTGGTCAGCGTGGAATTGTTCTTCATGATTTGCATCCTGGCGTACCTGCCCAAGGACCTGGTCGGCCCGTGCTTCATCGGCTTCGCCATTGGCGAATCGCTCGGCGCCAGCGCGCTGCGCATCTGCGGCGGCATCTTCACCAAGATCGCCGACATCGGCGCGGACTTGATGAAGATTATTTTCAAGCTGCCCGAGGATGACCCGAAGAATCCCGGCGTCATCGCGGATTGCACGGGTGATAATGCGGGCGACTCCGTGGGGCCCACAGCGGACGGCTTCGAGACCTACGGCGTGACGGGCGTGGCGCTGATTGCGTTCCTGGCGCTGGCGCTGGCGGGCGATGCCAACGCCGTCGTGTGCGGCCAGTTGATTGTGTGGCTGTTCGCGATGCGCATCCTGATGATCATCACGTCGCTGGGCTCGTACTTCGTCAACGAGAAGTTCAGCGAAATCAAATACGGCAAGGAAAAGGATTTCGACCTCGAAGCGCCGTTGACGCATCTGGTGTGGATCACGTCGATTGTGTCGATTCTCGTGACGTTCGGCGCGAGCTACCTGCTGCTGGGCAATATGACCAACCATCCCGGGCTCTGGTGGGTGTTGTCGTCCATCATCAGTTGCGGAACGCTGGCCGGCGCGATCATTCCGGAGTTCACCAAGGTCTTCGTCAGCACCAATTCGAAGCATGTGCAGGAAGTGGTGAATGCCTCGCGCCACGGCGGCGCGTCGTTGAACATTCTGTCGGGCTTCGTCGCGGGCAACTTCTCGGCATTCTGGAAGGGCCTGGTGATTCTGGGCCTGATGCTCGTGAGCTACGTGTTCTCGAAGCACGACTCCGTCATGGGGCTGATGCCGCAGGCCTTCAGTTTCGCCGCGCCGATCTTTGCGTTTGGGCTCGTCGCGTTCGGCTTCCTCGGCATGGGCCCGGTGACCATCGCGGTCGATAGCTTCGGCCCGGTCACCGACAACGCGCAATCGGTCTATGAACTGAGCCAGATCGAATCCATACCCAATGTGAAGGAACAGGTGAAGAAGGATTTCGGCTTCACGCCGGACTTCGAGCACGCCAAGCATCAATTGGAAAAGGGCGACGGCGCGGGCAACACTTTCAAGGCCACCGCCAAGCCCGTGCTCATCGGCACCGCGGTTGTGGGCGCGACGACGATGGTGTTTGGCATCATCATGCTGCTGGAGAGCCTCTATCGCGACGTCGTGACCAAGCTCAGTCTCGTGCAGCCGGAAATCATGCTCGGCCTCATCATGGGTGGCTCGGTGATTTACTGGTTCACCGGCGCTTCCACGCAGGCGGTCGTCACCGGCGCGTATCGCGCGGTGGTGTTCATCAAGGACAACATCAAGCTCGACAGCGGCAAGGCCTCGATTGCCGACAGCAAGGAGGTCGTGAAGATCTGCACGATTTACGCGCAGAAAGGCATGATCAACATTTTCATCGTCATCTTCTGCTTCGCGCTGGCACTGCCGTTCTTCAATCCCTATTTCTTCATCGGCTACCTGGTGGCAATGGCGTTCTTCGGCTTGTTCCAGGCCATCTTCATGGCCAACGCCGGCGGCGCGTGGGACAACGCCAAGAAGATCGTCGAAGTCGATTTGCGCCAGAAAAACACGCCGTTGCACGCCGCCACCGTCGTGGGCGACACCGTGGGCGATCCGTTCAAGGATACGTCGTCCGTGTCATTGAACCCGGTGATCAAGTTCACCACGCTGTTCGGGTTGCTCGCCGTGGAAATCGCGGTGACGATGAAGGACCACAACATGAAGCTGGGCATCGGCCTGGTGTTCCTCGCGGTCGCGCTGGTGTTTGTGTATCGCTCCTTCTACGGCATGCGCATCCCCGAGGAATCCGCGAAGTAATCCGGTGGCTCCTTATCTCAAAGAAACGCACGACGGCCTTCTGCTTTCCGTCAAGGTCCAGCCGCGCGCCAGCCGCAATGAAGTCGGCCCCGCGCAAGGCAACGAACTCAAGGTGAAAGTCACCGCGCCGCCGGTCGATTCCGCCGCCAACCAGGCCGTGCTGGAACTGCTGGCCGAAAAACTCGATTGCCCGCGCAACGCCCTGCAACTCGTGCGCGGCCAGACCGCCCGCCACAAAGTCATCGCCCTCACCGGCCTCACCGCGGAGGAAGTGGAAAAGCGGCTCGCATAGCTTCGCGGCTATGAACCGGATCGGTGGGTTGACGAACTGGTCCCACGCCACCCGCTTCCAAGCACGCCTCGCCACCGCACTGAACACTTTTCCCCTGCCCTTCCCTCCGCTATCATGACGTTTCGATCCGCATGACGACCCGCCGTCATTTTCTGAAGCTGGCCGCCGCCCTCCCGGCGCTGGCGACCGTGCCGGACTCGCGCGCGCAACCCACGGCCCCGCGAGCCAAAACGCAGTTCCAGGTCGCCTGCATGACGATCTGTTATTCGCAGTTTCCGCTTATGCGCGCGCTCACCGGCATCCGCTCCGCCGGTTACCGCTACGTCGCGTGGGGCACCACGCACAAGGAGGAGGGCGGCAAGACCGTTCCCGTCATGGCCCCCACCGCCACGCCCGCGAACGCGAAGGAACTCGCCGACGTCTGCCGCGGTTTTGGCCTGGAACCGCTCATGATGTTTTCCACCGTCTATCCCGAGGCGAAGGATGGCCTGGAAATCCTGACTCAACGCCTCAAGCAGGCCGGCGCCGCGGGCGTCCCGCAGGTGCTCACCTTCGGACACACCAAGGGCGACAACCGCAAAATCTGGATCGAACGTTTCAAGCAGCTTGGACCGATCGCGCGCGACCACGGCGTGATGCTGGTCGTCAAACAGCACGGCGGCGAAACCGGCACCGGCGCGGCGTGCGCGGAGATCGTGCGCGAGGTCAACCACCCCGCCATCAAGGTCAATTACGACGCCGGCAACGTCATGGATTACCTCGATTTGGATCCCATCCCCGACATCCAGAAATGCGCGGCCGAGGTGCGCAGCTTCTGCATCAAGGATCATCGCAATTTCCCGAAAGACCAGGATTGCGGCCCCGGCTACGGTGAAATTGATCATTACAAGCTCCTTCACCCCGTCGCCTTCACCAGCCTGACGATGCCGCTGTGCTGCGAAAACATCTTTCAACCGGTCGTGCCTCGCCCCGTGGACCCCGGCGCCGTTGATGCGCTGGCCCGCCGCGCCCGCGAATATCTGGAACTGGTGATCAGGGGACTACAAACGGATTGACGCCATGCCCAAGCCTTTAAATCCCAGAACATTCACTCTCCATCTGGCCCTCCGGCGGCCCCTGGATGCCTCACAACTGGAGCAGGTGTTGATGAAAGACGGTTACAGTGTGGTCATTCACCGCTCGGCCCGGCGGCTTTGGAATGAATTTGCGCAGGCCCGCCCGCGGTATGTCATTACTGACCGGCGGTTCGGCGATGACTTCGACGCCCTCCAGTTGTGCCGGCTCATCCGCAAGGAATACCTCCTGCCTTACGTTTACATCCATGTGCTGAGCAGCCTCAGCAGCCTCAAGGAAATCGAAGAAGCGCTCGACCACGGCGCCAATGATTACAGCATCAAACCCATCAATCCCTTCCAACTCCGCGCGCGTGTGCGCGTCGGCCTGCGTTGGCTCCACTACCTGGACTCACTCAATCTGCGTTGAACAATCCAACTGCCGGCGTCCATTCCGATGTCTAGGAACGCATCCCGCGATGCTTGCGTGCCTTGGCGTGCGGTGAAGCGGGCTTGGGTGCCGGCGCCTCCGGTTGCGGATCCACGCCGGCCAGCTTGCTCCGCTGCGCCGCCACGCGGCTCTCCAGCACGGCTTTCATGTCCGCGTGCTCCGGCAAGGTCACCCGCCGCAACAATTCCTCCGCTTCGGTCAGTTGATCGGCGCCAATGCGCAACCGCGCCATGTTCACATACACGTCCTGCCGGTCGCGATCCGTGGCCGCCAGTTGCAACGCGTCGTTCCAGGCGCCCAGTGCATCCTCCGTCCGCGCCGGGCGGATCACGTAAAACGAACGCGCAATCTCCTTGGCCAGGCCGTAATTCGACGGATCGCGCTGCAAGGCCGCGCGGTAACAACTCAAGGCCAGATCAAACACCTGTTGCTCCGTCAGTTGGTAATACTCCGCCGCGTCCTTGCGGTAGAGGAAAATGCTCGTCGCCAGGTTCTCGTAAAACAACGAACGTTTGCCATCGGTTTGGATCGCCTTGGTGAAACAGGCAAATACCTTGCTCGGCGGCCCCTCGTGCGAGTAATGCTCCGCCCAATCATTCCAATAGTTGGCCGCTTCCTCCGGTGGCAGCGATTGATAATCCTGCTTAAAAGGATCCAGTTCCCCCGCCTGCGCCGAATCCATCAACGCCGGCCGCAGCGGCCCCCGGAAGGGTTGTGCCGCGCGCACCACTACAATCAGCGCCACCAATGCCAGGGCCGGAACCAACCAACGATACAGCTTTCTAATCATTTTTTTACGCCGGCGAGCACGCCTCGCCATTCTGCGGGGTAAGACGACCATCACCCAAAAAGGTTACAGGCAGAACTTTTGGCCCGTTCAATTTTAAATGAATAAATCGCAACGGGTTGCGTCTATTCGCCCCCTCCCATTCAGGCAAAATCTGATGCGCTTTTCGCAGTCCATGCTTAACCAAGCGCGAACCCGGCGCGCCGGAACAAGCCGGACGAAATTGCGAACGGAACCCCCGCTTTGAGAGCCGACGCGAAACGCGCTGAAACCAACGAGAACCGATCAGCGCGCAACGTGTTTTGGCTTGAGTTAGCTCCCCGGCTGGGCTAATAACAACCAACCCGTGCGCGGGAGCCAAATGGACGACATCATAAGTACCCTCAAAGAATTGCCCCAGGAAGATTTTGACAAGGGACACACCCTCATCCGCCAGGGCGAGAAAAAGGGAAGAATGTTC
>JBFMBT010000019.1:0-35124 GCA_040754875.1 Verrucomicrobiota bacterium | reverse complement strand
CCCCAAGGAGAGGGAGTTACAGTTGCCGCGCTTGGACAAGTCAATCCGCCACGGTTTGACCATGCGCGCGTCAATCGTAAATCGTATATCGTAAAATTCATCGGGCTTCCGTGGCGTTGATGGGCTGGCCGTCGGCGAGGGGCATCTTGCCGACGAGGATGACGGCGTCGTTGGGGGTGAGACCGCTGGCGACTTCGACCCTGGCGCCGTCGTTGAAACCGATTTTGATGGCGGTCTTTTTGGCTTTGCCGCCGGCGTCCACATACGCAAAGGCATTCGCCTTTTCCATCACCAGCGCCTCGACGGGCATGGTCAGCACGTCGCTATGTTTTTCGACGCCGACGCGGATGGTGGCGTACATGCCGGGGCGAAGTTCGGCGCTCGCGTTCGGGAGATCGGCTTCGACGAGCATGGATTTGCTGGCGTCATGCAAGGAGTAAGCGAAACGGCTGACCTTGCCGGTGAAGCTTTTTCCCGCCAACCCCTCGACGGTGACCTTGACCGGCTGGCCGACGGCGACGCGCGAAGCCTCGACCTCGGGCACCGCGACGTGCGCGCGCACCTTGTTGAAATCCGCGATCGTGACCAGGGCGGCTGACTGCGCCGTGCTGCCGCTGGTGGCCGCGGGGATGAACGCGCCGACATCGACAAAGCGCGCGGTGATGACACCGGCAAATGGCGCTGTGACCTTCGCAAAGCCCAACAATGCTTCCACGCGCTCCATATTCGCTTTCGCCTCGGCGACGTTGGCGGTCGCCACGCGCTCGGCGGCCTGGGCCTCGTTGAAAGCCGCTTTCGCCGCGTTGTTGCGCGCTTTCGCTTCGTCCACCTGCTGGGCGACGACCAGGTCGGGCGATTTCGCTTGTGCCTTGGTCAGGCGCTGCGACTCGAGCGCCGCGATGTCGGCCTCGGCCTTGGCCCGAGCCTGGGCGGCCTTCGCGCGCGCTTGTTCCGCCTCGGCGCGGGCGATGCTGGCGCGATAGCGGGCAAGATCGGCCTCCAGTTCCGGCACCTCAATTTCCGCGAGCACCTGGCCGGCCTTCACCTTGTCGCCGATATCAACGCTGATGGACTTCAAGTAACCGGCGACCTTCGCGTAGAGCGTCGCCTGTTGGTCGGCCTTGATGCCGCCGGGCAACGCGACGTATCGCACGACCTCGCCGCGCGCGGGCCGGGTGGTTTTCACGTCGGCCGCGCCGGCATGAAAGGCGACGGCAAGCGCGGTCAGAAAAGCAAAAGATGCAGGTTTCATAATCAACCTTTCGTGGCGGCTTTCTCGTAAAAGGTGCTGGCCGGGTCTTCGGGGTCGAGCGAGGGCGAGCGCACCTTGTTGCTGGAAAGAATGGCGAACACCGACGGCAGCACAAACAGCGTCGCCACGGTTGCCAGCGCCAGGCCGCCCACGACGGCGCGGCCCAGCGGCGCAGTCTGATCGCCGCCTTCGCCCATACCGAGCGCCAGGGGCGCCATGCCGGCAATCATCGCGAAGCTCGTCATGAGGATGGGCCGCAGCCGGCTGCGCGCGCCCTCGATGGCCGCCGCCATTTCATCCGCGCCCTTGACGCGGGCGCGCTGGGCAAAGGTGACGAGGAGAATGGCGTTCGCCACGGCCACGCCGACCGCCATGATGGCGCCCATGGCGGACTGGATGTTCAAGGTTGTGCCGGTGAGCCAGAGGATCAACACCACGCCCGCGAGCACGGCGGGCACGGTCGAAACAACCACCAACGACAGTCGCACGGACTCAAAATTCGCCGCGAGGAGCAGGAAAATCACGATAATGGCGATGATCAGGCCGGTGCCGAAACCGTCGATGAGCTGCTCCAGGGGGATGACCTGACCGCGCACATCCACCTTGGTGCGGTTGTCGGGCGGCGGCGTATCGGCGATGGCCGCCCTGATCTCGCGGGTCGCCTTGCCCAAGTCCACATCATGGATGTTGGCCGTGATGCTGACGATGCGCGCCATGTTGTAACGCTCGTAGGTGCCGACGGACGTGCCGGTCGAAATGTCCGCGACGTTGCGCAGCAAGACCGTGCCGCCGCCTTCGCAGGTGACGGGAATGTTTTTTAGATCTTCGACGGTTTGCGTGCGCTCCTCGGGGATCTGCACCTGGAGATTGAAGCTGATGCCGGAGTTGGGGTCGGCCCAATAATTGGCCACGGTGAAGCGACTCGAGGTGGTGGCCGCGACCAGCGAGCGGGTGACATCCTCGACTTTGACGCCGAGCTGGCCGGCGCGCTCGCGGTTGATGTTCACGTTGACGGAGGGGAAATCGAGCGTCTGGGCGAGCTGCAAATCGCGGAGGAATGGCACTTTCTTCAACCGGTCAAGCAGCTTGTCCGCGTGGGCCTTGCCCAACGCGAGCGACGGCGCGGTCACGGCCACTTCAATCGGCGTGGGCGAACCAAAGCTCATTACGCGTGTGACGATGTCCTGCGGCTCGAAGGACAGGCGCACATCCGGCAGTTCTTTGGCGAACACGCCGCGCAGGTGTTCCTTGAAATCCTCGACATCCTTGCCCGAATCACGCGCCAGTTGCACGGCCAGCCATCCTTCCTCGGGGCCGCCGTTCCAGAGATGCACGAGGTTGACGGGGAAACTGGAATTATGCACGCCAACCATGCCAATGGTCATCTCCACCTTGTCCGGGCCGCCGGCCTCGCGAGCGACGGTGGCGAGAATCTTCTGCGCCGTCTGTTCGGTGATGCCGACCTGTGTGCCGCTGGGCAGGCGGAAGCGCAGGGCGAACTGGCCGGAGTCCGTCTTGGGGAAAATCTCCACGCCCAACCGGCTGCCGATGAACAAGACCACGGCGCCCGCGGCGACCAGATAAACCACGACCAGCATCGAACGAATCTCCAGCACGTTGCGCAAATAGCCGCCGTAGGAAGTTTGCAGCTTTCCGAAAAACGACGCGTCATGCACCTCCGCTGTGTGTCCGCGCAACAGCCACACGCTGAGCACCGGCACCAGCGTGCTGGACAGGATGAATGAGGCGAGCATCGAAAAACCAACCGCCAGCGCCAGCGGCACGAACAACGCCTTGGCCGCGCCCACCATGAAGAACGCCGGGGTAAACACGGCAAGGATGCACAACATGGCCAGCAACCGCGGCAACGCCGTTTCGCGTGTGCCTTCCAGGGCCGCCCGGGCGAGCGAACTGCCGCGTGCGATGTGGGCATGGATGTTCTCCACCGCGACCGTGGCTTCATCCACCAGAATGCCGACGGCCAGCGCCATGCCGCCCAGCGTCATCAGATGGATGTTCTGGCCCGTGACCCAGAGCGCGAAGGACGCGGCAAGCAACGAGAGCGGAATGTTGATGACGACAATGAAAGCGCTGCGCCAGTCGCGCAGGAACACCAGCACCATCAGCCCGGTGAGAATCGCGCCCAGGCCGCCTTCCTTGAGCAGGTCGTTGATCGAACGATTGACCACCGGCGATTGATCGAACTCGTAGCTGACCTTGATTCCTTCCGGCAGCAGCTTTTGAAACTCGGGGATGTTCTTGCGCACCAGGTTCACCACTTCCAGCGTCGAGGCCTCGGCACGCTTGGTCACGGGGAGGTACACCGAGCGGCGGCCGCCGGCCAGCGCGTAGGATGTGGTGACATCCGCGGAGTCAGCGACGGTGGCCACATCCCGCACATAGACGATGCCTTGGGCGGTGCGTTTCAACGGCACGGCCTCGAGGTCCTTGGGGTTGGCGGGAATGGCATTGACCGCGACGATCGGATATTTGTCACCCAGATTCATGTTGCCCGACGGGCTGATGAGGTTGCCCTTGGACAACGCCTGCACAATGTCGTCTGGCGACAGGCCGTAGGCGCGCATGCGGTCGGGATTGACGTTCACCACCACGCCGCGCGAGCTGCCGCCAAACGGCGGTGGCGCCGAAACACCGGGCAGCGTGGCAAACGCCGGGCGCACGCGGTTGAGCGCCTGGTCCTGCATCTGGTTGAGCGTGATGTTTGGGTCGTCCGTGGAAAACACCAGATAACCCACCGCCACGCTGCCGGCATCAAAGCGCATGATGAACGGCGCAACGGTGCCCGGCGGCATGAACGCCCGCGACCGGTTTACCTGCGCGACCGTCTCGGACATCGCCTGGCTCATGTCGGTGCCGGGATGAAATTGCAGCTTCATGATCGAAGCGCCCTGGATGGACTTCGATTCGACGTGCTCGATGTTCGCGATGTAAAGAAAGTGATATTCGTAACGGTAGGTGAGGTAACCTTCCATCTGTGCGGGATCCATGCCGCCGTAGGGTTGCGCGACGTAAATGGTCGGGATGCCCAGCGGCGGGAAGATGTCGCGCGTCATCCGGTTCAAGGCGATAAACGCGCCCAACGCCACGGCGATGACCAGCACCACGACCGTCAAGGGTCGTTGCAGTGAAAGCCTGAGCAGGTTCATTTGGGTTTAGAGAACTTCCGCGCGCAGTTCGTTCACCTGCCGCCGCACCAGCTTCAACACTTTACGGCCTTCGGCGGTCAGATAATAACTGCGGCGCGCCCGCGGGCCGCCGTTGGCGGCTACCCGGCTGCGCAGCCAGCCGTTGCGCTCCATTCGTTTGAGCAGCGGATACAGCGTGCCGGGGCTGACGTCGTAACCGTGCTCGCGCAATTCCCCAAGCATCCACTGGCCGACCACCGGGCCTTCATCGGCGTGGTGAAGAATGTGAATCTTCCACAGGGACAAAAGAATCTCGCGTTGGACGGCTTTTTCGTTCATCGTAAACGGTGCCCGTGGTCGGTTTTCGTAAAAGGATGCCGCGAGATAGCACGCGCAGTGAATCGCTGTCAAACTTCTTTTCGCTTGGGGCCAACATTCGCCGCTGGGCCGTCGCAAATCCGTCCCGGCGGCTGCACGTGCTGTGATGGACCAAGAGAAACCAGATGACGAAACCACGAGGAGTTAGAGGAAGCAGGCCGCTCAAAGGTTACAAGCGCACGGAAAACTTTATGGCATCATGACCCCAAAAAGCAGTCACCGCCGATAAGTCGGTGGGCTATTTTCGGTCGTCCCTGGCGGGACTTCGACCTTCGGCCTTCGGGGTTCGGATTTCATCTGCTCCATGCCGGGCGCTTTCTGTCTTCGACGGGTCGAATGTTCGTGCGGCAAATCGTTTCGTGAACGCATTCTCTTTCCGATCCACCACATCCGCAATCAGGCCGCCCATTACCGGCGCAAACTTGAAGGCGTGCCCGCTGTCGCCCGCCGCCACCACCAACCCCTCGCGTTGCGCGTCGTGGTCGATCCAGAAATCGCCATCCGCGGTGTCGCAATAAAAACAGATGCGCCCGCCGATGCAGGGCGCGCCAGCCAGTCCAGGGAAAGTGCCGCGGAGAAACTCGCGGTAACGGTTCTCGGTTCCCGGCGGGATGAAGCGCGGGGCGTCCGGATGCAGGCGCAGGCCGGGGCCGTGGTTGGCCACCTTGAGCGTGCCATCGGGCAACGCCGGAAAGCCATACCAGCCGGTCTTCGCAATGTCCGCCGCCCAGACGGGGAATTGCGGCGCGCGATAATCGCTTGGATTCGCCGGGCGAAAATAAAGGACGACCTGCGCCGTTGCCCGCAGCACCTCGCGCAACTCGGGCAGCAACGTCGGCGTCCACGCGCCCGCCGTCACCAGCACCCGTTCCGCGCGCAAAGTCTCACCGTTGGCCGTGAGGATGCCCGCCACGCGCGACCCTTTCTGCGCCACGCCGGCGCAGGCGGTATGTTCACGCACCGTCACGCCCAGGGCGCGCGCTTCCTCCGCCAGCCGCGCGACGACCTTGCCGCTCTCGGCCCAGCCCGCGTGCGGATTGAAATAGCCGTCTGGATAATGCTCCGCCGCCCACGCTGGATACCGTTCTTGCAAGAGCGCGGGATTCATCCGCTCCAACGCGTGGCCGCGCCGTTGCAGCAATTGAAAACTTTCGTACTCGAAACCGCCCGGCTGCATCGGGCTGCGCGTGAGGACCAGAAAACCGTGCGGATGATAGAGGGGCTCGCCCCATTGGCGGTTCCAGAGTTCCCAGCCGGACAACGCCACTTCCATCAACGACGTGTACAATTCGTCCGCGCCGTAATCCATCCGCACCACCTTGCTGATGTCCGTGGACGCCGCCCTCGCGCGGAATCGATCCGGCATCGACCAGCGTGACCGTCCATCCGCGCCGCCGCAATTCGATGGCGGCTGTCACGCCGAACATCCCGGCGCCCACGATGATGATGGATGGCGATGCGGACATGCGGTTAATTGCGCGTTGCGAGGGTCATGCCGATCAGTGCCACGATATACAGGGAATAAAACACCAGCAGCGTGGCTCCTTCCCGGCGTGTCACCCGTTTGCCGGAGAGGATCATGAAAAGCGCCAGCCCCATCGTAATGAGCAACGCCGGGAAATTAAACACCTGGGTTGCCCGGCTCATGGTCACTTCGTGAATCACCGCCGCCGTGCCCACAATCAACGACAGGTTCGCGATGTTCGCCCCCAGCACGTTGCCGACCGCCAGGTCCGAGACGTTCTGCCGCGACGACGTGATGGCCGTGATCAACTCCGGCAGCGACGTGCCCACCGCCACCACCGTCAGCCCGATGACAATCGACGGTATGCCCAGCGCGCCCGCGATGTTCACCGCGGCGTCCACCAGCAATTTGCTGCCCAGCACCACGATGCCCGCCGCGCCAAAGAACTGCGCCGCCGTGCCCGTGCGCGTCTTCAGCCAGCGAAAGCGTTCCACCACTTCCTCATGAACGATTTCGGCCTCCTTCACCTCGCGCGGCTTTGCGGCGCGCAGATGATGTTGAAAATCATAAATGAAATACCCCAGCCCCAGCAGCAACAGCATCAGCCCGTTCCCGCGCGACAAAGTCAGGTTGAACGTCAGGATGAACAGGAGCACGCCGAAGCCAAACATCGCGATCAACGGCGTGCGCAACACCCGCGGGTGCACATCAATCTGCTTGAGCGCCGCCGTCACCCCGAGAATCAACCCGAGGTTGCAGATGCACGAGCCCACGGCGTTGCCCACCGCCAGCCCCGATTCGCCCTTCGCCCCCGCCATGATGGACACCACCAACTCCGGCGTGGTCGTCGCCAGGCTCACCAGCGTGGACCCGATGACCACGCGCGGCATGTGCAGAAATTCCGCGATCCGCACGCTGGCCGCGACGAACAAATCGCCCCCCTTGATGATCAAGCCCAGCCCCGCCAGCAGCAGAATGATTTCCAGCAGCATGGTCGCCGGATTATTTTCCCGCCCTGCGAAAACGCAGCATGTAGTTGTCTTTCATCGTCAGCGCTTCCTCGACCTTGACGAACCCCGCGGCCTCGATTTCCGCCGTGAACACTTCCTGCCCGGCCCGCACGTGATTGAGAATCCAGTCCGAACTGACGCCCGGGATGCGTTTGAACTCCACCACGACCAGTTCCCCGCCTGGCCGCAGCGCGCGATGAATGGTCGCCAGCGAACTCTTCGGATATTCGAAATGATGATAGACGTCGCACAGGTAGGCGATGTCGATCGAGCCGGGCGGCAGTTCCACCGAACGCTCGGTGCACAGCACGGTCTGCACGTGGCGCACGCCCTCGGCGCGAAATCGTTGCTCCAGATGTTTCACGAACGCCGGCACAATATCCACCGCATACACCTTGCCCTGCGGCCCCACCGCCCCGGCCAACAACCCCGTAAACAAGCCCGTCCCCGCGCCGATGTCCGCCACCGTCGCGCCCTTTTGGATGCGTGCGGCCCGGATGATGGCATTGCGCTGGTCATACACCTCCCGCCCTTCCTTCTCAAAGCGTTCCACCCATTGCTTCACGTCCAGATCGGGCTTGAGGTATTCCTGGTTGATGTCCGGCCTGACGCTGGTTTCCGCCACCGGCGCTGCCGTCGGCGGCGGTGTGGTGGAACACCCGGAAACCAGAGCGATGAAGAGAAATCCCGAAACCAGCCGGACGCGTTGCCATGCGTGCATAAGCCAAAACCTACCGCGCAACCCGCCTCCGCTCAACCATAACCGATCCGGGATGCGTTGAAGCGATTTGCGCCAATTTGTCGCACCGTTGGGTTCCGGCGGTCGTGGATAGGAAAAATATGTGGCGGTATGTGGCGGTACGTGGCGGAAGCGGTCGGAAGGGATTGCCGGTTTGCGATGGGAGCATGCGCAACGGCTGTCGAGCGGCTGCCGGGCGGCAGCGCAGTTTGGACGAGCGGCGGCGCGAAATGTTCAACGTAAAGCATCAAGGCACAAGGGAGGTTCAAAGTTCGAAGAGTGAGCCGGCTCATCCCGCCGGGCGGGACTGCTACGGATGGGGGATGAGGGGGGCGCCAGGGAGTTTGCTCCGGCGCCTCCGGGCTTCCACCCTTCCGCTGGTGAACGTCTTTGGCGTTCATTACCCCAGCCTGGCACGATTTTGGATTTAACGCCAAGACGGGTGAGACAACTGCTAACGACTGAGACAAATATTTTTCGTTGTCATCAGTCTGAACGATGGGTCAGGCGAATGGGGATGCGCGCCAGTTGCAACCCGCCGCCAACCCGCTACAGTCTGCGCGCATGAACTTGCTTTGCCGTCGCGTCGCAACCGCGTTGTCGCTCGCCGTCCTGTTCTCCGCCGCTTTCACACGCGCCGATTCACTTGCGGAACACACCGTCTTCGAATGCCGCTATTGCGCCGTCGCGGCCGCACTCGCCGCGCCGGATTCCGCCGAGTTCCGCAAGTACGCGCCGGACCGGCTGGTGGACATCCTGCACCAGACGCTGGATGTGACGCCGGATTTCGGCAAGGGCACGGTGTCCGGGCAGGTGACGCTGACCTTCAAGCCCATCGGCAAGCCGCTGGCGGAATTGCGCCTGAACGGCATCGATCTCGCGGTGTCGTTTGTGACTTGCTCGGAAAAGCTCGCGGGGCATCAGGTCACCGACAAGGAGGTCATCGTCACCTTCGCCAAGCCGGTGGCCGTCGGCAAGGAAACCAAGCTGACCATCCGTTATTCGGCCGAGCCGGTGAAGGGGCTGTATTTTCGCACGCCGGAACTGGGTTATCGCCCGGAAGAGACGCACGTGTGGACTCAAGGCGAGGCGGACGAGGCGCGGCATTGGTTCCCTTGCTACGATTATCCAAACGAAAAATTCACCACGGAGATGATCTGCCACGTGCCGGAAGGCATGACGGTGTTGTCGAATGGCCGGCTGGTTTCGACGCAGAAGAATGCGAAGACGGGCCTGATGACTTTCCGTTGGTTGCAGGAAAAACCGCACGTGAATTATCTGATCACGCTCATTGCGGGGCATTACCGGACCATCGAGGACCAATACAAAAACATCCCGCTGACGTTTCACACGCCGCCGTCGGACATCGCGGAAGCGCCGAATTCGTTCCAAGGCACGAAGGAAATGATGGCGTTCTTCGAGGAGGACATCGGCGTGCCGTATCCGTGGGACAAGTACGGACAGGCGGTGGTGCATGATTTTCATTGGGGCGGCATGGAGAACACGAGCCTGACGACGCTGACGGACCGCACGTTGTTCCAGAAGGACACGGAAAATGTGTTCAGCAGCGAAGGGTTGGTGGCGCACGAACTGGCGCACCAATGGTTCGGCGACCTGGTCACGTGCAAGGACTGGAGCCACATCTGGCTCAACGAGGGCTTTGCCACGTATTACACGCACCTGTTCATGGGCCACAAGTACGGGCGGGACCACCTGCTCTACGGGATGTTCAACGATTCGCGCGGGATCACCAGCCAGACGAACAACCTGCGCGCCATGGTGTATCGCCAGTACAACGACCCGAAGGACATGTTCAATTACCTGGCGTATCCGAAGGGCAGTTGGATTCTGCACATGCTGCGCACGCAACTGGGTGACGAGTTGTACCGCCGATGCATCAAGACGTACCTCGATCGCCATCAATACGGCGTGGTGGTCACGGAAGATTTGAACGCGGTGATCGAGGAGCTGTCGGGCAAATCGTTCGACCGTTTCTTCGACCAATGGGTGTACCACGCGCAGCAGCCGGAACTGGAGGTGCGTTACAGTTGGGACCAGAAGACGAAGCTCGCCAAAGTTTCCGTGAAACAAATCCAGAAAATCACCGACGACGTGTATCTGTTTCAATTCCCGGTGACGCTCCGTTTCAAGTCGAAGTCCGGCACGGTGGACCAGCGCGTGCAGGTCAAAGAGAAGGAGGAGGATTTTTACGTCTCCTTGAAAGACGCGCCGGAGATTGTCCGGTTTGATCCGGAGCTGTCGGTGCTGGCAAAGATTTCCTTCGAGGTGCCCAACGCGATGCTTTACGCGCAACTGGCGGACAAGTCGGACATGGTGGGCCGGCTGCTGGCGGCCGAGCAACTGGGCAGCAAACGCGACCGCGACAGCATCGGCAAATTGAAGGAGGCATTGAACTCGGACGCTTTTTATGGCGTGCGCATCAAGGCGTCCGAGTCGCTGCGCAAGATTCGCACCGACGAAGCGCTCGACGCGCTGCTGGCTTCGACGAAGCAATCCGACGCGCGCGTGCGCAACGCCGTGGTGAACGACCTCGGCCAGTTCCACCACGAGCGCGCGCTGGCGGCGTTGAAGCAGATTATCGCGAGTGAGAAAAACCCGGCGATTGCCGCCACCGCGTTGCGCGGCCTCGGCGCTTATACGCGACCCGACGTGCGTGAGCTCTTAGGAAAATCCCTGAACTCGACTTCCTACCGTCAGCGCCTGGCCGATGCCGCGATAGCCGCGATGAAGACACAAGGCGATCCGTCGTTCATCGCGCCGCTGCTGGCGACATTGTCGGCCAGGGAGAGTCAATTCACGACGGTTGGCTTTGCGGCCGCGCTCGACGCACTGGCTTCGCTGGCGCGCGGCGAGGAAAGGCGCGATGCCGTCAGGGAATTCCTGATCCGCCACACCAATCACAAGAAGGAACGCATCCAACTGGCGGCCATTACCGCGCTGGGAACGCTGGATGACCCGCGCGCTGGGACGGTGCTCGAATCATTCGCGCTCAGCGCCAAGCCGTCGCCGCAACAGGAAGCGGCCGAAAAGGCCCTGAATCTATTGCGCGGCTCGGCAAAACGTGCCGACAACCTGCGCGAGTTGCGGCAGGAAATGCTCGAAATACAAAAGGAAAACCGTCGGCTGTCCAGGGAATTGGAGGATTTGAAGAAACGCGTCGGCGCTGGAGAAAAGAAATGACGCCCGTGTAGGACCATCAGCGCGTGGCATTCGATTTGCTACGCAATTCCTTTGTCGCAAACGCAAGCCAGCTTGCGCGCGCCGCGTCGCTGGTTTGTCCGCAGGACAACCAAAAAAAACGGTCGAACCAACCACGCGGCCCGGACGTATAAGATGTAAACTTTTTGCAGAGTCGTTATGGACACAGATACTTCATGGGCCTTGGTAACCTTGCTGGTGACCGCGATCGTGGGCTTGTTGGTGGCGATCGGCCTGATCGTCATCCTCAGTTCGCGATCGATCAGCACCAACTTCAAACGCGCCATCATGCTCGCCGGCCTGGCCGCCTTCCTGGGCTGGATGGTCACGGTGGGCAACCCGCGCAGCGACATGTCGCTGGAAGAGGTTTACAAGAAGAAATTCTCCGCCGACACCCAGCAGGCGGAAAGCTGAACTACGCGCCCAGCGTGGCGCGCAACGCCGCGCCCAGCGCGCGGTATTGCGGCAGCGAATTGTAGAGTTGCGCCGAGATGCGGATTACGCGCTTCGGCGGCGCGGGCCAGGGAATGACCGGCACTTCAATACCATGCTCCACGCGCAGCCGGTCCTGCAACGGATCGGCGTAGAGCGGTGACGTCGGCGGTCCCGCATCGGTCGAGTCCGGCAACGGCATGGACGCGAGCGAGCCAATGAATTCATCGCGGCACGGCGCCTGGATACCCAGCGCATCGCACACAAGGCGCCTTCCTGCCAACGCCAGCGCGCGGTTGTGTTGCATCACGTCCGGCCATCCGCCCGGCAGCAGCGCGCCCACAAAGCGAATGGCCTCCGGCACCGTGAGCCACGCCGTCGGGTCGCTGGTGCCCGTCCAACCGAATTCGATTTGCAGACGCGAACGATCCTTGCGCGATGAATTGGCGCCGTGGCTGATGGCCAGCGGGCGGATCGCTTGCTGGCGGTCGCGCCGCACGTGAAGGAAACCCGCGCCCTTGGGCGCGCAGAGCCATTTGTGGCAATTGCCCGTGTAATACGCCGCGCCCAGGCCGTCCAGATTCAACGCGACCATGCCGGGCGCATGCGCGCCATCGACCAGCGTGTCCACGCCGCGTTCGGCGAGCGCACGCACCAGCTTCGCGAGGGGAAACACCACGCCCGTCTGGCTGCTCACCTGGTCGAGCAACGCCAGCCGCGTGCGCGGCGTGACGCAACGCATGACCGGCGCGACCAACTCCTCTTCGGTGCGGAATGGAAACGGCACCTCCGCCACCACCACCTGCGCGCCCGCGCGTTGCGCGGCGACATTCAATGCGTTGCGGCACGCGTTGTATTCGTGGTCGGTGACAATCAATTCGTCGCCCGGTTTGAAATCGAGCGAACGCAAAACAGTGTTCACGCCGGACGTCGCGTTGGGCACAAATACCACGTCGTCCGCCTGCGCGCCGAGGAACGCGGCCAGCTTCGCACGCGCCTCGTCGAGCAACGGCTCCAGGTCGCGCACGAAGAATTGCACCGGCTGTCGTTCCAGCCGTTCGCGCAACGCGTGTTGAAACTCGAGCACGTGCCGCGGACAACTGCCGAACGAGCCGTGGTTCAAGAAGGCGACCTTCTCGTCCAACAGCCAGAGGCCGGGATCCACCGCCGGGCGTTCCAATTGAGCCGACAACATGGAGGGAATCTTCGCGACTTTCCGCGCCGTCGCAAGCCCGCATCGCCGGGTGTCAACCGGCGGGGGCGTGGCAATTCGAAGAGTGTGGAGTTTCCTTTGGCTGATTGCGCGGCGACGCCCAACCGCAGCGCGTCGTTTCCACTTCCAATCGCACCCTCAACCGGCGGCTTGAGGGAGCCCGGGCGCAGACGGCCGGGTGCACAGTTCGATGACATGCCCGTCGGGGTCGGTGATGAACAGTTGCGAAGCGCCATCGGGCCGCTGGCGGCTTTGGAAGGTCACGCCCAACTCCAGAAAGTGTCGCTCCCAAGAGTGAGTGTCGTCCGTCAACAGGGCAAAGTGCGTGCCGCGATGATGGGAATGCACCGCCTCGTGGCGGTCGCCGATCAGGTGCAATTCCTGAGACAGGCCAAGGCGAAACCACGCGCCCGGAAAAGTAAATGCCGGGCGCGCCATGGGCTGGAGCCCCAGCACGCGGCTGTAAAAGTCGCAACTGCGCGCGACATCCTGCACGTGCAGGGCGACGTGGTTCAACTCCCCGATGGCCGGCACCGGGCTGGATTGGCGGGTTCCCATCAAGGAATTAGAAGCCGGGACGCGCCGTTCGTCAACGCTGCGCGACCGGCGCCAGTTCCGCCAGCCGCGCCGCCAGGTCCCGCATGACCTGGTCCACCGCCCGCGGATTAAGGTGTGAATCATACGGGCCAACCTGCCAGTCGTTTAGCGTGACGGGGATGTGATGCGCCACAAAGCCCTCGTTGATTTCGCGCACCGTCAACTCGGCCTGGCGGCGCGACGCGCGATAAAACCTGCCGTTCAAAACGTAAACCTGTTCGTCGTCCGCCGTCAGTTCCGAGCCGGCCTGGGTGTGGAACAGCACGAGTTTGCCGCGGTGCGCCTCGACCAGCCGGCGGATTTCCTCGAGCAGTTTGCGTGTCAGGTCGATGCCGTACTGGGTGCGCGGGCTGCGTGGAACCAATTCGATGGCCTGGCCGTTCTTCTCGGTGTTGAAATTCATCATCAACAATTTCCCGGCGTCCCAATACTCCTGCCAGCGGCGGCTCACAGGGCCGTCATAAGCGCTCATGGGCTGGTAAGGCGCCGGGAGACGGCTCTCCCAGGCGTCATCGCGGCGATAGCGGTCGCGATCCAGCGCGCGCCAGAGAAGGGCGACGAGCTTGATGGACGAGGGGTCCAGGCTCGCGCCCCACGGTTCGCTCGGGCCGCGCAGTTCGCCGTTTTCGAGCCAGAACGTCGGCTTGGCAGGGCCGTTGTCCGGCCAATGCGTGGGGAAGACGTTGTTCCAAACGTCGTTGCCGGGGGTTTCCCAAAGCACGACCAGGTCGGCGCGGGCGAGTTGAAAATACTCGCGCAACATGAGCAGTTGCTGGTCCTGCCCAAACCCTGCCGCGCCGATGCTGAAGACTTTGACGCGCCGGCCCAGCGCGTTCAAATGGCGCTGCAGGCGGGCTTCGGGCATTTCGTCCATCAGGCACGCGTCCGCCTGCACCTGTGAATCGCCCACAAGGAGAATGACGAAGTCCTGCGGCCCGTACTCGAAGGGCCGGCCGCGGAATCCCGATTGGTTCAACTCTCTTGGATCTGCCAGGGACCGCCAGCCGGAAACCAGCGGCCTAAGCGGATAGAGCCACTGAAGCAACGCGCCGGCGGCCAGCAACACCACCAGCACGGTGACCACGGAAATCTGCCACTTGGGCAGCCGGTGGGGCGTGGTCCGTTCGGGCAGATGCATATCCGCGGCGCATTAGACCATCAAGCGCGGTTCGGGCCAATCACTTCCGCTCCCGCTCCGCGGGAAGGCGTCATCGAACCGGTTTGGAGTCCCGGCTCTTCAGCCGGCCAAGGTGTTGCCATTCGAAGCGTGTTCGTGGTTGAACTGAACTGAATCGTTACGCCTGAAGGCGGGGGCTCCGAACCTCGGCACGTCGTTTCCGCTTTCTAATCGCACCCAGCCCACCCCAGCCCAACCGCGCCGAACGGAGGCTTGACGCACCGCGCGCGCTTATCTAGCTTGAAAGGCTCGTTGCTCCGCGGGAGGCCAATGTGGACTCCAGCGCGGGGCTTTTTTATCGAGACGCGAAAGGATCAGACAGTGAATGTGACGGTTGAAGATTTGGCGCCCTGCAAGAAACTCCTGCGGGTCGAAGTGGAAGCGAAGGTCGTGGACGACAATTTCGAGTCGGTCACGCGCGAGTTTCAGCGTTTTGCGCAACTGCCCGGGTTCCGCCCCGGCAAGGCCCCGCGCGCCATGGTGGTGCAGACCTACAGCGCCCGCATCGAGGAAGAGGTCAAGCGCAAGCTGCTGCCGGACGCGTTCCGCAAGGCCGTCGATGAACACAAGCTGCGCATCGTCGGCTACCCGGACATCGAGGAAATCCAGTTCGCCAAGGGCCAGGCTCTCCAGTTCGCCGCCACGGTCGAAACCGAGCCGGACTTTGAACTGCCCGAATACAAGGGCCTGCCGGTCAAGCGCGAGGCCGCGTCCGTCACGGATGCGGACGTCGAGCGCGCCATCAATGTGTTGCGCGACCAGCGGGCCGCCTACAACGACGTGGAACGCGAAGTGCGCGAGGACGATTATGTGGTCGTGAATTACACCGGCACGTGCGACGGCAAGCCCATCACGGACACGGCGCCCACGGCGCGCGGGTTGACGCAGCAGAAGAATTTCTGGATGCACGTGCAGGCGGAGCATTTCATCCCGGGCTTCACGCCGCAGCTTGTCGGCGCGAAGAAGGGCGACCAACGCACCGTCACCGTGGAGTTCCCCAAGGATTTCGTGACGCCGCAGCTCGTGGGCAAGCAGGGTGTGTATCAGGTGGAACTCGTGCAGGTGAAGGAACGTTCGGTGCCGGAAGTGAACGATGAGTTTGCCAAATCCTTTGGCGCGGAAAATCTCGAGAAGCTGCGCGAAGGCGTCCGCACGGATTTGCAGCATGAGCTGGATTTCAAGCAGCGCCGGAGCATCCACAACCAGTTGATCGGCGAACTGCTCCGCCGCGTGCAATGCGAACTGCCCGAGTCGCTGGTGAATTCCGAGACGCGCAACACGATTTACAACATTGTTCAGGAGAACCAGCAGCGCGGCCTGACGAAGGAAGCGATTGATTCGCAGAAGGACCAGATTTACGCCTTCGCCAGCCAGAGCGCCAAGGACCGCGTGAAGGCGATGTTCCTGATGCGGCGCATCGCGGAGAAGGAAAGCGTGAAGGTGGACCAGCAGGAAGTCGCCCACCGCGTCATGGCCATGGCGCAGCAGTATCAGATGCCGCCGGACAAGATGATCGAGGAACTCAAGAAGCGCGACGGGTTCGGCGAAATTCACGAGCAGATCATGACCTCGAAGGTGCTCGACCTGCTCCAACTGCACGCCAGTGTCGAAGAAGTGCCGGCCGGTTCGCTGACACCGGCCAGCTAGACGGCCATCCGACATCGGCGGCGGGGGTTGGGTTGGGTTCAGTCACGCATGCGCGGTAACACCTTGACATGCTTTGGCGTGGGCGACGGCTTGCCATGCGGCGACCGGAATCACTCCGCTTTTCTGTATCAACTGGGCAAGTCCGGCCTGCTGATTGACTGCGGCGAGCCGTTGAGCTGCTCGTTCAAGGCCAGCGGGCTGGACTACAATCTGCTCGACCGCATTTTCCTCTCGCACCTCCATTGCGACCACATCGGCGGCTTCTTCATGTTCACCCAGGGCCTGTGGCTGGAGCAGCGCACCAAGCCGTTGACGGTGAATCTGCCCGAATACGGCATCAAGCCCATCCGCCAGTTGCTGGATTCGTCGATGATTTTTGACGAACTGCTGTCGTTCCGTTTGCGCTTTGAAGGACTCAAGGCGGGCAAGCCGGTGACCTTCAACGGCACGAAAGTCACGCCCTTTCACACCACGCACCTGGAAAGCCTGCGGCGGGCGTTTCAGCGCAAGTATCCGCATCCGTTCGAGGCGTTCAGTTTTCTCATTGAAACGCGCGGCGTGCGCATCGCCCACAGCGCGGACCTCGGCGCACCCGAGGACCTCGAACCGCTCTTGCGCAAGCCGGTGGACCTGCTGGTGTGCGAGTTGGCGCATTTCGCGACGGTGGATTTGTTCCGTTACCTGCACGGGCGGCCCATCAAGCAACTGGTGTTGATTCACCTGAGCCGCCCGCATTGGGAAGACCGCGCCAAAGTGCGCGAGCTGGGGAAGAAGCTGCTGGGCGGGATCCCGTTTTCCATCGCGCGCGACGGGGAAACGTTCAAGTTTTAGTCCTTCATTTTGTGGCTTGGCGGGCGCGGCAAATCCCGTTTGAATTCCGGCGACATGAACGATGCCATTGCGGCTTTGGTCGGGCTCTCGCGCGAAATCGGGCGTGAAGACCGGAAACTGGCCATTCTCGGCGAGGGCAACACCTCGGTGAAACTGGCCCCCGACCGGTTCGCGGTCAAAGCCAGCGGCTCCTGTCTCGGCACGTTGACCGAAGACGACGTGACCGTGTGCGACACCGCCAAGGTCCTCGCGCTCGTGGAAGCCAAGTCCCTGACCGACGCCGATGTGGATCAGGCTTTGCTCGATGCGCGCATCGAAGGCCAGGGCAAAAAGCCGAGCATCGAAGCCATGTTTCACGCGTGGCTGCTGCAACTTGAAGGCGTCAATTACGTGGGCCATTGCCACCCGGTGACGGTGAACGAAATCCTTTGCTCGCCGCGCGCGTGCGATTTCGCCGAGAAACGGATGTTCCCCGATGAAATCGTGTGCTGCGGCGCGGCTTCGGTGTTCGTGTCGTATGCCGACCCCGGCCCGCCGCTGGCGCGGGAAATTCGCGATCGCACCAACGCGTTCATGAATCAGCAAGGTTGTCTGCCGCGCCTGATTCTGTTGCAAAACCACGGCATCATCGCACTGGGCGCCACGCCCAACGCCGTGCTCGCCTGCCTGCTCATGGCGGAAAAGGCCGCGGAGATCTTTGTCGGCGCAGCCGCAATGGGCGGGCCTAATTTTCTTTCGAGCAAGCAGGTCAAACGCATCGCCGGTCGGCTCGATGAAGCCTACCGCCAGCGGCAGTTGAAAATGTGACGCGCATGAGCACGCACTATCTGGCGGCGGACCTCGGCGCGGAAAGCGGGCGGCTCATGCTGGGCACGATTGATGGCGGAACGTTGTCGCTCGAAGAACTGCATCGTTTTCCCAACACGCCCATCAAAGGCGAAGGCTCGCTTCATTGGAACATTCCCGCGCTGTTTTGCGAACTGAAGGCCGGCTTGAAGAAGGCGGCTGCGCGCGGGTTGCCTTATGCCGGCATCAGCACTGATTCGTGGGGCGTGGACTATCTGCTGTTTGATGCGGGCGGCGAATTGATGTCGCCCACGTTTCATTATCGCGACCCGCGCACCGCGCAGGGCGTGAAGAACGCTTACGCGAAAACCGATTGGCCCACGATCTTCGCGGAAACGGGCATTCAATACATGCCGTTGAACACGCTGTTCCAACTCGCCGCGGAATCGTCCGCGCGTCTGCAACAGGCGAAGCTCATCCTCGGCGTGGGCGATGGCTTCAATTACCTCCTGTGCGGCAAGGCGTGCATCGAGGTGTCGATGGCGAGCACGTTCCAACTTTACAATCCTGTCGCGCGCGCGTGGTCGGACAGGCTGATGAAATTGCTCGGCCTGCCGCGCGCGATGTTCCCGGAGATTGTGCCGTCGGGCACGCGGCTGGGCGGGTTGAAACCGGAGCTTGCCGCGGAAACGGGATTGCCGCACAGCGTCGAGGTGCTCGCGACGTGCTCGCACGACACCGGCGCGGCCGTGGTGGCGGTGCCGGCCAGTGGAGAGAATTGGGCCTACCTGAGTTCCGGCACTTGGTCGCTCATGGGCGTGGAATTGCCGGAGCCGATCATCAATGATGCGTGCCGCGAGTTTAATTTCACCAACGAAATCGGCCACGGTCACACTGTGCGCCTGCTCAAGAATATTGTCGGCCTGTGGATCGTGCAGGAATGCCGCCGCGAATGGGCCGCGCAGGGACACGAACATGACTACGCCGAATTGACGCGCCTGGCGTCACACGCCGCGCCGTTCGTGTCGCTCATCAACCCGGCGGACGCGCGGTTTGTGCCGCCTGGCGAAATGCCCGCGAAGATTGCCGCCTACTGCCGCGAAACCGGCCAGCCCGTGCCGGATAATCCGGGCGCGACGATCCGTTGCGTGTTGGAAAGCCTGGCGCTGTTGTATGCGCGGACGTTGAAACAAATTGAACAACTCACGCGCCGCAAGATCGAGCGGCTGCACATCGTGGGCGGCGGCAGCAAGAACGTGTTGCTGAATCAATTGACGGCGAACGCCGTGGAGATGCCCGTCGTCGCCGGCCCAGCGGAGGCAACCGCCGCCGGCAACGTGCTCCTCCAAGCCATCGCCCTCGGGCACGTCGCCTCCCTGGCCGCCGCACGCGACATCATGCGCAGCTCCACCGTGTCCGCCATCACCGAACCGTCGAACCAATTGGCATGGGCGTCAGCACGCGGGCGGTTTGTCCGGTTGCCGTGAGGTGTCCGGCATTGGGCGCGCCACAATTTACCGGCGAAACGGCGTATTTCTCGGATTGCCTCCGCGCAACGTGCTTGGCCGCAATGGGTTAACGGGCTATCGTTCGGGCGTTTTTACTGAACGGTTTTGATGCAACCATTTGATTATGAACCGATTGCATCAATCCGGGCGTGTGCCGATATCGGGCGGAATCGGGGTGGAACCGGCAGTTTGAGTCACTTCGGTTCGGTCGGTTCGATCGTGACTGGATCGAAGAAACCATACTGCCTGAGGACACGTTCCCAAGCGGCGGTGATATGAGGATCCCTTTCGCGATGGTATTGTTTGACAAGTTCAGCCTGTTCCACAAATTGAATCCGATTCTTCGCCACCCAATCCCGGCCTTCGGGAATGCGGCCCAACGAGTCGATGATCTGGATCAGGCCGTCGGCGCCCCAATGCGGCAGCGAGTGTTGGAATGTGATCTCCAAATAATCGAGATACAGTTGCCGCACCCACGGCGCTTCCGTGCCGTTCATCACGGAGAACAAACCTGGAAGATGCTCCCACACGACCATCTCGTAGGGATCGGGCGGCAGCCGTTTGACCGGCCCAAAATCGTTCCGGTGATAACGCGAAAGATAATCCACAGCCTCGCGATACTGGCCATGCTTCACGAAGCCATCGATCACAGAGAACCGTCGCAATTCCTGTTGCGGCTTCAGGGCGGCGGCAATCCAAAGAGTCGCGGCCACCAGGAGCGTCAGCCAGGGCAGCCTGCCGCCTTGCATCGACGGAAACAATTGGACCTTGTGTTTGAGCCGCCACACGAGCAGAGCGACGATGGACAAGCCACCGAGCCAAAGCGCCCCGTCGGTGGCAATATTCAATGCGCGTATCAAAAGGTATTCCTCAGGCGAGTGAACCATGCCGCTCATGCCGGCGAGGATGCGTCGGCCAAATCCTCCGCCAAACGTGGCCACGGCCATCACCTCCGCGCACGCCGGCAACAACACCCAGCCCAGCGCCCGCAGGTAACGCACCTCCTGGACCACCGACAGCACGCGCGCCAGCAGCAGCACGCGCCATAACGATACTATCGCCAGCAGCGCGAGATTGCATTGCGCGGCGCGATACGAATCGAGAAAACGTTCCACCGGAATCGCGTACAGCCACGCGATGGGCGCGGTCAGCCAGAACAGGCCCATGAATGAATGGCATTGGTCTTCGAAGTAAGGGCTGGGCACATCGACCGAGCGATTGGGACGGATGAAGACCAGATAGACGACCAGAAAGACGAACATGCCCGAGAAGATGGAAAACAGCAGCGGCCCAATCAGCCACATGGGCGTTTCCAACAGGAAGGTCTGGTCGTAATTCCGCGGAATGCCGGTCAGGAGCACCAGGCAAAGGCCGGTCCCAAGGGCCGCCTTGCTCGACGCCACTTCACGAATGGCGGCTGGCTGGCCCAGAAGATAACGGACTATCGTGAGCGCATTCACGGATTGACCCCCGTCAGGAACACCAACTACCGATAAACCGCCTTCGTGTTCGGCGCAAGTGCGGAGCGCACTTCAGGTTCGGAGTCCCGCCTCATGCGGCTGGACGTCGCAATTCATAGTCTTGGAAAAATTGCCTGCCTGTTTTCGTGGCCACGCCCCCATTGCATGAAGGCGGACTCATTCCCAAATTACCATTGCCAGCGCGTCTGCCTTCGTTTTGTCTTGGCGCGCAACTTATGAAAAATCTGTCCGCTCTCGCTTTGCTCGGCTCGCTCGCGCTGGTTTATGCCGATGGTCCAAAGGATAACCTCGTTGATAACGTCCGGCCCATTCCGCCGCCGGGCATCCAGGTTTCCGCCGCTGACCGAGCGGAACTCGAACAGGGTGTCGCCGCGTTGGGCAAGGAAATCGATTCGTTGCGCGGCGCGTTGAAAGGCAAGCCGCAGCTCGACCTGCTCCCGGACGTGCAGATTTATCACAACGCCGTCCGTTACGCGCTCACCTACAACGAATTTTTCAAGACCAATGAACTGAAGACAGCGAAGGAATTCATCAAGCAGGGCCTGGACCGCGCGAAGCAATTGCGCGAAGGCAAGGCGCAGTGGACGACGGCCACCGGACTGGTGCCGCGCGGGTATGTGTCGAAGATTGACGGCTCGGTGCAACCCTATGGCCTGGTGGTGCCGCCCTCGTATTCGCCGGCCGCGCCGCACAAATATCGGCTGGATTTCTGGGCGCACGGACGCGGCGAGACGTTGAGCGAGCTGTCGTTTCTCGAGCAGCGCCAGCGCGACCCCGGCCAGTTCACGCCGCCCAACGCGATTGTGCTGCATCTTTACGGGCGTTATTGCAACGCCAACAAGCTCGCGGGCGAAATCGATCTGCTCGAAGCGTACGATGCCGTGCGGAAAAATTATCCGATCGATGAAAACCGCCTCGTGATTCGCGGCTTCTCGATGGGCGGCGCGGCGTGCTGGCAGTTTGCGGTGCATTATCCCGGCATGTGGGCCGCGGCCGCCCCGGGCGCGGGTTTTTCCGAGACACCGGATTTCCTGAAAGTCTTCCAGAGCGAGACGCTGAAGCCGGCGTGGTTCGAGCAGAAGCTCTGGCACATGTACGATTGCGTGGATTACGCGGTGAATCTGTTCAACTGCCCGACGGTCGCCTACAGCGGCGAAAAGGACCGCCAGAAACAGGCCGCCGACATGATGGCCAAGGCGCTGGCGGCGGAAGGCATGACGCTCACGCACATCATCGGCCCCAACACGGAACACAAATACGAGCCCGTGGCAAAGGCCGAGGTCAGCCGCCGCATCGATGCCATCGTCGAACTGGGCCGCAATCCCGCGCCGCGCGAGGTGAAGTTCACCACATGGACGCTGCGTTACAATCGCTCGCTCTGGGTGGTCCTCGACGGCATGGAGCAGCATTGGGAACGCGCGCGCGTCGATGCGGAAATCGCCGGTGATGACACGGTGAAAGTCACGACGAAGAATGTTTCGGGGCTGACATTGTCATTCGAACCGGGGCTGTGCCCGCTGGACAACACGCGCAAGCCGCAGGTGTACATCGATGGTGGCAAACTCGACGTGCCCGCGCCGCAGACAGACCGCTCGTGGAACGTGAGCTTCCGCAAGTACGGACGCAAATGGGTGGTGGCCACCGCCGCGGACGAAGGCGGCTTGCGCAAGGTCCATGGCTTGCAGGGGCCGATTGATGACGCGTTCCTGGATTCATTCCTCATGGTCCGCCCCACCGGCAAGGCGGCGAACGAGAAGGTCGGCGCGTGGGTGCAGGCCGAGCAGGCGCACGCCCTCAAACATTGGCGGCAGCAGTTCCGCGGCGAGGCGCGCGTGAAGGACGACAAGGACATCACTGACGCGGACATCGCCGCGCACAACCTCATCTTGTGGGGCGATCCGTCGAGCAACGCGTTGCTGGCGAAGATCGCGGACAAGCTGCCCATTCGCTGGAACGCGCAGAGCGTGCAGGTGGGCGGCAAATCGTTTGCCGGTGCGAATCACGTGCCGGTGATGATTTATCCAAATCCGCTCAATCCGAAGAAATACGTGGTGCTCAACAGCGGGTTCACGTTCCGCGAATACGATTACCTCAACAACGCCCGCCAGGTGCCCAAGCTGCCGGACTACGCGGTGGTGGACATCAACGTGCCGGTGAATTCGCGCTGGCCGGGCGGCATAGTGGAAGCGGGCTTCTTTGGCGAGCGCTGGGAATTGGGGGCGAAGTAGCCGCTGCTGGCATTTCCGCGACCGGACGAAGGCAAGGCTTCGTTGACTTTGGCATGCGAGATGCTACGCTATGATTGCGGCGGCAAAAGGCAATAAGTGGACATTCTGACGTACTCATAACCCTTAACCCGCCTTTTGCTATGTCCACACCGCAAGCAAAAGAAAGGTACAACATGAAGATACAAACCTCCCGCAAGGCGGGCTTCACGCTCGTGGAAATCATGATCGTGGTCGCCATCATCGGTTTGCTGGCTGCCATCGCGATTCCCAACTTCGTGAAAGCGCGCACCACGGCGCAGAAGAACTCCTGCATCGCCAACCTCAAGCAGATTGACGGCGCGGTGCAGCAGTGGGCGCTGGAAAACAAGAAGTCCAGCACCGACACCGTGGGTCTGACCGATGCCGCGGCCTACCTCAAGGGCGGCACGACGCCGGAGTGTCCGGCCGGCGGCACCTATGCCACCACGACGGTTTCCTCCTCGCCGACCTGTACGGTTTCGGGTCATACGCTGTAATGGTTTGATACATTCGTCAGGCGAAGGCTTGGAGACAACTCCAAGCCTTCGCCGTTTTTGACCGCTTCGCGCGAGTCGGTTCTCTGCTGACGAACGCCACACATTCCTCTATCCTCGCGCGCATCAAAATCATTTTGCGAGCCACGTTCAACGACGCCATGAATCGCTGCACCACGGTGAAGACACAGTCCACGCCATGAATGCGATTCTGCGCACGGACAAATTGCGCGTCGAGTTTCGCAGCCGCGAACTCGGCCAGGAAACCAAGGTGGCGCTCCAGGGATTGAACCTGGCGGTCAGCCAGGGCGAAGTGTTCGGCTTCCTCGGCCCCAATGGCGCCGGCAAGACCACGACCATGAACGTCCTGCTCGGGTTTGTGAATCCCACCAGCGGCGCCGCCTACCTGTTCGAGACCGATGTCCGCCAGCCCATCGCGCGCCAGCGCATCGGCTATCTGCCCGAGCTGACGTACTACTACAAATTCCTCACGGCCGAGGAGATCCTCCGCTTCTACGCGCGCATCTTCCAAATTCCGAACGCCGACATCGAAAAGCGCATCGACGAAGTCCTGAAGCTCGTCGAACTGGAACACGCGCGCAAACGGCAGATCAAAACCTATTCCAAGGGTATGCAACAACGCGTCGGCCTCGCGCAGGCGCTCATCAACAATCCCGACCTGCTGATTCTTGACGAGCCAACCAGCGGTCTCGACCCCATCGGTCGCATGAAGGTGCGCGAGATCATCCAGCGCCTCAAAAACGAAGGGAAGACCGTGTTCTTCTCGTCGCACGAACTGGGCGAGGTCGAGACTGTGTGCGACCGCGTCGCCATTCTGTTCCAGGGCGAATTGAAGGAAGAAGGCCGTGTTCATGACATCGTGGCGAAGTACCAGTGCAACCTCGAACAGGCCTTCCTGAAAATCATCGGATTCCAACCGTCCACATGAACAACGCACTCGCATTGTCCGGAGTCGTCATCAAGGAAATGTTCCGGCGGAAGGATTTCTACGTCCTGTTCGTGCTCACCGCGCTGATCACGTTGCTCCTGGGCTCGGTGACATTCTTCAACGACGATAAGATCGTGCGCTACTTGAAGGAGCTTTGCCTGCTGCTCATCTGGATTTCCGGACTGGTCATTGGCATCACCACCGCCGCGCGGCAGATACCGGCCGAGATTGAAAACCGCACCATCTTCCCGCTGCTCGCCAAGCCCGTCAGCCGCCGCGATGTCATCGTGGGCAAGTTCCTCGGGTGTTGGTTCGCGTGCGGCATCGCGCTGGTGGTCTTCTACCTGTTCTTCGGAGTCATCAGCGGCCTGCGTGAGCGGCAGCTTCCGGTGGCCGGATACTTTCAGGCGCTCTGGCTGCACTGGATGATGCTGGGCATCGTTATCGCCATGGCGGTGCTCGGGTCGGTGGTCTTCGCCGCGCCGTCGTCCAATTCGACCATCTGCTTTGTGGTGGCCATCGGCATCCTGTTGCTGGGGCGGCACCTGAACAAGGTGGCGCTCACGCTGGCTGAACCGCTCAGCACGGTCGTTTACACGATTTATTATAACATTCCGCATCTGGAGATTTTCGATGTGCGCGATCTCATTGTGCACAACCAGAACCCCGTCCCGTGGGGCTTCTGGGCGCTGGCGACGCCGTATGCTTTGTTTTACATGGGTTTGTTCCTGTTGCTGGCGTGGCTGGTGTTCCGGCGCAAGCCGCTGACCACATGAAGACCGTGTCGCCCAGACTGTGCGTGCTGTTGCTGCTGGCGTTCTGCTTCTGCCTCAGCACGTGGCTGCAGCCGCGCTACCTCGCGTGGTCCGGCAGCCGTGCCCACGCGGACAACCTTCTCTCCGTGGTCATGGGTGACAGCCGCCACCTGTTCGCCAACCATTTCTTCCTCAAGGGCGACGTCTATATGCACAGCGGTTATTACCCGTCCATCTTCGATGGCAAGAAACTCCACGAAAACGGCCACGCCATGGGTTCCAGCGCCGATCCTGAAGACCACAGCACGCACAAGCATGACGCCCAGGGCCGCTGCATCCATGACGACGAGGACGATGATTTCCTCGGCAAGCCCAAGGATTGGATCGATGCCTTCAGCCGCCACTTTTACCTCACCGAACACACGCACCTGGATCCCGGCAAGCAACGTGAAATTCTGCCCTGGCTCAAGATGTCCGCCGAACTGGACCCGCACCAGATTGACACCTACACCGTGGCGGCCTACTGGCTGCGCACCACCGTGGGCAAGCCGAAGGAGGCCGAGGAATTCCTGCGCGACGGGCTGCGCAACAATCCGGACAGCGCGGAAATCCTCTTCGAACTGGGCGCTGTGTATGAGGAGAACTACCAGGACCGCAGCCACGCGCGCAACCTCTGGGAACTCGCGCATCGCAAGTGGATGCAGGTCGAGGCGAAGAAGGATGAACCAAACATGATGTTGCTCGAACAGGTTGTCGCGCGCCTGGCGCGGCTCGAAGAAGCCGAACGCAACTACCCGGCGGCGCTCAAATACTTCGAGCAACTCAAACAAATCTCCCCCAACCCCGCCGCCATTCAGAAACAGATCGACGAAATCAAGGCGCGGCTGGGTGCGAGCAGCGCGGCACCTTGAGCGGCGAAGCTTCACCCGTCGCCACACCCGCGGAGTGTCCCGCATTTGGGTTACTTTCGTCATTGAACTCCGAACTCTTGAACTCCTTGAACTTTCTCGCTCTCACCCTCCCTTTTCCTTCAGCAACTCCGCAATCTGATGCCGCTCCGCCTGGAGCGCCGCGGCCAGCGGCGTCAGGCCATCCTTGTCCTGGTGATGCAGTTCGCAGCCGCGTTCGAGAAGCAATTGCACCACGGGCGTGTGGCCTTCGCGCGCGGCCCAATGAATCGGCGTGGGATTGTTGTTCTCGCGCGCGTTGATGTCCGCCCCGCGGTCCAGCAGCAGGCGCACCAGCTCCACGTGGCCTTCGCGCGCGGCGTTGTGCAGCGGCGTCTGGCAGAAGCGATTCAGCGCATTAACGTCCGCGCCGCGGTCCAGCAGCAGTTGCGCCAATTCCACCTTGCCGGACTCGGTCACGTAATGCAGCGCGGTGCAGCCCCATTTGTCCCGCTCGTTGACATCCGGGCCGAACTTCCACCATTTCTTTTCCAGCAGCGCGCGGACCTTGTCGAGGTCGCCTGCCTTGACCGCTTCATGCAATGCCATGGCTCTTCGTGCGCAAATTGTTTCGCTGTCGAACGCGACGGCTCATTCTGAATCGACCCACGCCACTTGGAAATTATTTTCTTACCTGGCCGTTGGCGGCAATCACTTCGGCGAGCCGTCCCAGTGCCTCCGCCTTGGCCACCGCGCCCACGAGTTTCAAATCCACCAGGCTGTTCACGACCGGCACGTTGCGTTGCTCGCTGGCCAGCAGCACCGGCAGCGCTTCCAGCAACCGCTGGCTCGGTGTCAAACAGGGCGGCACCGGACGCATGACGTCGTAGGCAATGACCGCATTGAGTTCCTGGCCAGCGTTCAAATACTCCTTCAAATCCTGCAACGCCACCACGCCGCGCAGGCGCTGTTCCTTGTCCACCACGGGCAGGAAATTGTAGGTGCTGCGCAGAAATCGTTGGGCGATTTGCGGAATCGTCGAGTTCTCGTGAAGCGGCGGCACGGCTTCGCGCATGATTTCGCCGACGGTCTGCTGCGTCGCCACGCCGAGTTCGGCCGTTTCCTCGCCGGCTTCCAGGCCCTTGGCGCGCAGCGGCGCGGTGTAAATCGAATCCGGATGCAATCGTTTCGCCACCAGCGACGAGATGGCGCAAGCGAGCATCAGCGGCGGCATCAGCGAGTAATTCAGGGAAATCTCAAACACCACAATCATCGCCAGCAACGGCGAATGCACCGTGCCCGCCAGCACGCCTGCCATGCCCACCAACGCGAACACACCCGTCGGCAATCCATGCGCCAGGCCGATTGCGTGAAGGATCGTCCCAAAGATGCTCCCCATCGCCGCGCCCAGAAACAAGGTGGGCGTGAATACGCCGCCCACCGTCCCCGAACCGACCGACGCCAGCGTGGCCAGCAATTTCGCGAGAAACAAACCGATCAGAAATTCCAGCCCCATGCCGCCGCCGAGGATGCGGTTGGTCGCGCCGTAGCCGTTGCCCCAGACTTCGGGGAAGTGTGCGGCGAACACGCCCACGATCACTCCGCCCAGCGCGAGCCGCACATAAATCGGCGCTTTGATCTGGCTGAACCACGTTTCGCTCTGGCGCAACATTTTCAAAAAGAACGCCCCGAGCACGCCGCACAGCAGGCCGAGCAACAGGAACCACGGCAGTTGCACCAGTTGCGTGAAGTCCATCGGCGGGACCTTGTACCACGGCTCGATGCCGAAGAACGTGCGCGACACCATCGTGGCCACCACCGACGCGAACACCAGTGGCGCGAACAGGTTCATCGAGAAATTGCCCAGCACGATCTGCGCGGCAAACACCGCGCCCGCCACCGGCGCGTTATACGCCGCCGAAATTCCCGACGCCGCCCCGCATGCCACCAGCAACCGCAGCCGATACGGCTGCCAGTTCGCCAGTTGGCCGACCTTCGACGCGAGCGTGGCCGTCAGTTGTGCGATGGCGCCTTCGCGTCCGATGGACGCTCCGGTGCCGATGCTCAACAATGATGACACGCCCTTGAGAATCGCCGGACGAAACCGCAGCCGCCCATCGCCTGCGGCGACTGCTTCCAGCATGTTCGCCGTGCCCGGTTGTTTGACGAACTGCAATCCCCAGTGCAACACCAGCCCCGCCGCCAATCCGCCGAAGCCGCAATACAGAATGCGCTGCCACCATTCGAGGATCGACGCGATTTCCACGGGGTCGCCGACGCGATGCAGCGCGAAATCCTGAACCGCCTCGATGAACAGGTAGAAGATGAGGTTGGTGAAGCCGCCGATGACGCCGACGCACCCGGCCATGACGAGGTGGAACGCCTCCTCGCTGAAGCGCAGCTTCTCGCGTATCCGCAGGGCTCGCTGCCAGTTCTGCTGCAGCCATTCCTGCGCCGCCTCCAGCGCCCGCTCCAGAGACTTTAGGCCCGACTTCACTGCCGGAACCTTAGCAGCAATCCGCCCCCCTGACGAGAGGCTTGATGGTAGTTGTTGATAATCAATTGCTTATAAGAGTGACCAACCTGCGGCGCCTCGCCGAGCCGTGCTCCGAACTGCGGGCTTGCGACTCGCGACGCTTCAACGCTCCAACTCTTCAACTCTTTAACGCTTCCACTCATTTGGCCGATTCAACGTTGCCACGTTTCAACGATTTAACGTTTCCTCTCATGCGACAAAAACCACGCAAACAACTCCGGGTTCTCATACGTCGCCGTCCACGAATCGTGCTTGGCGTCCGGATAGACGGTCAGTTTGACGTCCTTGCAGCCGGCCCTTTTCAGCGCGGCGACCATGCGCTCGGATTCCTCCAGCGGCACCGTGGTGTCCTTCGCGCCGTGAAACGCCCAGACCGGCAGCGACTTCAACGCCGCCGCGCGCTCGCGGCTGCCGAGCAGGACATCGATGATCTCGCCACCGCCGCAAATCGGCGCGATGGCCGCGAAGCGGTCGGGATAGGCCGCGCCCAGGCTCCACGTGCCGTAGCCACCCATGCTCAGGCCCGTCAGATAGACGCGGTTTGTATCGACGCGATACTGCTTGAGGATGCCGTCCAGAAACGCCAGCAGATCCTCCTTCACCCAGCGTTTCCCGGCCGGGCACTGCGGCGAGATGATGACGAACGGCAGGTCCGGCTTCGTTTTCACCAGCTTCGGCGGACCGTGCACGGACACCTTCTGCACATCATCCCCGCGCTCGCCCGCGCCGTGCAGGAACAGAATCAGCGGCCAGCGCTTTTTGCCTCTGGGCTCGTAGCCTTGCGGCAGAAACTCCAGATACTGGAACTCGACGTTGCGGGTGACCTTTTGTTTGAACTTCTTGGGTTTTTGCATGGTGGATTCCTGGGCGCGGGCCGCGAGGCCGCCGAAGCCCAGGACGAAAGCAGTGAAAAGAATGAGCGGGCGCATAAGAATTGTTCGGGGATGCTTACCATGAGGGACGGGGATTTGCGATTTTTGATTTTTGATTTGCGATTGGGGAACCGGCGCAACGCGGTTGGGACGGGCGACGTCCGGCGGGGTGCGGCCGTCCTCGGCCGTGGCCAACGTGTTAGAGCAGAAGGTGTCAGAGCCTCGCCTCGGCTGCTACGAATATTTTTGAACTGGCCCAGATGTGGATTTACGTGGATGGAGGTGGACTGTCGCGTGGGCGATGGGGGTGATGGAGTGGTGGAGTCATGGAGTGATGGGGCAAAGCGCAATCGGCTGGCGGGCGTCGGCGAAGACCTCCGATGACACGCTCATCTGCGCTGATGGCTCATGGAAGGGGTGGTGGTTATTCCCGTCGATTCGTGTGCATTCGTGGTGGCTTTTTTCTGTATCTCCGCGCCTTGGTGGCTCAACACAAGGCATTTACGGGCAATGTCTTGCACGAATTCGTGCGGAGGGTGGAAACCGGTGCGGCCCGAGAAGCGTCCATAGTATTAAGCAATCAATCATTGGCATGTTATGAAACGAATCTGTTTTATCCTCACGGGACTGCTCCTGCTCAGTCTGGCTGCGCCGAACGCTGACGCCGCCAAGGACAAGAAGAAGGAGCGCAAAGTGGATCTGTCGGCCAAGTTCGACAAGGATCGCGATGGCAAGCTCAGCGATGACGAGAAGGAAACCATCCGCAAGGCGTTCGAAAGTCTCAAGCAGTACGACAAGAACAGCGACGGCAAACTGGATGATGAGGAGTTGAATGCGATCAAGCCGGTGGCGAGGAAGAAGAAGGATAAGTGACTCGTTGAATCATTGAATCGTGAATCGGGGAAAAGTGGGGGAACGAGCAAGCGAATGGGGGCAGGCGAATAGAGCGTGGTGGTGAATGGGCAACGGCAGAGGATTCGCGGACAAGGCTGTCCGCGCTCCGGGTGTGGGTCTAAACCGCCGTTGCTTTCGGCACGCGGGCAAGGGATGCTGGGCACGCGAAATACATGAAATTTATCCATTCGTTGTTGATGGTGGTGCTGGCGTTTGCGGTCGGCGGGTCGGTGGGTGCGGCGCAGGCACCGGCGAAGAAGTTCAATGTGCTGTTCTTTGCGGTGGACGATTTGCGGCCGGAGTTTGGCGCGTACGGCAAGAGTTACATCCAGTCGCCGAATCTCGACCGGCTGGCGAAGGGCGGGCTGACGTTCCATCGCGCGTATTGCCAGCAGGCGGTGTGCTCGCCGTCGCGGTCGAGCCTGCTGACGGGGACGCGCCCGGACACGACGAAGGTGTATGACTTGCAGACGCATTTTCGCAAGGCGCTGCCGGACGTGGTGACGCTCCCGCAGCATTTCAAGCAAAACGGTTACTTCGTCCAGGGCATGGGCAAGCTGTTTCACGGCGGGCTGGACGATCCGCGGTCGTGGTCGGTGCCGTGGACGAAGCCGCAGACGGCGCATGGCGCGTACGGGCTGGCGAAGCACAACGCGATGGTGAGCGGCAAGAAGAAGGGCGGCGGCGAGACGCGCGGGCCGGCGTTTGAAAGCTCGGAAGTGCCGGACAACACATTCCACGACGGCGCGCTGGCGGACATGGCGATTGCGGCGTTGCGCGAGATCAAGCAGAAGAACCAGCCGTTCTGGCTGGGCGTGGGTTTCATCCGGCCGCATCTGCCGTTCGTGTCGCCCAAGAAATATTGGGACCTCTACGATCCGGCGAAGATTCAACTGGCGCCCAATCCGTTTCCGCCGAAAGACGCGCCGGATTACGCGGTGACGAGCTTTGGGGAATTGCGTTCGTATCACGGCATTCCGCCCAGCGGGCCGGTGCCCGATGACCTGGCGCGCCAGCTCAAGCATGGTTATTACGCGGCGATCAGTTACATGGACGCGCAGATGGGCCGCGTGCTGGATGAACTGGAGCGGCTGGGCTTGCGCGAGAATACCGTCGTCATTTTGTGGGGCGACCACGGCTGGAAACTGGGCGAGCACGGTTCGTGGTGCAAACACAGCAACGTGGAGAACGACGCGAACGCGCCGTTGCTCATCTCGGTGCCGGGCATGAAGTCGGCCGGCCAGCGCACCGACGCGTTGGTGGAGTTCGTGGACATTTATCCAACGCTGGCGGAATTGTGCGGGCTGCCGCGCCCGGCGCATCTGGAGGGGACAAGTTTCGCGCCGGTCATCGAGAATCCGAACCGCGCGTGGAAGACGGCGGCGTTCAGCCAGTATCCGCGTTCGAGCGGCGGCAAGCAACTGATGGGTTACTCGATGCGCACGGAGCGTTACCGTTTCACGCGTTGGGTGCAGAAGGCGGATCATTCGAAGGTCGAGGCGGTGGAGCTTTACGACCACCGCACCGACCCGCAGGAGAATGTGAACATTGCCCATGAACCGAAGAACGCGGAGTTGGTGGCGAAGTTGACGGAGCAGTGGCTGAAGGGTTGGCGGGGGGCGGGGCCGAAGTGACGTGGGCGAAATCCGAAATTCGAGGACCGAAATCCGAAACAAATCCGAAGGTCGAAATCCGAAAGGAAGAAACCATTGAGCGACTGAGGTGGCGACACTGCTCTCCAAAAGCTGAAGCTTGAACTCCAAACAAGGCGGGTTCGATGCGGGTGAAGTTCGCAGCCCTCCGTTCGTGGGGGAAATGGCAGGGCGAGGTCGTTGCCGCGCCCAGTGGAAAGCGATGCGTTTTGACATAACCACCCCTCACCCTCGGTCCCTCTCCGTTGAGGGGAGAGGGAAGAGCGCGGTTGCCGCGTCTTGCTTCGGTCCTGCATCGGCCGCTTTGCGGAGCGAAAGTGAAGTTGCGGGCGTCTTTTTCCTTGGTTACTCTTTCCACATGGTTGTTCAGACACACCATCGGTTCAGTGCCGACGACTACCACCGCATGGCGGAAACGGGAGTGCTGGGACCGGACTCGCGCGTCGAACTCCTAGGCGGACGAATCATAGACATGTCACCCATTGGTCCCTTTCACGGCGGCGTGGTTGGTCGCCTCACCCGTTTGTTCAACAAGTGTTCCAAAGACCGCTGGCTGGTCTGGCCGCAAAACCCCTTGCGGCTGGATAATCAATCCGAGCCGGAGCCGGACGTCCTGCTGCTCAAGCCGTCGCCCGACGATTACACGAACCGTCATCCTCAACCCGGCGATGTTTTTCTGCTGATTGAAGTGGCCGATGCGTCGCTGGATTACGACCGCGAGGAAAAGCTTCCGGCATACGGTCGCGCGGGGATTGCGGAGGTGTGGATTGTCAATCTGGTGAACCAGTGCATCGAAATTTATCGCGACCCGCACTTCACTGGTTACAGCAGCAAGTCGATTCTGCGCGCCGGGGATCAAGCGCGTCCGCAGGCGTTTCCGGACGCCGTCGTGGACGTGAGTGAATTGTTGAAGCGGTGATGAACAGCGCGCCAGACTTGACCCCCGCCGCCCGCGCGAGCAGATTACCTCTGCATGAGTAAGCGGACTACCAAACAGGTCAAGATCGTTGTGGAAAGGCATCCCGACGGTTACGTCGCCTATCCGCTTGGCTTGACCGGTGTGATTGTGAGCCAAGGGGATACTTACGAGGAGGCGCTTGCCAATGTTCGCTCCGCCATTGCATTTCACGTAGAGTCCTTTGGCAAAGAAGTTCTGGAAGGGGACTCGCCTGTTCTGGAGGCGTTTGTCGCTGAAACAGCCGTGGGCGTTTAGCAGGCGAGCCAAAGGGACGAGCATGGCCAAGTTTCCCATTGACGCGCCGGTGGATCGGGTACTCACGGCGCTCGAAATACTCGGATTTCAATTGGTGCGGCGAGGCAACCATATCTCGATGATTCGTCGAAACCCGGATGGGACCAATACACCGCTCACGCTCCCCAATCACCGCCAGATCAAAGCCTCGACCCTGAGGACAATCCTTACGCAATCCGGGATTACTCGCGAAGATTTCCTGAAGGCATACGAACGGGCTTAGACCGCAGGCGAAGCAGCGTTTTGCTCCATCTTCCGTAACCACAAGGTCATTCGCGGCGTCCATTCAGTATAGCCCCGTGCCTCGTACCGAGAATGGTGACGCTTTGAGGGATAGGGGCTCGGAGCATGGCACCAACTTGAAATCAAACGCTCGAAAGAAACTCCATGAGACTTCATTACCTTGGCTGGTTGTGCTGTTTGTTGACGGCGATGTTCGGCAGCGAGTCCGCGCAGGGAGCGGACTCAACCAAGCGTCCCAACATCCTGTTCATCATCTTTGACGACTGGGGGTGGCAGCACGCGGGGGCGTATGGTTGCACGTGGGTGAAGACGCCGAACTTTGATCGCGTGGCGCGCGAGGGGGTGCTGTTCAAGAACGCGTTCACTTCGAACCCGAAGTGCAGCCCGTGTCGCGCGAGCATTTTGACGGGGCGTAACACGTGGCAACTCGAAGAGGCGGTGTGCCATGGCGGATTGTTTCCATCGAAGTTCGCGGTGTATCCGGATTTGCTGGAGCAGGCGGGCTACGCGGTGGGGTTGACGGGCAAGGGCTGGGGGCCGGGCGATTTCAAGAGCACGGGGTTCAAGCGCAATCCGGCGGGCCCGAGTTTCGATTCGCACAAGACCACGCCGCCGGCCTCGGGCATCAGCGGGAACGATTACGCGAAGAACTTCGAAGCGTTCCTCGAACAGCGGCCCAAGGACAAGCCGTTTTCGTTCTGGATGGGTTTCACGGAACCGCATCGCGCGTACGAACTCAATTCGGGCGCGCGCTTCGGCAAGAAGCTCGAGGACGTGGTGGTGCCGCCGTATTTTCCGGACACGCCGGTGGTGCGCGGGGATCTGGCGGATTATGCGGTGGAAGTGGAGTATGCCGATTCGCACATTGGCCGGGCGCTCCAGGCGCTGGAGGCGGCGGGCGAACTGGACAACACGTTGATCATCGTGACATCGGACCATGGCATGCCGTTCCCCTACGTGAAGGGGCAGATTCATGAAGACGGTTTTCATCTGCCGCTGGCGATGCGCTGGGGCAGGGGCATCAAGCCGGGCCGCGTGGTGGAGGATTTCATCAACGTGCGCGACCTGGCGCCGACTTACATGGAACTGGCCGGGCTGAAACCGCACGCACAAATGACCGGCAAAAGCCTGGTGAACATCCTGCGCTCCGACAAATCAGGCTGGGTCGAGAATCGCGACGTGATGCTGGTGGGCAAGGAGCGGCATGACATCGGGCGGCCCAACGACTTGGGTTATCCGGTGCGCGCGATTCGCACGAAGGATTTTCTGTACGTGCATAATTTTCATCCCGAACGCTGGCCGGCGTGCAATCCTGAGACGGACTTCGGCAATTGCGACCCGGGGCCGACGAAGGAAGTGCTCAAGGCGTTGGGCGGGCATTTTTACGAATTGTCGTTTGGCAAGCGGTTGCCGGATGAGTTGTATCGGCTGAAGGACGACCCGGAGGGTGTGCGGAATCTGGC
>JBFMBT010000018.1:0-35675 GCA_040754875.1 Verrucomicrobiota bacterium | reverse complement strand
TTTGTTGCTCGGATTTTTCCTGGTCGTCCTTCTTTTCGTCTTTCTGATTTTGTTTTTGCTGCTGCTCTTGCTGCTTTTTGAGTTCTTCAAGCGCTTTGCGGGTGAACTCGAGGTTGTGGCGGGCGTCGGCGTCCTGTTCGTTGAGTTTCAGGGCGCGCTCGTAACTGTGAATGGCGTCTTCCCAGAGTGGGACGCGGCCATCGCCGGGATCGGCCTCGCCCTGGCGGAAGAGGGCGTTGCCGCGGTTGTAGTAGGCGCGCTGCTGCAATTGGACATCGGGCGTGAGCAGCGCGGAATCGAAGCTCTGCGCGGCGTCGGCGAAACGGCCTTCACGGTAGGCGGCGGCGCCGGCGTTGTAATGGAGGCGCGCGTCGGTGGGATTTTCCTTCAACAAGCGCTGGTATTCTTTGCTGGCCGCCGGGTAATCGCCGTTCTCGAATTGTTTGCGCGCTGCGGAAGGCGAGGCGTCAGCACCGGCGGCGGAGAGCGGGAGGAGAAGAAGGACGAGTGAAGCGGCGAGTTTTTGCACGGCGGCCGCGGCGGTGCCGGCGCCGGCTTCGGGCACAGGGACGCGGCGGCGTTGCGGGAAAAACATTTCGGCGATGAGCAGCAAAATGGCCAGACCGAGCGGCCATTGGAAACGGTCGTTGTAGCGCTTGTAGAATTTGGTTTCGCGCTCGCTCTTGGGCAGGGGCGCGAGACCTTCTTCGTAAAGTTTGTCGATGGTCCTGGCGCCGGCGAGCGGCAGATAAAAGCCCTTCGTTTCGGACGCGACTTCGAGCAGGAGCGACTGGTTGAGTCGCGATTTGATGACGTTGCCCTCGTCGTCCTTGAGATAAATGCGGTTGCCCTTTTCGTCCGTGACGCGCAGCAGGTCGCCGTCGGGTGTGCCAACGCCGATCGTGAAGATGCGCATGCCTTCCTCGGCGGCTTTCTTCGCGGCAGGAACGGCCTCGCCATCGTGGTCTTCGCCGTCGGTGAAGATGATGAGGATTTTGTGGTTGTCGCCGCTCTTGGCGAAGCCTTCGCGGGCGGCGTCGATGGCTTCGGCCAGGGCGGTGCCGCCTTGGGGGATGATGCCGGTATCCAACGCGAGGACGCTCTGGCGGAAGGCTTCGTTGTCGATGGTCAGCGGGCATTGGAGGAAGGCGCTGCCGGCGAAGGCGACGAGGCCGAGGCGGTCGGTCTTCGCGATTTGCATGAGGTCAAGCGCGGCGAGTTTGGCGCGTTCGAGGCGGCTGGGGGTGATGTCCTGCGCGAGCATGCTGCGGGAGGTGTCGAGGGCGACAATGATATCGAGGCCGCGCTGGCGGGCTTCCTCCCAGGTGAAACCCCATTGGGGGCGGGCAAGGGCGAAGATGATGGTGGCGACGGCGGCGACGAGCAACGCCATGCGCGCCTTCTGGCGCTTGGCAGAGATGCCGACGGTGAGGTTGGCGAGCAGGCGCGATTGGACGAATTTGCCGATGAGTTCCTGCCGCTTGCGCCAGGCCCACCAGTAGAAGAGCACCAGCAGCGGGACAACCGCGGCAAGGAGCCAAAGCATTTCTGGTTGGGCGAAGTTCATGGCAGACGGCGCCAGATGGTCTGGCTCAGGATAATTTCCAGGAGCAACAGCACAAGCCCGGGCGCGACCACCCAGGCGTATAGCTCGCGGTATTGTTCATACTTTTTAACTTCGACCTCGGTTTTCTCCATTTTATCAATCTCCGTGTAAATCTTGCGCAAGGTTTCGGTGTTGTCTGCCCGGAAATAACGGGCGCCGGTGCGCTTGGCGATTTCCTGGAGGGACTCTTCGTCGATATCGACGTTCTGTTCTACATAAATCTTGCGCCCGAATGGATCGATGACAGGGCGTTTCGCGACGCCCTTGGTGCCGACACCGATGGTATAGACCTTGATGGCGAGCGCGGCCGCGGCATCAGCGGCGGTCAACGGCGGAATCTTGCCGGCGTTGCTCTGGCCGTCGGTCATGAGGATGACGATCTTGCTGCGCGATTTGACGTCACGCAGGCGATTGACGGAAGCGGAGATGGCGGAACCGATGGCGGTGCCGTCTCCTTTGATGGTTTCCAGGCTCAGACGATCGAGGTTTTGACGGAGGAAATCGTGGTCAAGCGACAGGGGCGAGGCGATGTAGGCGCGTTCTGCAAAGGCGACCAAGCCGATGCGGTCGTTGGGGCGTTTGTCGATGAATTCGTGGAGGACCTTGCGCCCGATGTAGAGGCGGTTGACCGGTTCGCCTTTGGGATCTTTGAAGTCCTCGGCTGCCATGCTGCCGGAGAGGTCGAAGGCGACGACGATGTCGATGCCGCTGGCGGAGACGGCGGCGTGGCCTTCGCCCAAGCGCGGGCGGGCGAGGCCGACAATGAACAGAGCCAACGTGAGCCAGCGCATCGCGCGCAGAAACGCGCCGGAACTGGAGCGATGAAAACCGGTGAAACGTTTGACGAGCTGGACCGAGGAATAGAGAAACGCCGGCTGCGAGCCGTGCCTGCCGCGCAGCCACGCCAGCAGCGGCAACAACAGCAGCAGCGTCAGCCAGTAAGGTTGGGCGAAGGTAAAGGTCATGCGGCAACAGGCGTGCGGGATTCGGGCTTGGGCGCGGTTCGCAGGCTGGCATCCGGCGGCGCGGTTTCAGCGAGCAGACGGAACGCGGCGTCGTACAGGTCCTGCAATTCCGGCTGGCCGGGTGTGTATTTCGCAAACTTCACCATGTCGCAGCGCGCGAGGAAATCAGCGAGGCTTTGTTTCTGGCGTGGCGCCAGGACGGCGCTTTCACGAATTTCCGCCAGGAATTCCTCGGTGGTGCGTTCGGGCGCACGGAATTCGAAACGTTCTTCGAGGTAAAGGCGGATGGCGTCGGACACGAGGACGCAAAATTCCTTGGGTCGATCGAAGTAGTCTAGGGCCTCCTGAAGTTTGCGCCGGGCGCGTTCGTGCGCGGGAATGGTGGGAATCGGAATAGGCCGGTTCAAGTGCCGTTGCAAAGCCTTCCACGCGTAATAGAGAACGACCAGCAAGGCGATGGCCGCGAGTGTCCACCACAGCCAGGCCCAACCCGTCGGGATATCCACGGGGCCCTTGATGTCGCGGATGTCCGGGCCCAGCGCGTTGGTCGCGGCCTGGTCGGGCGCGGGGACGATGACGGCTGTGGAGTTGGAGGCCATTGGTTAACCGTGGCGGCGGCGCTTTTCGCGCGTTTCAAAAAATTTGCCGAGTTCAGCGGCGTATGGCTGATCGGTGTAAAGCTTGATGGTGTCGATGGCAATGGAGCGGAACATGCGCTGGAGATCGGCTTGAAATTCCGCCTGATGCTCGGCGAACACCGCGCGCTTGCGCAGGTCGCCGGTGTCAATTTCCACGACTTCGCCGGTCTCGGAGTCCTTCAACACGAGCAACCCGAGCGCCGGCAACTCCATTTCGAAACGGTCGAGGATTTGCACGGCAACGACGTCGTGCTTGCGATTGGCCTGGCGCAAGGCGGGCAGCGTGGTCTGCGCGAAAGCAGCCGCGGGCGACAGGGCCGAGCGCGCGCGCGAGGCGTGGGGCGACATCTGGTCGAGAAAATCGGACAAAATGACGACGATGGCGCGATGGGCGAGAACGCGGCTGAGGAATTGCAGCGCGCCAGCGAGGTTGGTGCCGCGCTGGCGCGGTTCGAAGAACAGGATTTCGCGGATGACGCGCAACGCGTGCTTGCGGCCTTTGCGCGGCGGGATGAATTTCTCGACCTCCTCGGTGAAGATCAGCAGGCCGACCTTGTCGTTGTTGCGGATTGCGGAGAAGGCGAGGACGGAAGCGAGCTCGGCGGCAAGTTCACGCTTGGACTGTGTGCCGGAGCCGAACAGGCCGGAGCCGCTGAGGTCCACGATGAGCATGACCGTGAGTTCGCGTTCCTCGACGAATTTCTTGATGAACGGATGGTTCATCCGCGCGGTGACGTTCCAGTCGATGGCGCGGACGTCATCGCCGGGTTGATATTCGCGGACCTCGTCGAAGTTCATCCCCTGGCCCTTGAAGACGCTGTGGTACTGGCCGGAAAGGGTCTCGCTGACGAGGCGCTTGCTGCGGATCTCGATCTGGCGGATTTTTTTGAGGATTTCGCGGGGGATCATTGGGGAAATGACGAATGACGAATGACGAATGACGAACCGCTGGCTTGCCTGTGGCTGGCAAAGCGGTATTTTAGCGGTATGAGCAAGTTCGAGATTCTCGAAGAACTGCGCCGGATGCCCGAAGCGGAGCGGCGCGAGACGGTTGAAGCCATCGAATCGGAATTTGGCGATTTCGACGACACGCTCACGTCCGAGCAGATTGCTGAACTTGAGCGTCGCGCGGAAGAATTCCGCAAAAACCCGCAATCTGGGATACCTTGGGAACAAGTCCGCGAAGAGGCCCGCAACCGCTTCGGATGGAAATGAAGCAGGTGCGGCTCAAATCGCCCGCCGACGTCGATTATCTTCAGGCTTTGGAATGGTATGAAGCACAGCAGCCCGGTTTGGGCCGGGAATTCGACGCCGAGCTTCAACTGCTCTTTGAGCAAATCCAACGCAACCCAGAATTCTTCACCAGGGAAACACCAACGGTTCGCAAAGCACGGATGCCACGGTTCAAATACCGGATTTTCTTCACAGTTGAAGGCGATGAAATCGGCGTAGTCGCCATCTGGCATCCCAGCCGAAATCCGGAAACGCTCCGCCGTCGGCTGAAGTGAGCGTAACGCGGGCCTGCCGCCTGCGGTGGTCTCGCGAAGTGGAATGGGTGCGGAGTTCTCTGCGTTCCATGACAAGCTGGAGTGCCGCGGCTCGCAAAGCCGCGCGCCAACCACCGATTTGACCACGATGCAGTGGATTGACGATGGGCCTTGCCCGATGCCGCGAAGCTGATAAATTAGCCGTATGAGTAAAGCGGACATCCTCGAACAGTTTCGGGCGCTGCCACCGACGGAACAACGCGAGTTGGTGGCGGAGTTGTGGGAGGAATTGGAAGGCGAGGATGAACTGACGCCCGAAGAAATTGCCGAACTCGACCGGCGTGCGGAAGAAGCGCTCAAACACCCGGGGCGCGGCACGCCTTGGGAGCAGGTGCGCGACGAAATCCTTCTGAAAGACAAGAAATGAGCTGCCAGCTCATTTTGGAAGGGGAGGCCAAGGCGGAATTCTTGGAGGCCTTTGCCTGGTACGAGGAGCAAGCCGAGCATCTTGGTGTGCGTTTTGTCCACGACGTTGACAGGGTGATGGCGGCGATATGCGCCAACCCGCTCCGCTTCTCTCTCGCTGGGCGTCTCAATCGCAGAGCGCAAGTACGAGGATGGCCGTACACCATCTATTTCGCGATCAATGCAAAACGTCGTGAAATCAAAGTGGTCGCGGTCTGGCATGGCGCGCGTGACCCTGCCACGCTGCGACGCAGGCTGAAGTGAACTTTTGCGATAGCGCTGGGTGATTCGCATCGGGCATTGGACGATGGCAGTTCTCACGGCACCGGTAATTCATCAAAAATCTTCTGCACGATCGTTTCGATCGTCTTGTCCTCGGCTTCGGCTTCGTAGGTGATGGTGACGCGGTGGCGCAGGACGTCCAGGCCGATGCTCTTCACATCCTGCGGGGTGACGTAGCCGCGTCCGCGCAGGAACGCAAAGGCCTTGGCGGCGAGGGTGAGGGCGATGGTGGCGCGCGGCGAAGCGCCGAGCTGGATGAAGTCCTTCACCTGGATCTTGTATTTGTCCGGCTCGCGCGTGGCGCAGACCAGGTCCACGATGTAATCCTTCACCTTGTCATCGACGTAGATGTTGTTGATGACTTCGCGCGCGTTGAGAATGGTCTTGGGTTCGATAACGGCAGTGGCGTGCGGCAAACCGCTGGTGCGCGCCATGAGATCAAGAATCTGGCGTTCCTCATCGCGCGACGGATAGCCGATCTTGAGTTTCAACATGAACCGGTCCACCTGCGCTTCAGGCAACGGATAAGTGCCTTCCTGTTCGATGGGATTTTGCGTGGCGAGCACGAGGAACGGTTCCTCCAGGTGATACGTCTGGTCGCCGATCGTCACCTGCTTTTCCTGCATCGCTTCGAGCAACGCGCTCTGCACCTTTGCCGGCGCGCGATTGATTTCATCGGCCAGCACGAGGTTGGCGTGGATGGGACCCAGGCGCACGGTGAAGCCGCCGGATTGCGGATTGTAAATCTGCGTGCCGATGACATCGGCGGGGAGCATGTCTGGCGTGAACTGGAGGCGGGCGAACTTGACGTTGATACAGGCGGCGAGCGTTTTTACCGAAAGCGTCTTGGCCAGTCCGGGAACGCCTTCCAGCAGGACGTGGCCGTTGGCCAGCAGGCCGATGACGAGTCGTTCGACGAGATACTTCTGGCCGACGACCACCTTGTTAATCTCATTCAGGAGCGGCTGCACGAAGCCGCTGGCCTCCTGCACTTCCGCATTGATTGCGCTGATACCCGTGTTCATTCGTTAATCCTTTGCCCCATCGACAGTTTCGCAAGGGCTTGTGTTCGGAATTTGCTACAGCCGCGCAGTATGAGCGGGCCATCCGGGAAAGGCGATGTGAAAAAGTTGTGGAAAAGTTTGGAAAAACGATTGCAACACGTTCCCTGTTCGTGTCTTATGTCGGCTTTAATTGTTGTTGCGCGCCCTGACTTATGTGCTGGACCCTGCGTTCATTGCGTGAGCGATTCCGCGGGATGGGGGCGGCTTTTCTCATACTCCTGATTTCTCTGCTGCCGGCGGGCGTGGTGTATCACCGTGTGCGCGAGAACGTTACGGAGCGCGAGCAAATCCGCTTTGATTCCGCGGTGCGCGCGGCGCAACGTTCGATCGAGGTGCGCATCCGCAGTTATCTCAGCGGCATGTTTCGCCTGTCGGTTCCGCATCCCAACGACCCCGCCGAGCGCGCGCGTTGGGAGGCGTACTTCGACGGATTGAAACTGGAGGAACGTTTTCCCGGGTTGGCGGGAGTGGCCTATGCTCCGCGTGTTTCGGCCGAAGGACGCGAAGCATTCGAGATGAAGGCGCAAACGGCGGGCATGGCCGGCTTCCGCGTCGAAGCGCCGGCGGGGCGCACGAATTATTTGCCCGTCGTTTACGCAGAGGCCGCAAAGGGTGTCAACGCGCTGGAAGCAGGACTGGATTTGCAAGGCGATGCCGAATGGAGCCGCACGCTGGCGCGGGCGTTGCAGAGCGGGCGCGCCGAGTTCACGGGAAAAATCACGCTGGGCGGCCAACCGGAACAGGCGGGGTTCGGCATCCTCTCGGTCGTTTATCGCGACGACATCATTCCCAAGACCATCGAGGAGCGGCATCAATCCTTCGCCGGGTGCGTGGTGACGATGTTTCGCGTGGATCAATTCTTCACCGATGTGTTGGGGCAGGAGCAGGATCGTTTTTTGCATTTCGCCGTGTTCGATGGTGCGGGAAGCGAGGACAGGGATTTGATTTTCAGCCATTCAACGCTTCAGGGTTCGACGCTGGACCAAAAGCAAGCGCGCGGGCAAAGCAATGGCGATCTGGTTTCGCTGCGCCAGATTCGCGTGGGCGATCATCTGTGGACGTTGCTGTTTGCGACGACGCCCGCCTTCGAGCAGGCCGGCGAACGCCACCTGCCGTGGCTGGTGCTGGTCGGCAGCATCGCAGTCAGCGGGGCGTTGTTTGGCGTGGCACTGACGCAGGTGCGCGCACGGCGCAAATTGGAGCGGGTAACGGAGGATTTGCGCAAGAGCCAGGAGCGCGACCGGTTGGTGGAGCGCGCCACCAACGATGTCATCTGGGACTGGGATCTGGAGAAAAACAACATTCATTGGAACGAAGCGCTGCAATCGACGTTCGGTTACGCGGCGCACAAAATCAGTCCGACGATTGAATGGTGGGAGGACAAGATTCACCCCGACGACCTCGAACGCGTCACTGGCGGGCTGAAGTCAGCGCTGGAAACAGGCGGGGGATTCTGGGCGGATGAGTATCGGTTCCGCCGCGGCGACGGGGCGTATGCCACGGTGATTGACCGCGGCTACGTGGTGCATCAACACGGCAAGGCCGTGCGCATGATTGGGTCCATGATGGACATCAGCGACCGTAAACGCGCCGAACAAGCGCGCTGGCAATCCGAGCAGAAGCTGCGCCTGCACGTGCAACAGACGCCGCTGGCGGTCATCGAGTGGGACCTGGATTTCCGCGTGACGGCATGGAATCCGGCGGCGGAAAAGATTTTCGGTTATTCGGCCGGCGAGGCCGTTGGCCACAAGGCCAGCGAATTGATCGTTCCCGACAGCGTGCGCGTGCATGTCGATACGTTGTGGGGCAATCTGCTGGCGCAACGCGGCGGCCGGCGCAGCACCAACGAGAACCGCACCAAGGACGGGCGCAAGATCATTTGCGATTGGTACAATACGCCGCTGGTCAACGCCGACGGCAACGTGATTGGCGTGGCTTCGCTGGCGATGGAAGTCACCGAGAGCCGGCGCATGAGCGAGGCGCTGGCGGCGGAAAAGGAACGCCTGGCGGTGACATTGCGTTCCATCGGCGAAGGGGTCATTGCCACCGACATCAACGAAAAAGTGATTCTGCTCAACAAGGTGGCCGAGCGGTTGACCGGCTGCCGGCAGGTGGATGCCGTGGGCAAACCCGTGACGGAAATTTTCCGCATCGTGCATGGGAAGAATCGCGACCCGTATGAAAATCCGGTGACGCAAGTGTTGCGCGCCTCCGGAGTGATTGAAATGACGGGGCGCAGCGCGGTGCTGCAACATGCGGGCGGTGAGTGCACCATTAATTTCAGTTGCTCGCCGATTCGAAACGACCACAGCGAAGTGGTCGGCACGGTGCTCGTGTTTCGCGACGTCACGGACGAGTTGCGCGCCACGGAGGAATTGTTGCGCGCAAGCAAGCTGGAGTCGCTGGGCGTGCTGGCGGGCGGCATCGCGCACGATTTCAACAACATCCTCACCGTGGTCGTCGGCAATCTTTCGTTCGCCAAGCTCTATGCCAATCCGTCGGACCGCATGTTCCCGCGCCTGACCGAAGCCGAGAAGGCGGCGATCCGCGCGCGCGATTTGACGCATCAGTTGCTGACGTTTGCGAAGGGCGGGTCGCCCATCAAACAAACGGCGTCCATCACGGAATTGATCAAGGAGAACGTGGGCTTCGCGCTGCACGGTTCCAACGTGCGCTGCGACCTGGACTTGCCCGAAGGTTTGTGGCCCGTGGAAGTGGATGAAGGTCAGATCGGTCAGGTGGTGGAAAACCTGGTGCTCAACGGCGTGCAGGCGATGCCCAACGGCGGGGTTATCACCGTCAGCGCCGCCAACGAAGTGCTCGCGCGCGACAGCATTATGCATCTGCTCGCCGGCAAATATGTGCATTTGTCCATCCACGATCAGGGGACGGGCATCCGGCCGGACCATTTATCGAAGATTTTCGATCCTTACTTTACCACCAAGCCCCAGGGCAGCGGACTGGGGCTGGCGTCATCGTATTCCATCGTCAAGAACCACGGCGGAGTGATCACCGTGGAATCTGTGCTTGGGGTGGGCAGCACGTTTCACGTGTATCTGCCGGCGTCGGTCAATCCGGTCGAGCACCATACGGAGGTTATCACCGAAGTGGTCGGCGGCCACGGGCGCGTGCTGGTGATGGACGATGATGAGCGGATTCGCGAACTGGCCACGAGCATGTTGCAAACGCTCGGTTACGATGCCGAGATGGCGCGCACCGGCGAAGAGGCCATCCGCATGACGCGCGAAGCCAGGGACGCCGGGCGCCCGTATCGCGTCATCATCATGGATCTGACCATTCCCGGCGGCATGGGCGGCAAGGACGCGGTGAAGGTCGTGAAACAGATTGATCCGAATGTGATGGCGGTGGTGTCCAGTGGTTATTCGAACGATCCGGTGATGGGAAATTATCGGGACTACGGCTTTCACGGCGTGCTCGCCAAGCCGTACAAGATGGAGGACCTGGCTCGCGAATTGCGGCGGTTGACCGATGCGCCGGCACAGAAAACGCCCTAGAGCGGGTTATGTAATTCTGCGGCCGGTTTTGTCCGACGCAAGGAGCGCGGCGTTCACGCCGCTTCAACGCCATCAGCCCAACGACGCTGAAGCGGGCTGAAGCCCGCGCCCCATTCGCGGCTACGGTTTGACTTCAACCGCCCTAGGGGCGCAGCCCGTTGGGCACGAGCGGCTGGTACTGCGCGGTCTCCGGGTCGAACGCGAACAATTCGGCGGTGGCAATTTTGAAAAACCACGCGTGCAAGCGCAGTTTGCCGGCCTTCAAACGTTCCGCCACGCATGGATAAGCACGCAAGTTGTCCATTCCGAAGAGCACGTTTTCCTCAGCCGCCGCGGTGTGACGCGCGTCCGCTTCCTTGATGTGGCTGTAACTCTCCTGGATCACCCGGCGCACGGGCGCGGCGACTTCGAGCCATTCGCGCAAATGCGGCATGTGACCCAGACCATCGCCGCCCTTCAAGAGCGCTTCCATCGCGCCGCACTGCGAATGGCCGCAGATGACGATGTCTTCCACTTCGAGCGCGCCTACGGCGAATTCAATCGCCGCAGCGGTGGAATTGGTGCTGCCGAAGGCGTCGGCCGGCGGGACGATGTTGCCGACGTTTTTGACCACAAACAAATCACCGGGACGGCTGCGGGTGATGAGTTCCGCCACCACGCGCGAGTCCGCGCACGTGATGAACAGCGCCTGCGGCTTTTGTCCCTGGGTGGACAGCCGCTGAAACAAGTCCCGGTATCGCCCGAAATCGTGCTGGCGAAACCCGTGGACGCCTTTGATGAGTTGTTGCATCGGATTGGCGCGGAGCGCCCGCAGAATGTGCCAGCACCGTCAAGGCGCCGACAACCATAAAACCTCGAAAGAAAGAACCTCGGCGCGCGGCGTTTACGCCGCCTCCGCGTCATTCAATCCAAGACCGATGAGCTTGGTGTGCGCACGCCGGATCGTGGGCGTGGTTACTTTGCGCCTGCCTTCTGTTCGTACTTCGCGAGACGCTCCTTCAGCTTGGCCAGCATCTCCTTGTCGTCGCACAGGGCCACCGCCTGTTTCTGCCATTTCACGGCCTCGGCGGCGTTGCCGTTTTCAAACAGCGCCAGCGCGTAGGTGTCGATGATGTCGGCACTTTTGCCTCCGGTGGCGTCGTTGGCGGCCTTGGCGGCCTCCAGCGCCAGTGACTTGTCACGAAATTCGAAGTCCTGTTCCGTCAGGATTCCCCACGCCAGCTCGTTGAGCAGGTCGGGATGTTTCGCCCCGTCCTTGAGCAACTGCCGGCCCAACGCCTGGTTGACGGGGCTCTTGTCGCCGTGGGCGGCGGCGCGCAGATACTCGTGCACCTTGCTGTGCAACGCGCGTTCCTCCTTCACGGCCTTCAAGTCATACGTGCCCTTCACCATCTGCTGGAGCACCTCCTCCAGGCCCTCCATCGGATGCCCTTCCCACGCCACGATGCCACTCTTGTCCACGACGAACGAATGCGGAATGCCTTCCGCGCCGAAGGCCTTCATGTAATTGGCGAACGATTGTTTCTCTTTGTCGATGGCCACAGTGTAATCCATTTTCGCGCCCATCTTCTTCAAGAACGCCTGCACCTCCTTGGGTTCCTCGTCCGTGATGCCGACAAACCGTACCTGATCCTTGAATTTCTTTTGCATCTCGGTCAGGTGCGGGATGCCTTCCACGCACGGCCCGCACCACGTCGCCCAGAATTCAACCACGATGATGTTCCTGCCCTTGGCGGCGGCCAGGTCCACGGGCTGGCCCTTCATCCAATGCGCGATTTGCAGGGGCGGCGCGGCGATGCCCAGGTCCGCCGCCTGCGCGCCCGTCGCCACCATCGCCGCCATTCCCAATGCCCAAAAAGTCTTCATAAGATTCCTTTGTTCCGCGAAGGATAACACAACCCGCGGAATTGGCGAATATTTCCCGACGGGCACGCAGGAAGGAGATGTGCCGATATCGGGCGGAAGCGGGCGGAAGCGGCAGGTCGTCCCACTTAATCCCACTTATTCGCGTAGCGTTGAAGCGTGACTCGTTGAAGCATTGAAGGCGTGCCATTTCCTTGCCTTTGGATTGACGCGCCGTTGTCCGCCCATAAGATGGCCGGGTTTTCCAAGACATACATTATGAGTACGACCGAAAAGCCGGCTGCGCCGAACATCACTTCTGTTCTCCAGGAAACGCGCGTTTTCCCGCCGTCCAAGGATTTTTCCGCGCAGGCCCACCTCAAGTCGATGGCCCACTATCGCAAGCTTTACCATGAGTCCATCCAGTCGCCCGAGAAGTTCTGGGGCAAGCGGGCCAAGGAAGAACTGGTCTGGTTCAAGCCGTGGACGAAGGTGCTGCAATGGAAGGAGCCGTTTGCCAAATGGTTTGTCGGCGGCAAGACCAATGTCAGCGTCAATTGCCTCGACCGCCATCTGGACACGCCCACGGCGAACAAGGCCGCGCTCATCTGGGAAGGCGAGCCTGCCGCGCCCGGCAAGCCCGGCGAGGAGCGCACCATCACTTACCGGCAGCTTCATCGTGAGGTCTGTATGTTCGCCAACGTCCTCAAGCGCAATGGCGTCAAGAAGGGCGACCGCGTGCTGATTTATCTGCCCATGGTGCCGGAGGCGGCGATTGCCATGCTCGCTTGCGCCCGCATCGGCGCGGTACATTCCGTCGTGTTCGGCGGCTTCAGCGCGCAGTCGGTGGCCGACCGCATCTTCGACTGCAAGGCGAAGATTGTCGTGACGTGTGACGGTGGATTCCGCCGCGGCTCCGTGGTGCAATTGAAGAAGAACGTCGATGACGCGCTCGCGTTGAAGGACGTGCAAGGCAATCACCTTACGGCGACCATCGAGAAGGTCATCGTGTTGCGCCGCGCCAACAACGAGGTGCACATCCAGGAAGGCCGCGACGTCTGGTGGCATCGTGAACTGGAATATGTGGATGCCAATTGTCCGGCGGAGAAGATGGACAGCGAAGCGCCCTTGTTCATCCTTTACACCAGCGGTTCCACCGGCAAACCCAAGGGCATTCTCCACACCACCGCCGGCTATTTGCTCTACGCCAAGCTGACCAGCCGCTATGTGTTCGACCTCAAGGACACCGACGTTTACTGGTGCACCGCCGACGTCGGCTGGGTGACCGGCCACAGCTACGTGGTCTATGGCCCGCTGGCCAACGGCGCCACGAGCCTCATGTACGAAGGCGCGCCCAATTTCCCCGAACCCGACCGCTTCTGGCGCATCGTCGATAAGTTCGGCGTGACCATCCTTTACACCGCGCCGACGGCCATCCGCGCGTTCATGAAGTGGGGCGTGGAATGGCCGAAGAAGCACAGTCTTAAATCGCTGCGCCTGCTGGGCACGGTTGGCGAGCCGATCAATCCCGAGGCGTGGATGTGGTATCACGAAGTCATCGGCGGCAAGCGCTGCCCGATTGTCGATACCTGGTGGCAGACCGAAACCGGCGGCATCATGATCACGCCGTTGCCCGGCGCCACGCCCACCAAGCCCGGCACCGCGACGCTTCCGTTCTTCGGCATCCTGCCGGAAGTGGTCGATGACCGGGGCAACGCCGTGCCAAAGGGCAACGGTGGCAAACTCGTCGTGCGCAAGCCGTGGCCCGGCATGTTGCGCGGGTTGTGGGGCGACCCCGAACGCTACAAGCAGGTCTATTGGAGCGAGGTCAAGAAGAGCTATTTCACCGGCGACGGCTGCCGCCAGGACAAGGACGGTTATTTCTGGATCGTGGGCCGCATCGATGACGTCCTCAACGTCGCCGGCCACCGCATCGGCACCGCCGAGGTCGAAAGCGCGCTGGTCAGCCACACCGGCGTGGCCGAAGCCGCCGTGGTGGGCCGTCCCGATGAATTGAAAGGCCAGGCGTTGGTCGCGTTTGTGACCCTCAAGACCGGCGTGAAGGCCCACCCCGAAATGCGCGAGGAATTGCGCCAGCACGTCGGCAAGGAAATCGGTCCCGTCGCCAAGCCCGACGACATTCGCTTTGCCGAGGCCCTGCCCAAGACCCGTTCCGGCAAAATCATGCGCCGCCTGCTCAAACAAATCGCCTCCGGCACCACCGAAATCAAAGGCGACACCACCACCCTCGAAGACTTCAGCGTCCTGGCCAAGCTCTCGCAGAGTGACGAATAACGGCGCGCCTGTTTTCTATAAACATGCCCCCTCCGGGGCTGGGGCGCGCAAGACGCACCAGCCGCCAGCTCCGTAGGAGCGTCAGGTTTATAGCAACGTGTGCTGAAAATGCTCCAAGCTCCGTCAGGAGCGACACAGTCACGTGGAATTGTTGCGTGTCGCCCTTTCCAATCCCGAAGGGATTGAATCATTCAGCCCAGGGTTGCGAGGAACGAGCTACCCTGGGTCAACGAACCAATCAACCATATCAACCCTGAAAGGGTTGAAGCCAATCCATCTGCGCGCCATGCCGCAATCGCTCGCCAAGGTCCTGGTTCACACCGTCTTTTCCACCAAGGAGCGCCGCCCCTTTTGCGTGAATCTGGCAGGTGCCAGGAACCTGCCGCGCAGCAACGTCACCCACCCGCACGCAAGGAGAACCCGCGCTTCACCCCGCGCGCGCGAAGCGTCTTGGAGTGCGGCAGCCCTGTGCCGCTTTGTTGCGTGTCACCCATCCGGACACGATCCTGGCCACCTCGATCGCCAGCTCATTTGATGAACTGTAGATGTGGGATTGATACAACCCTTTCAGGGTTGGGGGAACCTTGCTGACACGCGACCCAGGGTATCCCGACAGGTCGGGAAACCCTGGGCTGAATGATCTGAACCCCGTTTGGGGTTCACCGCCCATCCCCAACCCCGAAGGGATTGAATCCTCCAGCCCAGGGTTGGACGCGCCAGCGGACTACCCTGGGTCAACGAACCAATCATCCGCATCAACCCTGAAAGGGTTGAAGCTTCACCACCAATTTCCCCGCGTCCTGCGAGTCCTGCTTGAAGCCGGCGCACGAGTAGAATCCAATCAAATCCGCCACTTCCTGGCGGCTGCCTCGTCGAGGCGACGGAGGCCGCTTGTCGCGCCCGCAGCCGCGCTGCCGGCGGGCTCAAGCCTCACTTGCGCTGTTTTGAAATTCCGTTTCTTCAGTTCTTCCATGAGCATCTTTAAGAACCGCCCGCCAATGCCGGTTCCCCAAAGCCCCGGCGTAACGTAGAAATCGTTGCTCGACCATTCGGCCATTTCGCTTTCGCGCGTCACGAAGGCCGGTGCCGCCACGCGGTCCACCAGCCGCCGATGTAGCCCCCGCCGGAAACGGTGGACAAATAATCGAACATTTTCAGCAGCCCGTGGTCGTGCAATCCTTGCAACAATCCGAGGTTGAACGTGGCGCTGCGAATGCCGCCGCCGTTTACGGAGTGAACTTTTCCCGGCTGGCCAGCATCAAAAGCAAATATGCCCGGGAGAATTTCTTTCGACGAAACTCGAATATCCGGTGATGGCGACACTTTTTTGAGTGGCGTGATTCGTCGAGGACGAGGACGACGAGGAGGAGGACGATTAAGCATCACACGAACCTCCCGTGGTGTGGTTTGCAGGCGGGCGCTGCGGCTGGGGACAGCCGCGGTCCGAAGGGGCGGATTTTTTTATCTTTTCCATTTAACGACTTGGACGGAGGGGTGCGGGGGGCGCTCATCAGCGGTGTTCATGCTGGTGTGAGGGGTGAAATTTTTACTTTTTTCTCATAGGTGAGCAGATGTGAGACAAGGCGGCACGAGCCGGGCATGCCCAAAACACCCGATAAGCATGGTTGAATCAGGCGGTGGAGTGCCGAAGGGGTGCGGGCCACGTGGGCCCGAGGGGCGCGGACGGAAGGCGTGTAGCCGGACCGTTTTCAACGGTGGCGCTCCCTGGCGCATGCGACGAGGGTAGTGTGGCATGGAGTGATAGAGTTGTCAACGCGGTTTGTTTTATCAGGCGCCGGGTGAGCGTTGGCGAGGAGGAGACAATCAGACAATGAGACGGGGAGAACCATGAAGGCCAAACCAAATCGGGAGCCTGCCTTCCCACCCAAGGAGGGGAACGGCGCTCGGTTTCGCCAGGGTTTCAATGGGAACTCCACTGTTTCGCCATGTAGTCCAAGCTGCAACTACTTGCAGTAGCGTTATGACTCGCACACAAATCAGCGCGATGAATGTTCCGAAGGTTGGAATGCTAAACGGGAATTTCTTTCTTGTTCAATGATTATAAAAAATAATCTCTATATCGCATTGACAGCATTATTTTTGCATGCTAATGTCCTTCCGGTTTTCGGCCTAAAAAGTCGAAAACCATCCGAAAACGTTCCTCCCGAAGTCCGATAGTTGGCAAGGAATGGCAACAAAGCATATCATGCTTGTATGCTGCCCCTTTGGCTCTACTGGAAAAAGTGAGAGGAGCAAATTATCATTAACCAGTAAACTTATGAAAAATCCAGCATTAACCTCCTTGCGCCACTTTTTCACCTATGTAATCTGTTTATCCTGCCTCACTCTGAATTCCTTTGCTTACGAGATAACGATCCACATATACAATGGTTGGACCGAAGAGACTTGGGAAGGTAGCTCGCAGTTGGTATTGTGGCATGGCGAACCGAATTATATGCATGAGATATCTTGGAATCTGGCCCCCGGTGGATCGACAAATATTGTTGTGTCAATTTCTGAAGATCCAACGACTATTACAGACGCGTACTTGGACTGGCAAGGTTGGTCAGACTCCACCCATACAGATCTTGTATCGGAAGTTGAACAAGGGACTATTGCGAACGGAGGATACGACATTTACTTTACCATTCAAGCAGATCAGTAATCAAGAGGTTCGTGGCTGGCTGCTTTTGGGACGAAATAGATGTCGGATTCGCACTGGCTTTGACGACGGGCATGTGGAATTGCTCAGTCTGCTGGTGACGACGCCCAACACGCGGGAGCAGATGGGGATATGGTCGATTTTCACCGGGGATTAACGGAGAGGACGCGCGGGACTGAAGCGACAATGGGATGGGGCTTAGAGCTGTTTCCAAAATTCTGTAGCCGCATTTAGATCCGTGACAAGGAGCGCGGCGTTCACGCCGCTTCAACGCCGCCAGCACAAACCACGCCTGAAGCGGGCTAAAGCTCGCGCTCCACTTGCGGCCACAGTTAAACTTTAACCGCGGCTGCCAAGAGGTGTGGGTGAATGAGCTGAAGTGGCGTGAACGCTGCGCGCCAAGCGCCTTTCTTTCAGGGATCGAAACTTGCCAGAGGTGGGCGGTTTCGACAGGCTGGCGGGGATTTCTATGAAACCCACATTGTTTTTTTCATTGGTGCTGGCCGGGGGTGCGTTTCTTTTCACGGCGGGGGCGGCGACGATTTCCCCGGATGACTGGCCGGCGTGGCGGGGGCCGACGCGGGATGGGATCGCGGCGCCGGGGCAGAGTCCGCCGGTGCAGTGGAGCGAAACGGAAAACATCGTGTGGAAGACGCCGGTGCCGGGGCGCGGGCATGGGTCGCCGACGGTGGTGGGGCAACGGATTTATCTGGCGACGGCGGACGGGGAGGCGCAAGGGGTGTTGTGCCTGGACCGGGCGACGGGCAAGCGGGTATGGCACACAATAGCGCACAAGGGAGGGCTGGACTCGGCGGGGCATCGGAACACGTCGCAGGCGTCCTCCACGGTGGCGTGCGACGGGGAGCGGTTATACATCAATTTTTTGAACAGCGGCGGGATTCATACGACGGCGCTGGATTTGAACGGCAAGGTGGTGTGGCAGCGGAAGGTGTGTGCTTACGTGACGCACCAGGGTTTCGGAGCGTCGCCGGTGCTGCATGAATCGGTGGTATTGGTGGCGGCGGACCACAAAGGAGGCGGCACGCTGGCGGGGTTGGACCGCAAGAGCGGGAAGATTTTGTGGACACAGCCGCGGCCGGCGATTGCGAATTACACGACGCCGGCGATCATCCAGGCGGGCGGACGCGCGCAGATGATTCTGGCGGGTTGCAACTTGATCACGAGCCTGGACCCGTTGACGGGAAAGAAATTGTGGGAAATGCCCGGCGCGACGGAAGAATGCGTGGTGACGATGGTGACGGACGGCGCGCGGGTATTCTCGGGCGGCGGGTATCCGAAGAATCACACGGTGGCCGTGGCGGCGGATGGCTCGGGCGTGGTGTGGCAGAACAATGCGCGGGTGTATGTGCCGTCGATGATCGCGAAGGGCGGTCATTTGTACGCAGTAATGGACGCGGGGCTGGCGGTGTGTTGGAAGTCGGACACGGGCGAGGAGGTGTGGAAAGAGCGGTTGGGCGGCGATTTTTTTGCCTCGCCGGTGATGGTGGGGGAGCGGATTTACGCGGTGAATCTGACGGGAAAGGGATTTGTGTTCGACGCGACGCCAAAGGGTTTCAAGCTGGTGGCGCAAAACCAACTGGGGGACGAGTGCTATGCGTCGCCGGTGATCTGCGGGAACCGGATTTATCTGCGGGTGGCGAAGAAGGGGGAGAAGCGGGAGGAATGGTTGTATTGTGTGGGGAAGTGATGGGGATTTAGATTTTTGATTTTAGATTTGCGATTGGGGGAGGTCCAGCGGCGCTATTTCCGCAGGTTCACCTGCTTCACGCGTTCGACGAATTGGACGAAACCATGGGCTTGTTTGCGGAGGCGTTCGAGGAGTTCGGGGTCTTTCAGGCGGCCGGTGTCATCGAGGAGGTCGCCGATGCCCGGGAGGAAGACGCGTTCGGGATACACGTAGGCGTTGCGATAGCCGAAGATGGCCTGCAATTGCTCGACGGGCCGGAGCGCGCCCCATTGGCCGGCGGCCACGCCGACAAAACAAACCGGCCGGCTCTGGAAGCTTTCGGGGAATTTCAGCATGTCGATGAAGTATTTGAGGATGCCGGGCACGCCGCCGTTGTATTCGGGCGACACCACGACGAGGCCGTGCGCTTTCAGGATGGCGTCGGCGAACGGCGCGAAGGACGCGGGTTTTTCACCATAGGACGCCGGCGAGAAGATTTCCGGCGGCAGCGTGGCGAGGTCCAGCACGTGCAGGGGGACGTTCAACGCGGCGTAGATTTCCTCGAGATGCGCGGCGACTTTTCTGGTGTTGCTCCCCGGGCGGTTGGTTCCAACGATGAGGGTGATCATGCGGGCCAAGATGCGGCAGTTTCGGCGGACGCGCAAGACTCGCCCGTGGCTGGGGTGGCTGGCAGGCGAATGGAAGAAGGGGGAAGGGGCTTTGGACGTTCCGTTTGGAGGGGCGCCAAAGGGCTTGGTATCCGGGCGGCGGGGAGGGTATATTGGTTGTCCCTATGTCTGGCATCGCCTTGAAACGGATCCTGGTGCCGGTGGATTTTTCGGAGAGTTCACTGCACGCGGTGCGATATGCGCGGGATTTTGCGCGGCACTTTGACGCAACGATCCTGCTGCTGCACGCCGTGGAACCGCCCGCGGCCGCGGCGTACGACGATTCCGTGCGGTTCCATCGCTACATGGAGGATGTGGAGGAAACGGCCTGCCGCAAACTGGAGCAATTGGCGGACGAAGAGTTGAAAGGGGGCCAGGTGCTGCAATTCGTGCGCGACGGCGTGCCGGTGAAGGTCATCACGGAGGTGGCCGACGAACAGCACGCGGACGTGATCATCGTGGCCACGCACGGACATTCGGGGCTGAAACATCTGCTCCTGGGCGGGGTGACGGAGAAGGTGGTGCGGCATGCAAAATGTCCCGTGGTGGTGGTCCGGTGAGGAGGCTTCATTTCCCGCGCAGCATTTTACATATCATTTGGCAGTTTTCTCCATGGCCGCTGGAATCCGGTGGACTATCCTCCAGCCTGAAGTACACTTGTTGAAACACCTTATGTCCCGATATTGGCTCGTTTTTCCGGCCATCCTGCTGGCGGCCGTCCAAGCCCGCGCCGCCGCGCCCACCGTCAATTTCACGCGCGATATCCGGCCCATTCTTTCGGACAAATGTTTCGCGTGCCACGGGCCGGATGAAAAGAAGCGCAAGGCGGATTTGCGGCTGGACGTGAAGACGGAGGCGTTTCGCGATTTGGGCGGTTACCACGCGATCGTTCCCGGCAAGCCGGCGCAAAGCGAATTGCTCAAGCGCATCACCACGAAAAACGAGGACGACGTGATGCCGCCGCCCAAGTCCGGCAAGTCGCTCAAGCCGGAGGAGGTGGCGTTGTTCAAACGCTGGATCGAGCAGGGCGCGAAGTGGGAGGAGCATTGGGCGTTTGTGCCGCCGGAGAAACCGGCCTTGCCCAAGGTGAAGGACGCAAAATGGCCGCGCTCGCCGATGGACCAGTTCATCCTGGCGCGGCTGGACAAGGAGCGGCTCAAGCCGTCGCCCGAGGCGGACAAGGAGACGTTGATCCGGCGGGTGACGTTCGACCTCACCGGGTTGCCGCCGACACCGAAGGAGATTGATGAGTTTCTCGCCGACACGACCGAAGGCGCCTACGAGCGCGTGGTGGACCGTTTGTTGAAGTCGCCGCGCTACGGCGAGCACATGGCGCGTTACTGGCTGGATGCGGCGCGTTACGGGGACACGCACGGGCTGCACCTGGACAACGAGCGGTCGATGTGGCCGTATCGCGACTGGGTGGTGCGGGCGTTCAACGACAATCTGCCGTTCGACCAGTTCACGATCTGGCAGCTCGCGGGCGATTTGCTGCCAAACGCGACGCGCGACCAGCAGATTGCGTCGGGCTTCAACCGGTGCAACGTGACGACGAGCGAAGGCGGGTCGATCAACGAGGAGTTTGTTTTCCGTTACGCGGTGGACCGCGCGGAAACCACCGCCGCCGTGTGGATGGGGCTGACGGCCGGTTGCGCGGTGTGCCATGACCACAAGTTCGACCCGATTTCGCAGAAGGATTTTTATTCGATGTACGCGTTCTTCAACAGTTCGGCCGACCCGCCGATGGACGGGAACATTTTGTTGACGCCACCGATTCTCAAGCTGCCGACATCGGAGCAGGAGAAGCAACTGGCGGCGTACGACGCGGACATCGCGAAGGTGCAGAAGAAGCTGAACGAGAAAATCGAAACCATTGAATACACCGATCCGTCCACGCTGGATCCGAAGCCGGCAGTGGAGCCGATCGACAATGTGTGGGTGGATGATGATTTTCCGAAGGACTCGAACGTGCAGGTCGGCACGCCGGAATGGGTCGAGGGCAAGGACGCGAAGGTGCACAGCGGCAAACGCGCGTTGAAACTGTCGGACAAGGCGGTGACGCAGCGGTATGTCGAGGGGTTGAAGGCGCCGTTGACACTGCCGTTCAAGGCGAAGATTTACGTCCACGTGTATCTGGACCCGGAGAATCCGCCGAAGGCCGTGATGTTGCAGTTCAACAAGGGCACGTGGTCGCATCGCGCGGTGTGGGGCGACATTGATGCGATTGATTTCGGCAAGAAGGACTCGAACGAGCGGCGGCGCATCGGCGATCTGCCGAAGGCGGGCGAATGGGCGCGGCTGGAGTTTCCGATTGCGAAGCTGGGCTTGAGCACGGACGACGCGTTTTCGGGCCTCGCGTTCACGCAGCACGGCGGCACGGTGTATTGGGACAAGGCGGGCGCGGCGGGTGAGAAAAATCCGGCGGCGGACCCGGTGTATGCGATGGCGGTGTGGGAGAAGCAAAACAACGGCAAGGCGCCGAAGGATTATCCGAAGAACATCCAGGACATCTTCAAGAACGTGAAGCCGGAGGACCGCAAGCCGGAGCACGTGAAGGCGCTGAAGGATTATTATGTCACCGAGGTGTGCGTGACCACGAAGGAGCAACTGGCGCCCATTCGCGGCGAGTTGAAGGGCATTCGGGACCAACGCACGGCGCTGGACAATGCGATCCCCGCGACGCTCATCATGCGGGACCTGGAGAAGCCGCGCGAGGCGTTCGTCATGATTCGCGGGCAATACACCAAGCCGGGCGAGCGGGTGTATCCGAATGTGCCCGCGGCGTTCGCGCCGTTGAAGAAGAGCGAGGCGACCAACCGCATCGATCTCGCGGAATGGCTCATCGACCCGAAACATCCGCTCACGGCGCGCGTGACGGTGAACCGGTTCTGGCAGCAATTCCTCGGCACGGGCATCGTGAAGACGGCGAATGATTTCGGCTCGCAAGGCCAGCCGCCCTCGCATCCGCAGTTGCTGGACTGGTTGGCGACGAATTTCATCGAATCGGGCTGGGACATGAAACGGTTCGTGAAGCTGATCGTGACGTCGGCCACGTATCGGCAGAGTTCGAAGGCGACGGCAGGATTGCTGCGCGCGGACCCGGAGAACCGGCTGCTGGCGCGCGGGCCGCGGTTCCGGCTGGATGCCGAGGTATTGCGCGACAACGCGCTGTTCGTCAGCGGGTTGATGGACCTGACGATTGGCGGCAAGGGCGTGAAGCCGTATCAGCCCGAGAACATCTGGGAACCGGTTGGCTTCGAGAGCAGCAACACACGCAATTACAAGCAGGACACCGGATCGGCGCTGTATCGACGCAGCCTTTACACGTTCTTCAAACGCACCGCGCCGCCACCGAGCATGACGACGTTTGACGCGCCGAGCCGCGAGCAATTCTGCGTGCGCCGCGAGCGCAGCAACACGCCGTTGCAGGCGCTGCTGTTGATGAATGACGTGCAGCACTTCGAAGCCGCGCGCGCCCTGGCGCAACGCATGCTCGCCGAAGGCGGCGACACGGACGACGCCCGCCTGGCTTGGGGCTTCCGCATCGCGACGGCGCGTTTCCCGACGAAGGAAGAAAAGGCGGTGTTGAGCGAGACGCTTTACCGGCAACTGGCGCGCTACCAGACCAATCCCGCCGCCGCGGAAAAGGCCGTCGCTTACGGTGAATCCAAACCCGACGTGACGCGCCGCCCGTCGGAACTCGCCGCCTACACACTGGTGGCGAACCTGCTGTTGAACCTGGATGAAACGGTGTCGAAAAACTAAGCATTCAAATTCCAAACTCACAAACTCCAGAGAAACTTCAATGATCAAACACCAAACAACATCTGACAATGCCGCGCGCACTTTTGAAGCTTGCGAGTTTGATGCTTCCTTGAAGTTTGGTGTTTGGAATTTGAAGTTTCCAATCCGCTTATGAATCCTCTCCACGAACGCGCCCTCTACCTCACGCGGCGCCAGTTTTTTGCCAATGCGGGACTGAAGGCGGGCTCCATCGCGTTGGCGTTGATGGGCGCGCCGAATCTGTTCGCCGCCGCCCGCAGCAACGGCAAAGGCCAGCGCGTGCATCCCGCGTTGCCGGGCCTGCCGCATTTCGCGCCCAAGGCGAAACGGTTGATTTATCTGCACATGAACGGCGCGCCGTCGCAGCTCGACTTGTGGGATTACAAGCCGGACCTGAAGAAGGAATTCGACAAGGATCTGCCGGATTCCATCCGCATGGGCCAGCGGTTGACCACCATGACCAGCGGGCAGCAGCGGTTTCCGGTCGCGCCGTCGAAGTTCAAGTTCACCCAGCACGGCAAGTGCGGCACGTGGGTGAGCGAGTTGCTGCCGTTCACGGCGAAGAATGTGGATGACCTCGCGCTCATCCGGACGTTGCACACCAACGCCATCAACCACGACCCGGCCTGCACGTTCGTCATGACGGGCAGCGAATTGCCCGGCAAGGCAAGCCTCGGCTCGTGGCTGAGCTACGGATTGGGCAGCGAGAACAACGACCTGCCGTCGTTCGTCGTGTTGACGCCGTTTGTGCAGAACCCGAGCCAGGCGTTGTTCACGCGCATGTGGAGCAGCGGCTTCCTGTCCACGCGCCATTCGGGCGTGGTGTTGCGCGACAAGGGCGACCCGGTGCTGTTCATCAAGAACCCGCCGGGCGTCGATGCCGGCGCGCGGCGCGACATGCTCGACGGTTTGAGCAAACTCAACGAAGCGAATTATCAGCGCCTCGGCGATCCCGAGACGCTCACGCGCATCGCGCAATACGAAATGGCGTTCCGCATGCAGACCAGCGTGCCGGAGCTGATTGATTTTTCGAAGGAATCGCAAGCGACGCTCGACCTGTACGGGCCGGAAGTGAAGACCCCGGGCAGTTACGCCTATTGCGCGCTGCTCGCGCGACGCCTCGCCGAACGCAATGTGCGAGTGGTGCAGATTCTCCATCGCGGCTGGGACCAGCACAACAATCTGCCTACCGACATCACGCGCCAGTGCAAGGCGACCGACCAGCCGGTGCATGCGTTGCTCGAAGATTTGAAGCAGCGCGGGTTGCTCGACGACACGCTCGTCGTGTGGGGTGGTGAATTCGGCCGCACCGTGTATTCCCAAGGCAAGCTGACCGAGGACAATTACGGGCGCGACCATCATCCGCGCAACTTCTGCATGTGGCTCGCCGGCGGCGGTATCAAGGGCGGCGTGGTGTATGGGCAGACGGATGATTTCAGTTACAACATTGCGGAAAATCCCGTGCACATCAACGACCTCAACGCGACGATCCTGCATTGCCTGGGCATCGACCACGAGCGGTTCACCTTCAAGTTCCAAGGGCTGGACCAGCGGCTCACGGGCGTGGAAGCCTCGCATCCGGTGAAGGCGGTCCTGGCGTAAAATTGTTCGCCGGAGTCGCCCGTCCCCGGGCGCAACGACGTCGCCAGCGCGAGACGCGAAGTGCTTTGAGATCGCGTGTACCCGCCTTGTTTGGAGTTCACGCTTCAGCGTGTGAGCGAGGCATCATTCCACAAGCTAAAGCTTGAACTCCAAACTCGAGCAAGAAATGTCTTCCGGCTCAACTTGAACGCCCGTTGGGAATGCTCCACGGCAACTGGTTCAAATCCACATTCCCTCCCGAGAGAATGATACCGACGTGCTCGCCGCGAATTTCTTCGCGTCGAGTCATCAGAGCCGCCAGTGGCACCGCGGACGACGGTTCCACGATAATTTTCATGCGCTCCCACAACACGCGCATCGCCGCGACAATCGCCTCTTCGCTCACGGTCACAATCTTCGGCACCAATCGCAGGATGATAGGAAACGTGCGATCCCCCAGCGATGTGCGCAAGCCATCGGCGATGGTCTGCGGCTTCTCCATCGGGATGATGCGTCCCGCGTGCAACGAACGATGCGCATCATCCGCCCCTGCCGGCTCGGTTCCGATGACCTCCGCGCGCGAACCGAGGCCGCGCACCGCGATGGCCGTGCCCGCCAGCAACCCGCCGCCGCCCACCGGCGCCAGCACCGCATCCAGGTCCGGCTCATCCTCCAGTAATTCCAGCGCGGCGGTGCCCTGGCCAGCGATAACGCGATAGTCGTTATACGGCGGAATGAATTCCGCGCCCGTCTCGCGCACCACGCGCGCCAGTGTCTCCTCGCGCGCCGCCAGCGTCGGTTCACAAAACACAATTTCGCCGCCATACCCGCGCACGGCCTCCTGCTTGACCGCTGGCGAATTGCTCGGCATCACGACATGCGCCTTGATGCCGCGCCAGCTCGCCGCCAGCGACAACGCGGCTGCATGGTTGCCCGATGAATGAGTCGCCACCGCTTTGCATTCCGGCGGCAGCGAGAACACGGCATTGGTCGCGCCGCGAATCTTGAACGCCCCCGCCTTTTGCAGATTCTCGCACTTGAAGAACACGCGCGCCCCGCACAACGCGTCGATGGACCGGCTCGTCATCACGGGCGTGCGATGAATGCGCGGGCCGATGCGTTCCGCCGCGGCGCGGATGTCTTCCAGCGTGGGTTCCATCGCGGCCAGCGTAACGAGATTCCAACGATTCGTAAATGCCGCGCTTGGTTGACAGCGGGAGACGGCCTCCTATGCTGCGCATCATCACTCGCATCATGAACATTCCGTCGCGATTCGCGCGCTGACCCTGCTTGCCATGAGCGCTACATCCTCTCATTCCGCCGAGCCCCGTCCCCGCGCGCGCGACCTCGGCATCGTCGTGGGCGAGCTGCCGCCCGGCGCGCACAACGCCATCACCGATGTGCCGGGCGTGAAGGTCGGCCATTTCACATTGGTTGAAGGCAAATCCATCCGCACCGGTGTCACCGCAATTGTTCCGCACGGCGGTGACATCTTTCGCCAGAAAGTTCCGGCGGCCTTTGATTGTTACAACGGTTTCGGCAAGGCATTCGGCACCGTGCAGATTCAGGAACTCGGCGTCATCGAAACACCCATCCTGCTCGGCGGCACCTTGTGTGTGCCGCGCATCGCCGATGCCGTGATGGAATACGTGATTCGCCACGATGACACGGGCCAGATCGCGTCCATCAACCCGGCCGTGGGTGAAACGAACGACGGCTTTCTCAGCGACGGCCGCGCGCGTCCCATCAAGACCGAACATGTCATCGAGGCCATCACTAAGGCGGCGGGAGGACCGGTGGTCGAGGGCACCGTGGGCGCGGGCACGGGCACGCGCTGCTTCGGTTGGAAAGGCGGCATCGGCACATCGTCGCGCCAGGTGAAAGGCGATTCCCACACGTGGACCGTGGGCGTGCTCGTGCAATCGAACTTCGGCGGCAAACTCGAAATCCTCGGCAAGCTCATTCCGAGTCCGCGCGCGACTGGCACCGACAAAGGCTCGTGCGCCATCGTCATCGCCACGGATGCGCCGCTGGACGCGCGGCAATTGCAACGCCTCGCGCGGCGTTCGTTTGCCGGCATGGCGCGCACGGGCGCATCGTTCTCGCACGGCAGCGGCGATTACGCGTTCGCGTTTTCCACCGCGTGGGTGAATCGCCGGGATGCGCTGTCACCCTTGCCCGATGAGGCACTGTCGCCCTTGTTCATCGCTGTCGCGGATGCGACGCAGGAAGCCATCTACAACTCACTGTTGCGCGCGCAGACCGTGAAAGGCCACGAAGGCCGCACGGTCGAGGCCATCCCACTTGAGTTGGTACGCAAGGCCGTTCGGGCCGGCAAATAATCCACCGGAGGGCGCCCGTCCCCGGGCGCAGCAACATTGCCAACGCAAGACGCAAGGTGCCTCCAATCGCATGTACCCGGTTTGGAGTTCACGCTTCAGCGTGCGGGCGAGGCGTCTCTCCGCAAGCTGAAGCTTGAACTCCAAACTCGAGTAAGATGCGCGCCCAGAATCAGCTGCGCGCCCCTTTCGCCGCCGCCACGAACTTTTTCGCCAATTCCGTCAATTCCGCCCACTGGCCTTCCTTCATTGCCGCCTTGGAAATCAATGTGGAACCCGCCCCGACAGCGGCGCACCCCGCCTTCAGAAACTCCGCCACGTTATGCAAATCCACGCCGCCCGTCGGCACGATGCGCAGGTGCGGCAGTGGCGCGCGCAGGGACTTGATGTAATTCGGGCCCAAGCCGTCCGCGGGGAAAATCTTGATGAAATCGGAACCGGCTTCGTAAGCCAGTTGCGCTTCCGTCGGTGTGTAGGCGCCCAGCATGACGACGCGTTCCGCCGCGTGCGCCGCGCGGGCAATCTCCGGTCGCATGATGGGACTGACGACGAATTGCGCGCCGGCGTCCATGGCGGTGCGCGCGGTCTGCGCATCCAGCACCGTGCCCACGCCAATCAACGCGCGCGCGCCGAATTGGCGCGCGGCATCGCGGATGGCTTCGATGGCATTGGGCGTGGTCATCGTGATTTCGATGGCGATGATGCCGCCCGCCAGGAGCGATTCGGTCAACGGCAACACCTGCTCGCGCTTCTCCGCGCGCACTACCGCGATGATTCCCGGATTGGTGAGTTGGGCGATGATTTCGGATTTCGAGCGCATAATCGACCATCAACGCGGGACTTTACAGTGCGATAATGGTGCAGATTTAAAATTCATAAACGTAAGTCTATCTTTTCTTGCGTAACTTTTCTTCGAGGAATTGGCGATCCAAGGCATCCTTCTCGCGGTAGGTTTGTTTCATTTTCAGGAGCAGTCCGGCAGAAGCGAATGGAATTGGCACTCCTTCGATGTCCCGCACTTCAATTTCCGGCTGCGATTCCACGTATGTAATGCCACACGTTTTGAGCATGAGATCCACCACGAATTCATCTGCTATCCGCACAACGAGGTATTCCTCAAGATCGTCATCTTCCAACTCGCGGACCGCTTTGTCCGGCAACACTTCAAGCGCCTTCCGAACTTTCAACTGATTTTCGCGTGAGGCTTCCAGAAGCACATCAATGTCCTCGGTTGCGCGTGTGAATCCATGTTCGATGACCGCAAACCCGCCGACAATCAAGTATTTGGCTCCGAGTTCATTCAGGCTTCGGCACATCAGCAACAGGTCATCCTTGGTCGGAGGCCGGGTGTCTAACGGGTAATCATCTTTAGCGTCCATGCATCCTTGTCTTCATGGGTGCGAAAACGGTGGACGCCGCGAGGGATGAAAGGTTTGCCCTGCCGCAAAGTCACCACCAGCTTAAGGAAGCGATCCGCCTCCACCAGTCCGCCTTGCGACGGTGTTCGCTTTCCTACTACTTTCATTTCACCCTTCATGTTGTCAGCTTAGCATCGAATCAATTTGCACCGCAAGCCAGCAACGGTCCACTCAGCAGCCGTCCTATTACCCACGCCGATACGCCTCCGCGAGCAAGGTAATTGGATGCGCCAGGCGCACTGCCATCCGCTGCCGCCTCGCGCCGTTGATGAGGTGGAGGAGGCAGCCAGGATTGCCCGTGGCGACGATGTTCGCGCCGGTGCTGCGAATGTGCTGGAGCTTCCGGTCGAGCAATTCGTTCGCCATTTCGGGCTGCGTAATATTGTAGATGCCGGCACTGCCGCAACACCATGTGCTTTCGGGCAGTTCCACAAGCTTCAAATTTGGAATCGCGCGCAACACCTGGCGCGGCTGCGCGGTGATTTTCTGGCCATGGCACAAATGACATGCCTCGTGATAGGTCACCGTCTGCGCGGGCTGGTTCTTCGGCGGCGATTGAATGCCGATGTGTGCCAGCCATTCGTGAACATCCTTCACCTTGTGGTCCCACAACTCCGCGCGCTTCGCATACGCGGGATCGTCTGCCAGCAGCTTCGCGTAATGCTTGAGATGCGAGCCGCACCCGGCGGCGTTGGTGATGATGGCGTCGAACTGTTCCGGCGGCAGCAGGGCGATCTGCCTGCGCGCCATTTGTTGGGCGAGTTCCCACTCACCGTTGTGCGCGTGCAGCGAGCCGCAACAGCCCTGCGCCGGCGGCGTGACGACTTCGCACCCGTTGCGCGCCAGTACCTCCACCGTGTCGCGGTTCACATCGCTGAAAATCAAATCCTGCGCGCAACCGGTCAGCACCGCCACGCGATATTTCCGTTCGCCCACGGCTGGCGTCACCGGCTCGATCAAATCATCGGAGAACTCCCGTTGCACCGTCGGCGTCATCGCCTCCAGTTCGCGCAGCCGTTGCGGCAGCAACTTCAGCACGCCGCTCCGGCGCACCAGCGTTTCCAGCCCGAGTTGCTGATACAGGCGCAGCGCGTGGCCCAACGTCTGCAACCGCTCGTGCTCCGTGAACAGCCAGCGCAATGTAAACTGGCGGATGAAATCGCGCCGGGGCGAATTCAGCGCGCCGCTCTGCTCCGCCTCCGCGCGCGCGTGCTCGAACAACTCGGCGTAATTGACGCCCGCCGGACACGCCGTCATGCACGCCAGGCAGCCCAAGCAGAAATACATTTCATCGGCGAACGCTTTGGTCGGTTCGAGCCGTTCATCCGCGATGGCGCGCATCAACGCGATGCGCCCACGCGGGCTGTTGCGTTCCAGCTTCGTCGCGTCGTACGTGGGGCACGTGGGCAGGCACAACCCGCAGTGCATGCATTGCTGCACCACCGAGTAATCGAGGTCCTTTAAATGGGAGTGCGTGGCGCTCACAACGCCGTCGCTCGAAACGTAAGCTTGGTCCTCACCGGCCGTTGGGCAGCGCCTCGTGCAGCCGGTTCCATTCCGCGTCCGTCAGCACACTGACGCGGAAAATGTGTGCGCGTTCCTGCGGCTTTAGCTGGTCATCCAGCGCTTGCTGCAATTTCATTATGCGCTGGGATCGGGGAAGCGACTTCCACGCCGGTGTGATGACGCGCAGAATCTGCGATTTACCCAAACCGGTTGGTTCCCACGCGATCTTGAAAGGCTTGCCCTTGGGGATTGCCGACTTTACCAGCTTCTTTATTCGCGCCGTCGTGCTCATATCGTCTGTTCGATGATCCAACTATAGACCTGCGTCATCTCATGGTAAAGCCTTGTGGCGGCGTCTTCTTCGGGCGATTTCGCGAGATAACGCAATTCCGGGCCCCAACTGTCCGCAAGTGCCGAATACACCGCGCGCAACTGGGTTTCCTGCTTCAACGCCGGCTCCAGTCCTGCCTCCAGCAGAAGTGTGTCCCAATCGTGAATCTCGAGTTCGCGGGCAGATAAACGCATTCGCGCCGCTCCGTCACAGCCCATTTCAGCAGACATTCCACCGCGTATCCGGCCAGATAGATCGCGCCCGCGTAACGCCTTTCCTTCAACAACACCGCAGCGTCGTCGAGACGGAGACGTGCCACGGCCCTGAACACCGTTCCCCTTGTTCCTCCCGGTGGTATGTTTCGTTCCTGTCCCACTCCCGTTATCCCATTTGCCTGTTGGTTCCCTCACTTTCTGGCCGATACCCGTAACCCCACGGTTTCCTTCGCATCTTTGAACGACACCATTCCCTTCTCCGCCGTCGCGCCCAGATACGGATCATTCGTGATGAGCAGATTGCCGTCGATGTCCAGATAGTCGGTCAACTCCGCCAGGTGCGCCGCCGCGGTGATGAGCACGCTCGTCTCAATCATGCAGCCGATCATCGTCTTCAATCCGGCCTGGCGCGCCGCTTGCAGCGTGTCATGCGCGCCGCTGATGCCCGCCGTCTTCACCAGCTTCACATTGATGGCGTGAAAACATTCGGCGCACAACGGAATATCGTTCACCGAATGGCACGATTCGTCCGCCATCAGCGGCAATGGCGAACGTTCCTTCAACCATTTCAAATCCTCGCGCGCGCTGCTCGAAGGCATCGGCTGCTCGATAAATTCGATGTGTTTGTCCGACGCAATCCACTCAAGCTGCTTCAACGCCTCTTCCTTCGTGCGCCACGCTTCGTTGCCGTCCACGCGCACCGTCTTCGTCGGCGCGACCGATCGCAGCGCCGCCAGGTTCTCGCGGTCCTGCGGGCTGCCCAGCTTCAGCTTGAGCACCGGATACGCCTCCGCCTCGCGCACCTTTTGCGCCACCACTTCGGGACTGTCGATGCCGATGCTGAACGACGTGACGTGCTTTTGCTCGCGAAAACCGAGCCTGAGGAAATCATACACCGGCTTGCCCGCGCGCCGCGCTGCGCCATCGAGCAACGCGATGTTCACCGCGCATTTGGCCGCGTTGTTGCCGGCGGCAACCGTGTCCAGGTGCGCCATGCTGCCGGGGATGTCGTCGAAGCTCAGGCGCTGCGCATCGATGCGCCCGAGGAATTGCTGCACCGTTTCCACATTCTCATGGTACCGCTCGATGGGCGCCGATTCGCCAAGGCCCGTGACGCCATCGTTGTCCGTGAGTTGCACCAGGACCACGCCGCAAACCTTGGAGCCGCCGGATTTAAGATCGCGGGCAATCGTCCACACACGGGCCAGTTTGAGGTCGCACCGCCAGAACCGGAGTTGCATGGGCCGAGAGAATTCGGCAAGCGCCTGCAAAAGGCAAGCGGGCAATCGACAGCGCTTCATGCCTGTTAATCGCGAGGCGAGAATCGGGATTCTTTGGCGAGTTTTTCCCAGAGGGCGCGTTCGGCATCGGTGAGGTGCTCGGGAACGCGGACGTGGACGATGACATGGAGGTCGCCGCGGGATTCACCGTGGCGGGGCAGGCCGTGGCCGCGCACGCGAAGTTTGTGTCCGCTTTGGGTGCCGGCGGGAATGCGGATTTGCACGCGGCCTTCCAGCGTCGGAACCGACACGGTTGTGCCCAGCACGGCTTCCCACGGCGCGAGTTCCAGATCATAAACGAGGCAACTGTCATCGACGCGGAAATCGGGATGCCTGGCCAGTCGCACGCGCAGGTAGAGGTCACCGGCGGGGCCCTGACCGTAGCCTTGTTCGCCCTGGCCGGCTAGGCGGAGTCGCTGGCCTTCCTTCACGCCGGCGGGGATTTTCACCTGATACTTGTGGGTTTCGATCGTGTGGCCTTCGCCGCGGCAATCGGGACACGCGCGACGGCCGGAAACGCCGGTGCCACCGCAAGCGCGGCAGGGCGCTTGTTTGCGCAAGGTGATGGGACGGACGGCGCCGTGCAGGACTTCGTCGAGGGTGACCATGATGTCCGCTTCGGTGTCGCGGCCACGCGCACTGAACGTTTCTTCGCCCAGGTCCTCGAAGCGCGTAAACCCGCCGCCGCGCCCGCCCGTCGAGCCGAAGAATTGTTCGAAGAAATCGCTGAAGCCCGTGCCGCCAAATTGAAATTCCTCGCCATCCACGCCATTGGCGCGACGCCGCGTGCGCTTTTCCCAGCCGGGCGGGGGATGAAATTGCGCGCCCTGCTTCCAGTTCGCGCCGAGCTGGTCGTACTTGCGGCGCTTCTCGGGGTCGCTGAGGACTTCGTTGGCCTCGTTGATTTCCTTGAACTTTTCCTCGGCCAGTTTCTTGTCCTTGGCGACATCCGGATGATACTGGCGGGCGAGCTTGCGAAAGGCTTTGCGAATGTCCTCGTCGCTCGCGTTACGAGGCACGCCGAGAGTTTCGTAATAGTCTTTGAATTCAACGGCCATACGCTGGGTGTATAGTAGCACGAGGCGGCGCGGGAGCAATGGGGGGAAACTCGTTGAACCGTTGAGTCGTGCGAGTGCCGGTTCCAAATTCCCTCCTCCGATGATTTTGCCATCCCGGTTTCGAGGACGAGGAGGAGGACGAGCACGAGGACATGGTGGCGCTTCACATCTTCCCGTGCCGCAGAATGGCCACGAGGAGCCAGAAGCCCATGAACGTGGCCAGCACGAAACCAATGAGGCCGATGATGGGGATGCCATTCCATTTGGGCGGGATGTCGGCGTGGACCATCAACGACGAGCCGATGATCAGGGCCGCCAGCACGATGGAAAACGACAATCGGTTGCTGATGCGTTCGCCGCTGTGAATGAGCGGGTCCAGACCGTCGTGGCGAAAGACCATTTTGGCTTCGCCGGTCTTGACCTGCGAAAAGATGCGGCGCAATTCCGCGGGCAGTTCGCGCGCCATGTCAGCTACATCGACGCCGAACTCGAAGAGTCCTTCGAAGAAGCGTTTGGGTTTGACGCGATTCAGGCGCACGCCCTTGAGGAAGGGCGCGGCCTGCTCGATGATGTCGTGCTCGGGGTGCAGGCGGCGGACCAATCCCTCGGTCAGCGTCAGCGCCTTGATCATGATGAAAAAGTCCGGCGGCATGCGCAGGCCGTAGCGCGCGGTGAGATGGAACAACTGGCCCAGCAACTTGCCGAATTCGACGTCCTTCATCGGCCGGTAAAAATGCTGGTGCATGAATTCGGCGACATCGGCTTCGAGCCCCTGGCGCGGCGGCTCGGAATCAGCGGCGGCCAGTTTCAACAACGCGTTGGCAACGCTGATTTCATTGCGCCGCGCGATGCCCGCCACCAGGTCGGCGAACGCCTCGCGCCCGCGCTGGTCCACAAAGCCCATCATGCCGTAGTCGAGGAAGCACACCACCTGTTCGGGCAGGATGTGGATGTTGGCCGGGTGCGGGTCCGCGTGGAAAAAGCCGTGGACAAAAATCTGCTTCATCACGAGGTCTGTGATGCGGCGGGCAATTTCCTTGCGCTCGAACAAGGTGGTTTCCATCCCGATCAGCGCCGACACCTTGATGCCGTCGATGAATTCCATGGTGAGCACCTTGGGCGTGGTGGCGACGTGATAGACCTTGGGGATGTAAACGGATGGCTCGCCGGCGAACTGCCAGGAGAAGCGCTCGATATGCGCGGCTTCGGCCATGAAATCGATTTCCTTCTGCAACGTGCGCGCGATGACATCGACGATGAGCGTGGGCTTGTGCACCTTCCAACCTTCGAGATGGTTTTCCATCAACGTGGCGATGTGGTGCATGATCTCCAGATCAACCGTCACCAGTTCCGGCACGCCGGGGCGCTGGACCTTGACGACGGCGTCCTTGCCATCGCGCAATTTCGCCTTGTGCACCTGGGCGATGGAAGCCGAGCCGAGGGGCAGGGGTTCGATGTAATCGTAGATTTCTTCGAGCGGGCGTTTGAGTTCCTTGCGCAGGACTTCCCGCACTTCCTCGAAGGCGATGGGCGTGACCTGGTCCTGGAGCTTGCTCAATTCCTTCGTGAACGCCTCGGGCAACAGGTCCGAACGCGTGGAAAGGATCTGGCCCATCTTGATGAAGGTGGGGCCGAGTTCCTCGCAGGCGCGGCGCAGGCGCTCGGGGGGCGGGAGATGGCTGATGTCCGGCTGGTCCCGGCGCAGGCTCTTGATGGGGATGTCCAGCAGGGCGGGCAGATGAATGCGATGGGCCAGGTCTTCGTAGCCGTATTTGAGAAAGACGCGAACGATGTCCCGATAGCGATGCAGGTGCTGGATCGTTTTCCCGATGTTTTCCAGTTGGCGGAAGAACATGACTTATAATAGCTGGTTCACGGGCGACATGCAAAGAATGGCGTCTGGCCGGTGCGGGTGTGGTGGCAACCCTTGGAGGGGAACAACGTTGGGTTGGCGGGATCGTAGGGTTTGCATTCCAATCCTTATTGATTTGCCATGTCGCGGTCCCCCTCACCCCGGCCCTCTCCCCAAGGAGAGGGTGATGTCGTTCCCGCGTCTTGAAGGAGTGTCGCCGCTGGTTCGCACCGCCACATAACTACCGCAAGCTGGCCACGTTTTTGGCGCGCATGTATTTGTGGCAACTGACGCACGCCACGGTCATTTGCATATAAGCGCCCGTGGCGGCATCGAGGTTGCGCTGCTCGGCGGCCCGTTCCAGCGACCTGGCATGGCGGCGGAACTCCGTGGTGAACAACTCGTATTCCGGCGTCTGCCGCGCGCGCCAGCCCATGGCCTGGCTCAATTGAACCAGGTTGTGCGCGCTGTCGCCGATGACTTGGAAGTCCTCCTTCGCGATGCCTTCGAGCACCTTTTGCGAATGGCCGAGCTTCAACTTCATCACCTCGCGCGTGTCGGCCTGGGCCTGGGCGTAGTGGAGCGCCGCCAGCGTGAGCGCCACGGTGAGCACCAGCAACCCGACGATTCCTGTTTTCGTTTTCATACGCTCCTCCGGTTTCCTGCCTGCGCGGGGTTGTGGAAACCCGTGCAGGCGTCTGTTCAAGCGCGCGCCGGGCGCGTTACGCCGCGAAGCCAAAGCGGAAGTGTTCTTCTTCCGGTTCCATGTCCAGCGAAGCGCAGAGATGCTTGGCAGCCAGCATGCCAGCGGCGTTCTTCAACAGGCCGTCGAAGTCCGTGCGCGGCAGCGACACGCCGTCATGCTTGATGTCGCGGATCTTCAGGCCGCGTTCGAGCAACTCGACGAGGAATTGCTCGCAGGCCACCGGGTCGTCCGTCTGGTAGTGGCTGACCTGCTCGTGCTTGCTGAACCGTACCGCGTATTCCACATGGTATTTGGCAATCATGGCTCGTTCCTCAGGTTAAGGGTTGACGCTCAAGGCAATCGCCTGGCGGACCTTGTGGGTCCACCGGCGAAAAATATCCTTTGCGGCGGGCATGGTTTCCTCCAGCGCCACTTTCTCCCGGATGACCTC
>JBFMBT010000017.1:0-36071 GCA_040754875.1 Verrucomicrobiota bacterium | reverse complement strand
CCAGGCCGCGCCGTCCCTGCCCTTCGACCAGGCCTTCTGGAGCAAATCCAAACAATTCCGCGTCACCGGCCCGCAGACCCGCCGCCTGCTGCCCGCCGCGCAGAACAACTCCAACGAACCCCAAACCGTCGCGCTCAACGCGCCCGAACTCGCCATCACCTGCGAGCGCATCAAGAACGCGCTGCTCCGCGAACTCGACGCCACCGATCAATGGCGCGGCCGCGTGTATGTGTCCATCCGTCCGTTCGAAGCCGGCAACAACGACATCGTCTATGCCTCCACGCTTTACCAGGATGGCTGGCATTACCGCATGTCCGTGCCCGATGTGGTGGAATCGGTGAAGCTGGTGCGCGGATTGGTGCAGGTGTTGTTGCTCGAGATGGCGAACCGCGAATCGCGCGGGCGCTGCGCGGAAATTCCGATCTGGTTGCGCGAAGGCTTCACCGAACTGCTGCTGGCCAACCAACAGCGCGAAACGTTGATCCTGGAATCGACGCCCTTCAAAAGCGAAGTCGCGGCCAATCTCTGGAAGGTCGAGGCGCTCGTGCGCGAGCAGGTGCGCGCCGACACGCTCGCCAGGGCGCGCGCGTGGCTGCACGAGCATCAGCCGTTCACTTTCTCGCATTTGAACGCGCCGCTGGAAGACCATTTGCGCGGCGGCATGTGGGAAACATACCGTTACAGCGCGCACCTGTTCCTGCACGAACTGCTGCGATTGCCCGGCGGGCCGCGGGCCTTGCAGGCGACGGTCCGCCAGTTGCCGCATTACTACAACTCGCAATTCGCGTTGCTCAACGGCTTCCAATCGCGCTTCGGCAGCGCGCTCGACATTGAAAAATGGTGGTCCGTCACCGTCATCAACTTCGCCGCGCGCGATGAGCAGCGCAGATTGCCCATCGACTCCGGCCTGAAATCGCTGGCCGCGATTCTTCTGCCGTCGGTCGAGGTCGCCACCGGCACCAACGCGCTGCCCCAGCGCGCGGAGATGACCCTCGCGACCATGCTGGAACGGGTGGACTTCGATTTGCAGAAAGCCGCGTTGCGCACGATACTTCGCCAGTTGGAAGCGCTCCAGGGAAACGTCACACCGGAGTTGTTGAATTTGATCCAGGATTACCGGGTCGCGCTCGAATTGTATCTGCATCGCCGCGAGAAGCTCGGCGGCGGCAAGGGCGTATCGGTCAGCGCGCGCTCCATCGTGCGCGATACGCTGCAACAATTGAGCCTGCTGGACCAGTTGCGCGAGGACTTCAAGCGGCTCAGCGCCACCACGGCATCCGCCGAAACAACGCAAAATCCTCAATAATCCCGGTTACTTGACAGAAGGGGACCTAAACTTATAGTTCGCCAAAAAATGCGAAGCGAGACTTCAGAGGGAGACGGCGGAGACTCGTCGGACCACGCCGCGAACAAGTCACTCAAACAATTCCGCTCAGCCGGGCGCGGCTTTTGGAGCCATGTCAGCGACGCCGATTGGAACGACTGGCGCTGGCAGCTCAAGAACCGCATCACCAACGTGGAGCAACTCCAACGGCTGATGCCCACGCTCACGCCGGAGGAATACGCCGGCTGCAAGCTGGCGAACACCAAGCTCGCGCTGGCCATCACGCCTTACTTTTTCAACCTCATCGATCCCGCGGATGAAAATTGTCCCATCCGGCGGCAGGTGGTTCCACGCATCGAAGAAACCAACACCGCGCCCTGGGAAATGACCGACCCTTGCGGCGAAGACAGTCATTCGCCCGTGCCGGGCCTGGTGCATCGCTATCCCGACCGCGTGTTGTTCCTGGTCACGGATCGTTGCGCCGCCTACTGCCGTTATTGCACGCGCTCGCGTTTGGTCAGCAACGCCACGGGCTACGATTTTCATCCCGAGTTCGACAAACAGATCGAATACATCCGCGCGCATCCGGAGATTCGCGATGTGCTGTTGAGCGGCGGCGATCCCCTGCTTTTCAGCGATGAAAAGCTCGAGTATTTGTTGAGCCGCCTGCGCGCCATTCCGCATGTGGAATTTCTGCGCCTCGGCACGCGCATTCCGATTTTCCTGCCGCAACGCATCACGCCGGAATTGTGCGCGATGCTAAAGCAGTTTCATCCGCTGTTCCTGAGCGTGCATTCCAATCATCCGCGCGAGTTGACGACCGAAGTGCGCGAGGCACTCGGGCGCCTGGCCGATGCCGGCATTCCGCTGGGCAACCAGTCGGTGCTGCTCAAACATGTGAACGACGACCTGGAGGTGATGAAGGCGCACGTGCAAAAACTGCTCATGTGCCGCGTGAAGCCGTATTACATTTATCAGTGCGACCTCATCGCCGGCTCGGCGCACCTGCGCGCCAGCGTGCGCCAGGGCATCGAGATCATGGAAGGACTGCGCGGCCACACGACGGGTTACGCGGTGCCGCAGTTGGTCATCGACGCGCCCGGCGGCGGCGGCAAGGTGCCGATCAATCCCGACTACGTGCTTCAGCGCAACGGCGAACGCGTCGTCATCCGCAACTTCGAGGGCAAGGTGTTCGAATACCCCGAAGCCATCGATGGCACGCCGCTCGTGCAGGCGCCGCGGGAAATTGAGGAACCGGAATTGGTTTAAGCATTCGTAAACGTGCCCCGCGAATCCAATGCCCAGCTCCTCGCCCGCACGCAGCGGATCATCGCTGGCTTGCGCCAAACCTATCCGGATGCGCATTGCGAACTGAATTATACAAACCCGCTGGAACTGCTGATCGCGACGATCCTCTCCGCCCAATGCACAGACAAGCAGGTTAACATCGTCACGGAAAGGCTGTTCCAAAAATACAAGACAGCTGCGGACTACGCGCAAGCAGCACCGGCGGATTTCGAGAACGACATCCGACGCATCGGACTTTATCGCAACAAGGCGAAGAACATCCGCGCCGCCTGCCGCGCGCTCGTGGAGAGACACGGCGGCGAGGTGCCGCGCACGCTGGAGGAATTGACGCATCTCGATGGCGTGGGACGCAAGACCGCCAACGTTGTTTTAGGGAATGCCTTCAACGTCAATGTCGGCGTCGTCGTGGATACTCACGTGGCGCGGCTGTCGCAACGCCTCGGTTTGACCTGCAAGAAGACGCCCGAGAAGATCGAGCAGGCGCTGATGAAGCTTGTCCCGCAGAAGCAATGGACCATATTCAGCCATTGGCTCATCTGGCATGGACGCCGCCGTTGTGCCGCGCGCAATCCCGATTGCGCCGGTTGCGAAATCAAGGAACTCTGTCCGCAAATCGGCGTGAAGTAATTTGCTCGCCCGCCATGTCCGCAAACTCATCCATCTGGCATTTCCTCGATTCGGGCGACGGCGAGGCCGCATGGAACATGGCGGTCGATGAGGCGCTGCTGGAAGCGGTCGCTGATCTGCGCGGGCCGGTGCTTCGCTTCTATTCATGGAGCACACCGGCAGCGACGTTCGGCTATTTCCAGAAGTATGCCGACGTCGGGCAAATGACCGCGTTGCGCCCGCTCATCCGCCGTCCCACCGGCGGCGGCCTCGTCCCACACAAGAACGACTGGACCTACAGCGTCGCGATTCCCCCCGCGCACGAATGGTATCAACTCACCGCCGTGGCCAGCTACCAGCGCATGCACGAATGGCTCCGCGCCGCCTTCGCCGCGTTGAACGTGTCAACCGAACTGGCGCCCTGCTGCCAGCCCGAAGGCCCCGGCCAATGCTTCCTCGGCGCGGAAAAGTTCGACCTCCTCTGGCATGGACGCAAGATCGCCGGTGCAGCTCAACGCCGCAACAAACTGGGCCTCCTCATCCAGGGTTCCGTCCAGCCGCAGCCGGAAGGCGCGTCGCGCGCGCAATGGGAAAATGCCATGCGCGAGGTGGCAGGAGCGCAACACCTCGCCAAAAATTGGAAGATCCTCACACCCGATTTCGCGCAACACCGCGCGGAGGAACTGGCCGGCCAGAAATATCGCCAGACCGAATACAATCAAAAGCGTTGAATCAGTACGCGCCCGGGGCTGCGGCCTGTTCCTGCACAATCGCCACGCTGGCGGATGTGCCCAATCGATTCGCGCCCGCCTCAATCAACGCGCGCGCCATGGCCGCATCGCGGATTCCGCCCGCCGCCTTCACCCCAAAATCCTTCCCGACGATTTCGCGCAGAAGCCTTACATCCTCGATCGTCGCCCCACCCGCGCTGAAGCCCGAGGACGTTTTGACAAAGTTCGCTCCCGAATCGAGCACCAGGCGGCAGGCGCGAATCTTTTCCTCACGCGTGAGCAGGCACGTTTCGAGAATCACCTTCACCGGCCGTTCTTCCGCGGCCTCGACCACATCGCGCAACTCGCGCAGCACATATTTGTCATCGCCATCCTTCAGGCGGCCAATGTTAAGCACCATGTCGATTTCCTGGGCCCCGAGATCCAACGCCACCTCTGTCTCGAATCGCTTGGCATCGGCATCGCACGCACCCAGCGGAAAGCCGACCACCGCGCTGACTTTGATCTCCGAATCCTCCAGCAACGCGTGCGCCAGCGCCAGCCGCGACGTGTTTACGCATACGCCGTAAAAACCATGTTCCTTTGCCTCCGCGCACAGCTTCTCAATGTCACCTTTGACCGCATCAGGCTTAAGCAATGTATGGTCGATATATCTGGCCAGCTCGTTCATGCACCCGAGCGTCCGCATTCGTTTCGCGCACCGCAAGCGCGAAGTTGAGTCGCGCGCGGGTCGCCCTGTTTTGCTTTCCTTGCGGCCCTGTTCGCGCTAAGAAGGGGCGACCAATGCAACCGAAGGACACCAAACCACCCGCGCTGCCGGCTTGGGCCAACGAGGTCATCTCCCTCTACCAAAGCCACGCCGCCAGCCAGTTCGTCCTGTACGGAAACATCCATGACCGCTTCATCCTGCCGGCGGGCGCCGAGGCGTCGGTTGGGAGCCTCACAGATTTTCTGCTCAAGGTTCTGATGCCGCGGTTTGACGTGGTCATCAGCTACGACCTCGGCAACGGCATCCGCATCGAGAAGGGCGGCGAAGTTTTCACGCAATGGCCGTCCTACAAGGAAAAGGAACTGCCGCGCGAACCCCGCGCCGCCATCGAGACGTTGACGCATTATTTCCGTTACTGCGCGAACCTGAGCCGGCTTGGCAAGCGCCCGCTGCAAATCGGCTGCTGGATTCGCGGCGCGGACCTCGTGGCGCCCGCGATGCCCGGTTCGTTTCACTTCGATTTGAACGCGCTGGCCACGCTCATCCGCGACTGGTCGTCGGACAACGTGTTCACCGGCTTTCCGCTCGTGACGTGCCTGCTGGCGGACAACATCAACGACCTGCATCCCCTGCTGAGCAACAACCCGCGCGCGGCGGAAATCAAGATTCCCCTGCCCACCGCGGCGGAATTGAAACCGGCGTTGGAGCTGGTGAAAGGCTCGTATCCCGTCGCGCTCAAAAAGTTTGACGGCCAGATCGATCAACTCGCCGCGCTGCTCGCCGGCACCTCGCTGACGGCGTCCGAGAGCCTGTTGAAGATGAAGGAATACGAGAAGGATCCGCTCGAACACGATGATTTGGTGGTGCTGAAGAAGGCGCTGGTGGAAAAGGAATGCAACGACCTCATCGAGTTCATCGAGTCCAGGCGCAACCTCGATTTCCTGCACGCGCAGGACAAGTTGAAGACCTGGCTGCGGCAGGACATCGCGCTCTGGCGGCAGGGCGACCTCAAGGCCATGCCGATGGGTTACCTCATTTGCGGCCCGGTGGGCACGGGCAAGACGTTCATGGTGGAATGCCTTGCGGGCGAAGCCGGCGTGCCCGTGGTGAAGATCAAGAATTTCCGCGACAAATGGGTGGGCAGCACCGAAGGCAATCTGGAGAAGATTTTCCGACTGCTGCAAAGCCTGGGGCGCTGTTTCGTCTTCATCGACGAAGCCGACCAGGCCTTGGGCAAACGGGATTCTGGCTCGAACGACGGCGGTTTGTCCGGCCGCGTCTATTCCATGTTCGCCAAGGAGATGAGCAACCCGGACAACCGGGGCAAAATCATCTGGATTCTCGCGTCGAGCCGGCCGGACTTGATTGAGGTGGATTTGAAACGCCCCGGTCGCGTGGATGTGAAGATTCCCATTTTCCCGACGACGACGACGCAGGAGAGTTTTGACCTCATCAAGGCGTTGAGCAAACGGCTGGGCCTGGTGTTTACCCCGGAGGACTTTGACGCCGTGCATCCGCTGATTCCGACGTTGATGACGCCGGGCGCGGCGGAGGCGCTCTCCATCAAATTGTATCGCACCATCAAGACGCAGGGTGTCGCGCCGCGCGAGGCCCTGGGACAGGCGCTGGCCACGTACCAAAGCCCCGTCGCGCGCGAAATCATGGAGTTCCAGATTGAACTGGCGGTCAGCGAGGCCAGCGACAAGGATTTCGTGCCGGAAATGTTCCGACGGAAAAAGGCAATTTGAGCAACGATTCCGTTCCCGTAACCAGAAGCACTAGGCAGCCAAAGCGCATTCGAATCCTCGCGTGTATTCTTCTCGCTGGATGCGCACTGGCGATTCCGTTTTTGTCGTCAAGCAAACCAAGCCATGATGGCCGGTCTTTGCAAGAATGGCTTGCGGACCTTGACGAGCCCGCCACTCGAGGCAGGGCCATGGAAGCCATCCAGTTAATCGGCACCAACGCCCTCCCGGCGGTAATGAAGGAACTCGCAGCAACGGATTCTCCCTGGCTGCGGCCAATTATCTCGTGGAGCAACCGCCAAACATGGCTCCCGTTGAAGTATCCACCGGCAGAATTGCGAAGCACGCGAGCGGCGATTGCCTGTCAAGCGCTTGGTCCCCTCGCAAAGTCGGCCGTTCCCGTTTTGGCAAAACGGCTGAATGATCCAAGTCCTTGGGTGCGCGGTCGGCTGGAATTGGCGCAGAGTCTGGCTCATGCAGGCCCTGAAGGCCTGGCGGTCTTGATTCACGCTTTCGCCAATACCAACAATTCCGTGAACGTTTGCGCTGGAATCTGTCTGCAACAAACCTACCTTCCCCCTGACTTGATGCGGGAATTAATAGCCCTCGCGTATGACGACGGCATTGAACCGCGTCTCCGAGCAACAGCACGCGACACCTTGCGCGTCCTGCCACGTGGAATGCCATCGGAGCAAATGGCGCGCGTCCTGGTGTTTGAGTTGAAAGACGTGAACGGTTACGCCCGTCAGCAAGTCGCTTTCCTAATTGGAAACTTGGGTGAATACGGAGAATCCGCCCTTCCGCTTATCCGGGATGCCTTGCGTGACCCCCAACCCGAGGTTCGGGTCGAACTTCGCAATGCGGTGCTGAAGATTGAAGAGGCATTAAAGACGAAAAGTAAACGGGAAGGCGCTCAATGAGACGGCCAAACACCCGGAAGTCCGTGAAATCTTTTGCTGCTCACTACGTTCGGCGCTTGCTTTATAATCGGGGTGGGTTTTTATAAAAGACATCCGCTCGCACGTGTGGTCTGGTGGAAGGCGTAGAGTTGCTCCCACAGCCGGTTGGGGTGGGACGTGAAGGCCGAGGAAGCCTTCACCGTTTGTCGCCGTGAACAAGCAAAGGGTTGAGCCGTCATGCTAGAACTGTTCCATGCCGCCATCCAGCCGATCAACCTGCCTTTTACTTTGTTGGTGGTGTTGATGGTGCTGTACTGGCTGATGGTCGCTTCCGGCCTCGTTCACCTCGACTCCATGGATTCGGGCATGGATGTTCACCTGGATGGGCACGCGGATTTGCATGCGGATGGCGACGTCCATGCCGACGGAGACGCGCACGCCGATGGTGACAGTGATTCCCACACCCACGGGCACGGCGGGATTTTGAACGCCTTCCTCACTTTCCTCCATGTCGGCGAACTGCCGGTAACCATCATCCTGAGCATATTAGTCTTGTGCGGTTGGGCGTTCTCCATTCTGGCCAACCACTACCTCAATCCCAACTACGGTTTGGTTCGCGGGCTGGTTTTGCTCGTGCCGAACCTGATCGTCTGCGTGTTGCTCACCCGCGTGCTGACGTATCCGTTCCGCAAGATCTTCCGGAAACTCGACCAGGATTTTGACGAAAAAATCCAGATTGTCGGCCAGGTGGTCAAGGTACTGACCGGTGAAGTGACGACGGGTTTTGGCCAGGCGTCGCTGGAACACAAGGGGGTGCCGTTGACCATCCAGGTGCGCACAACGGGAGACGCCGTGCTCAAGCGCGGCGACAAGGCGTTGGTCATCGAACAGGATCGCGAGAAGGGCCTGTTCAAAGTTGTCCGATACGAAGAACCTATAATCGAGGAATAAATATGAGTGGAGCGATAGTTGCGGTGCTGATGTTTGTCGGCTTGATCATTGGGATCGGTTTCATCGCCATGATTTTGCGCTGTTACCGAAAGGTCGATCAAGGATGGGCGCTGGTGCGCAACGGTGCGGGCGGGACCAAAGTCTCGTTCTCGGGCATGATCGTCATCCCCGTCCTGCACAAGGTGGAATTCATGAACATCTCGGTCCACCGCATCGAGATCGACCGGCGCGGCGCCGCCGGTCTCATCTGCAAAGACAACATGCGCGCGGACATCAGCGTGGCGTTCTTTGTGCGCGTGAACAAAACCGAGGATGACGTGGTCAAGGTGGCTACCACCGTGGGTTGCACGCGCGCCTCCGACCAGAAGGCCATTTCCGAGTTGTTCGACGCGAAATTTTCGGAAGCGTTGAAGACTGTGGGCCGACAGTTTGATTTCGTGGAGCTGTACAACTCACGCGAGCAATTTCGCGACCAGATTCTCAAGAGCATCGGCACGGACTTGAACGGCTATGTGCTCGATGACGCCGCCATTGATTATCTGGAGCAGACCAGCCTCGAGTACATGAACCCCAACAACATTTTGGACTCCGAGGGCATCAAAAAGATCACCGAGTTAACCGCGGCTCAGGCCAAACTGGCCAACAGTATTGCACGCGACAAGGAAAAGGTCATCACTGCGCAGGACGTCGAAGCGAAGGAAAAGATTCTCGAATTGAACCGTCAGCTCGCCGAGGCCACCGAGAAGCAGAAGCGCGAGATTGCCACCCTCACCGCGCGCGAACACGCCGAGGCCAAGAAGGTCGAGCAGGAGATGAAACTCAAGGGCGAACAGGCCCGCATCGCGGCGGACGAGGAAATCGCCATCGCCGAGGAAAACAAAAACCGCCAGATCATCGTGGCGCAAAAGAACAAGGAGCGCACTAATGCGGTGGAAACCGAGCGCGTCGAGAAAGATCGCCTTTTGGAGGTCACCGAACGCGAACGCGTGGTGACGCTGGCGGACATCGAGAAGCAGCGCGCCATCGAAGTGGAGCAAAAGAAGATTCAGGATGTCATCCGCGAGCGTGTGATGGTGGAGAAGGCCGTCGTCGCCGAGAAAGAGCGCATCAAGGACACCGAGGCTTTTGCGGCGGCGGACCGCACAAAGCAGGTCGTCGTTACCAAGGCGACCATGGAAGGCGAAGAGATTCTCATCAAAGAAACGAAAACGGCCGAAGCCTCCAAGCGCGCCGCCGAACTCAAGGCGGACGAGGACATGATCCGCGTGGTCAAGGCGGCCGAAGCCTCACGCAAGGCCGCCGAGATCAAGGCACAGGAAACCATCATTCAGGCTGAGGCGCACCAGGAAGCGGCCGAACGCGAAGCCACGGCCAAGAAATTGCTGGCCGAAGCCGTTACCAAGGAAACCGCCGCCCCGGGTTTGGGCGAAGTCCAGGTGCTCGAAGCCAAAGCCAACGCGGTCGAGAAGCAAGGTTCCGCCGAAGCCAAGGTCATGGAACTCAAGTACGGCGCGGAGGCCAAGGGCATCACCGAGAAGGCCGAAGCGATGAAGATCTTCGACGGCGTCGGCCGCGAGCACGAGGAATTCAAGCTGCGCTTGAACAAGGAGAAGGATGTCGAACTGGCCATGATCAATGTCCAGAAGGACATCGCCAGCAGCCAGGCGCAGGTCGTCAGCGAGGCGCTCAAGACCGCCAAGGTCGATATCGTGGGCGGCGAGACGCAGTTCTTCGACAAGATTGTCGGCGCCATCACCGCCGGCAAGGCAGTGGACCGCATGGTCGCCAACAGCGACACGCTGACCACCGTGAAGGATACGTTCTTCAATTCCGACCCGGAATATTTCCGGACGCAGTTGAAGGGCTTCACCTCGCAGTTCGGCCTGACCTCCGAGGACGTCAAGAACCTGACGGTCGCCGCCGCCTTGAGCCAGATGATCACGCTGGCCGACGACGGCGAAACCAAGGGCACGCTCCAGCGCATGCTGGCGCTGGCTCAACGGCTCGGCTTGCACGAGAAGAAGGTCAACGCCCTCGGCGACCGCAAGGCGTAAGCCGGCGCGCCTATCCTTGGGAGCTTCATGCTTGATGCTTCTTTGAAGTTTGCCGGTTGGGAATTGAGGCTTTAATCCTCCATGGCTGACCAACCCACAGAACCGCCGAAGCCCGCGCAGGAGCCGCAGGTCCAGCTCGAGGGCGGCACCTACGAGGTCATCCGCAAGCGCCTGGATGCCAGCGGCGCCGAACTGCGCGCGCGCCTCGCGCAACTCAACGCCGCGCGCCAGGAGGTCTTCGGTTCCATCCCCACCGCGCTGGTTGCCACCGAGCACATCACCACGAACAACAACTGTGTCCCGCGCGACATGGTTTCCGTGGGCCAGGGCCGGTTCCTGTTTGGCTACAACGTGTTCATCGGCCTGAAGACCGAGACGCAACTGGCCGATGTCTTCGCCGTTTACGAGCACAAGGACCACACCTTCACGCAACTGCCGCTGGATCTCATCAGCGACGAGACCTTCCTGAACGACTTCCGTCAGCTCTACAAATATTACAAGAACACGTTCTTCGCGAAACTCATGGTGATCGGCCCGCACCTGTTCATGAAGTTTCGCGTAGGCCAGAGCGTCGATGATTTCAAGACGTTCAAGTGGCTCATGAAGGACGGCGAGTTGCTTTACCAGGGCAACCGCAGCGACCACGAACTGAAGTATCCCCCGCAGCACGAGTTCGAATGGATCCGCACCCACCGCGAACTGCATCGCCACGGCCTGCACCCGCACATCTCGATTGCGGACCGCGTCTTCGTCGAAACCATCCAAGGCGACCTGACCATCAAGGTCGAGGACAACACCAAGTCCGGCGAAGGCATCTACTCCGAGCCGGTCGAGCACAAGGACCAGACGCTCGATGACGCGGAAATATTTTACGCCATCGTCGGCAACCTGATTCTGCTGAAGATCCGTCCGTATCAGGAACCCAATTTCCGTTACTTCGTTTTCAACGAGAAGCTGAAGGAAGTGCGGCGCATCGACGCCCTCGCGGACTCGTGCGTGTTGCTGCCGGACGACCAGGGCATCATTTTCTCGAGCGGCTATTACCTGCAACTCGGCGAGTTCAAACAGTTCCCCACCGAACTGTCGAACATGACGTACGAGCGGCGCATCACCTCGCCCAACGGCGAGGATTTCCTCTACGTCTTCTACAACAAACCGTCGGGCACTTACGTGCTGATGCCCTACAACCTCATCGCGCAAAAAGTCGAATCGCCCATCGTCTGCAATGGATTCTCCCTGTTCGAGAACGGCGAAATGGCGTTTTTCAAAGCCACTGATGAGCCGCAGAAACATCACTCGATTCAAATCTGGCAGACGCCGTTCCTCGACCACAACGTCTCCCTGCCCACGCGCAAAGATTCGTTCCTCTACAAAATCGGCAACCCCTCCATCGTCGGTTGCATGGCCGAGTGCCAGAGCCTGCTGACGCTGCTGGGCAAGCAGGACACCTTCGCCGGCCTGTACGTCGATATCGTCAAGGTCACGACGACCATCATCGACTCCTATTTCTGGCTCGATAACAAGGAGGCGTTCGATCTCAAGAGCACGTTGCTGGCTATCAAGACCGCGGCTTCCAGCGCAATTGATGAATTCGAAAAGGTCATTCGCATCCGCCGCAACACCCAGGCCGAGGTCAAACGCGTCACCGAAACGGCCACCCGGCTCACCACGGGCATCGATTACTCGGCGTTGCAGGAAATCGGCCATTTCGTCACGCAACTCGCCGGCTTGCGCGCCGTGCGGGGTGAAATCATTTCGCTGAAGGAATTGCGCTACGTGGATTTGCCGGCGGTCGAGGCGCTGGAAAAGAATGTCGCCGAGCACACCGAGCAGCTTTCCAAATTGTGCGTCGAATTCCTCCTTAAGCCCGAGGCGCTGGAACCGTATCAGAAGAAGGTCAAGGAACACGAAAACGCCGTCGGCGCGCTGGCCAAGGTCACCGAGGCCAAGGCGCTGGACGAAGCCATCGCCAACACGGGCAAGGAACTCGAAATGCTGATCGAGATCGTCAGCAACCTGAAGATCGAGGATTCCACGCAGACCACGCGCATCATCGATGGCATCTCGGCGATTTACGCCCCGCTCAATCAGATCAAGGCCGCCCTCAAGCGTCGCCGCCAGGAACTGGCCAAGGGCGAAGGCGAGGCGCAGTTCAGTTCGCAGATGCGCCTGCTCGACCAGAGCGTCACCAATTACCTCGAGATTTGCGACAGCCCGGAGCGCTGCGACGAATACCTGACCAAGGTCATGGTGCACGTCGAGGAACTGGAGGCGCGGTTCGCAGATTTCGACGAATTCGTCCTTCAGCTCACCGAGAAGCGCGAAGAACTCTACACCGCGTTCGAGAACCGCAAGCTGGGTCTGGTCGAGGCGCGCAACAAAAAGGCCACGGCGTTGATGGCCTCGGCGGACCGCATCCTCAAGGGCATCAAGAACCGCATCGATGGCATGCAGTCCATCAACGAGATCAACGGCTACTTCGCCTCCGATCTCATGGTGGAAAAAGTGCGGAACGTCGTCCAGCAACTGATCGACCTGAAGGACACCGTCAAGTCCGGCGACATCCAGAGCCGGCTCAAGACGATTCGCGAAGACGCGGTCCGCCAGCTCAAGGACCGCCAGGAGCTGTTCGTCGATGGCAAGAACATCATCCAGCTCGGCCAGCACAAGTTCACGGTCAACACGCAGCCGCTGGAGCTGACCACGGTGCTGCGCGACGGCGAGATGTATTATCATCTTACCGGCACGAACTTCTTCGAGAAAATCGCCGACCAGGAACTGGATGCCACCCGCCCCGCCTGGAACCAGGAGGTCGTGTCGGAGACGGACACCGTGTATCGCGCCGAGTACCTGGCGTATCGCATCCTGAAGGCGCTCGATGCGCGCGAACTGGACCGGAACCTGGCGGACGTGACGGCGTTGGATGACGCGGCGTTGCTGGCGTTCGTGCAGGAGTTCATGGCGCCGCGTTATTCCGAAGGCTACATCAAGGGGATTCACGATCTCGACGGCGCGAAGATTCTGCGCGAGTTGCTGCGGCTGCATTCCACCATCGGCCTGTTGCGCTACCACACCCACGCGCGCGCCTGTGCCGCCGCCTTCTGGCACGAGCACGAAAGGAAGGACCCGATCCTGGCCGCCAAACTCGCGGGCATGCGCGTGCGGCGCGAACTGTTTCCCACGCACCGCGCCGAAGCCGCCCACATCCGCGAACTGGAGCAGCTCATCCGCGATTTCTGCGCGCAGACCGGCCTGTTCCCTGTCGATCTCGCCGACGAAGCGGCGGAATACCTGTTCCACGACCTTACCAGCAACGCGACGCTCGTCATCAGCCGCAAGGCGGCGGACATCTGCCATGCCTTCACGCTGTTCCTGCGCACCAAGCATGTCACCAAGCGGTTCGAAGAAGCGAAGCACGCGCTCGAAAGCAATGTTCGTGCGACCTGCCATTTGATTCGCGACTGGGTGTCGGCCTTTCTGCCCACGGCCGAAAGCCCGCTGGACGCCGAATATCTGGACGAAGCCATGGCCGTCTTGTTGCGCGGCACACCCGATCCGCGGGCCGTGGTGGACGCGGAAGTCGCCACGCAGATTGCCGGCATGATGGGTTCGCATCCGGCGCTCAAGGACCAGACCTGTTCGCTGAACTACAACGCCTTCATGCACAAGCTCACGCGCCATGAACGCGACGTGATGCCGCTGTTCGAAAAATATCATCGGCACAAGGCGGCGCTGGTGGAAGCCATGCGCCAGGACATGCGGTTGGACGAGTTCCGTCCGCGTGTCCTCACGTCGTTCGTGCGCAACCGGCTCATTGACTCCGTTTACCTCCCCATGGTCGGCAGCAATCTCGCCAAGCAACTCGGCGTCGCCGGCGAAGCCACACGCACGGATCGCATGGGCATGCTGCTGCTCGTTTCCCCACCCGGCTACGGCAAGACAACGCTGATGGAATACATCGCCAACCGGCTGGGCATCATCTTCATGAAGATCAACGGCCCGGCCATCGGGCACGAGGTGACATCGCTCGACCCCGGCGAAGCGCCCAACGCCAGCGCGCGCGAGGAAATCGAGAAGCTCAATCTCGCGTTCGAAATGGGCGACAACGTGATGATCTGCCTGGACGACATCCAGCATTTGAATCCCGAGTTCTTGCAGAAGTTCATCTCGTTGTGCGATGCGCAGCGGAAGATCGAAGGCGTCTATAAGGGGCGCGCGAAGACTTACGATTTGCGCGGCAAGAAGGTGTGCGTGGTCATGGCCGGCAATCCGTACACCGAGAGCGGCGAGAAATTCAAGATCCCCGACATGCTCGCCAATCGCGCCGACACCTACAACCTCGGCGACATCGTCGGCGGAGCGGACGAGGCGTTCAAGTTGAGCTATCTGGAAAACACGCTGACGTCCAATCCGGTGCTCAACCGCCTGAGCAGCCGCAGCCAGAAGGATGTTTACGCGATTGTGAAGATTGCCGAGACCGGCACGCGCGACGGCGTCGAATTCGAGGGCAATTACTCCGCCGAGGAAACCACCGAGATGGTCGCCGTGATGAAGTGGCTGTTCCGCATCCGCGACACGGTCCTGCGCGTGAATCTCGAATACATCCGCTCGGCGGCGCAGGCGGAGGCATATCGCACCGAGCCGCCGTTCAAATTACAAGGCTCCTACCGCAACATGAATCGCATGGCAGAAAAGATTCTGCCCGTGATGAACGAGGAGGAAGTGAAGCTCGTCATCGCCGACCACTACAAAAACGAATCGCAGACGCTCACGACCGGCGCCGAAGCCAACCTCCTCAAATTCCGCGAACTACAAGGCTGGATGACCGAGAGCGACGCGGCCCGCTGGGAAGACATCAAGAAGACGTTCAAGCGCAACCTGCTGTTCCAGGGCGTCAATCAAAAGGACCCGATCGGCCAGGTCGTCGCGCAGCTTTCCACGTTTGCCGAAGGGCTTGATTCGATTCGTTCGGTGCTTACCGATGCGGTGAAGGCCCAGCGGGACAGCGTCCGCAAACCGACCACCGATTCCGTCGAACAAATCACCGGCCAGTTGGCCGCGTTCGCCCAAGGATTGGAATCCATCAAAGGTGTGCTCGCCGAAGGCGTGAAACAGCAGGAAACGCCGCGCAAAGCCGCGCCGGCGCCCGCGTTGGACAAGGAATTGGTCGGCCAGCTCGCCTCGCAACTCGGCCACTTCGGCCAGACGCTGGCTTCCATTCAGGCGGCGCTGGCCGAGAACGTGAAACTCCAGCGCGAACAGCCGACGTTGCGCGTGCTCGATTCCGGCGAGCAATCCGATTACCAGATTACTTCCGTCTCGCGCGACACGTTGAAGAAGATTTGGGAAATCATCCAGGCCGAGCGCGAATGGCAGGCCAAGGCGAAAGCCGTCAAAGGCGGCGACGTCAACCTCCCGCCACCGGAAAACTACTGACTGTCGTTCGCGCCCATGCCCACGACCTTTCCCATCGTGCTCGCCCATGGCATCGCGCGCTTCGACCTGTTGCGCGAGCGGATTCAAGACAAGCTTCAGAACGCGGGCGTGCAACTGGACGATTCGTGGCATTACTTCCGGAACATCAAGAGCCACCTCGAAGCCAACGGCTACGAGGTGCACCACGCGAGCGTGAGTTTCGCGGGTGGCATCTCCGAACGCTCCCGTCAATTGACCGAACAGGTCGAAGCCATTCTGGCGCGCACGCAACGACCCAAGGTTCACATCATCGGCCACAGCATGGGCGGGTTGGACGCCCGCCACATGATTGTGGATGCGCCCGGCATGAGCGAAAAAATCGCCACCCTGACGACCATCGGCACGCCGCACCTGGGCACGACCTGGGCGGATGTCGCGCTCGAATTCGGCGGCGAACTGCTCATCGACAAGATTCGCCCTTACCTGGATCTCGAAGGCTTTCGTGATCTGACGACCGCCGCCTGCGCAGACTTCAACCGCCGCGCGCAAGACACTGAGGCAACCAACGCCGTCCAATATCACACCTGGTCAAGCTCCGTGGAATTCGGCTCCGTGTTCTGGCTCCTGCAGGGCTCGTGGCTGTATCTCCAAAGCAAGGAAGACGCAAGCGACGGCCTCGTGTCCGCGCGTTCGCAAGCCTGGACGCCTGAATTGATTTCGAGCAACGGCCGCGCAAAAGCCGTTCACCAGCACCCATTCCCCTTCCCCGCCGATCATCTAAATCAAATCGGCTGGTGGGACCCGAGCAAATGGGAATTCAAAAACGACTGGAGCAAATTGCGCCAGCACATAACGGAATTTGAAGACAAGATAAAGGCCGTTTACCTCGAGATGGCGGGCCATTGCGAAGCGGCCGAAGCGCCGCGCATCACTCAGGCGTAACCGCCGGAAATGTAGTTTTGCAACTGGTTGATCGTGGCGTTTTGCGCCGAAATGATCCAGTTCACCAGATTGCCGACGGATACGACGCCCACAACCTTCTCGCCGTCCACAACCGGCAAATGCCGCACGCGCTTCTCGCTGATAAGGCGCATGCACTCATCAATGGAATGGTTCGGCGTCACCGTGATGACCGGGCTGGTCATAATTTCTTGCACCGGCGTTTGTTTGGAAAGCTTGCCCTTGAGAATGACCTTGCGCGTATAATCGCGTTCGGAAATCACACCCATCAATTTCTCATCTTTCATGACGAGCAATGCGCCAACGTTCTTGTCCGCCATCATTTGAATGGCGTCATACACCATCGCGTCCGGCGCAATCGAATACACTGACCCGCCCTTCTGGCTGAGAATGCTGGCTACTAGACCCGAAACTTGCATACGACCTCCAGGATTTGAACCCACGCCCGCTGGAATTGAGCGGCAAAGGAACTCCCGCCTTGTCCCGGGACAAGGGCAGCCCGCGTCACACCAGAATGATTCGCTTTCCTCTGCATGATGGGTTCGGTTGGGTGTGCTGTAAGCCCAATTTAAGCCCCCTTCACGCCCAAAGACAACAGGAAATCTTCAACGCAAATCGATTACGTCTGAATCCCGTATTCCTTGAGCTTGTTGTAAAGCGTCTGCCGTCCAATGCCAAGGCGCTTGGCGGCTTCAAGCTTGTTTCCGCCCGTTTCCTTGAGCATTTGCACGATGGCATTACGCTCCATGACCTCGATAAGGCTGAGTTTGGGATCGGCAGCAACTTCCGGCTCCTTCGAACTGATGGAAAGGTCGTTCGTGTCCACTTCCCGCTGTTCGCACAGCAGCACGGCGCGCTGCACTTCGTTTTGCAACTGCCGCACGTTTCCCGGCCAATCAAAGGTGCGCAACCGCTGTTGGGCGGCGCTTGTGAACCCGGCGATGACTCGTCCGGCCTGCGCGGAAAAGCGTTTCAGAAAAGCATCCGCCAGCGGAAGGATGTCCTCGCGCCGGTCCCGCAGCGGCGGCAAAGCGATGGAAAACGCGTTGATGCGATAATACAGATCCTCGCGCAATTTGCCGTCGCGGATGGCGTGCTCGACCTCACGGTTCGTGGCGGCCACGATGCGGCAATTGGTTTTATAAGTTTCCCGTCCCCCCACCGGACGCACCACCTGCTCCTGCAACACGCGCAGCAGCTTGCTCTGCGTGTCAATGGGCATTTCCGAAATCTCGTCCAGGAACAGCGTCCCGCCATTGGCCTGGCGGAACAATCCTTCCCGGTCGGCATGCGCGCCCGTAAACGCGCCTTTGACCGAGCCAAACAATTCGCTCTCGATCAATTCACGCGGCAACGCGGCGCAATTGATCTTCACCAGCGGGCCCTTGGCGCGCGTGCTCAGCGCGTGAATCAGATCCGCCATGACTTCCTTGCCCGTGCCGCTCTCGCCAGTGATCAACACGGGAACATCGGCGGGGGCCACCCGCTCCACCTGGCGCACGATTTCCTTCATCGCCTGGCTGCGAAACACCGGCGACTCGCTGCCGCTGATCGTGGACAACGCGCGCCGCAACGAACTGGCCTGTTCGGTAAGCTGTTTGTGTTCGAGCGCACGTTCGACGGCAAGCAAGAGCCCTTTCGTGTCGAACGGTTTCTTTTGAAAATCGTAGGCGCCCAGTTTCGTCGCCATCACGGCCGCATCAATGGACGCGTAACCGGTCAGCACGATGACTTCCGTTTCCGGCCAGTTCTTTTTCAATGCCGGGAGCAGTTCCAAGCCGTCGGCGTCAGGCAGTTTCAGGTCCATCAGCACGAGGTCCGGCTGGGTTCCGGCAAAACACTCGCGCAAGCTGGCGCCATCGCCGGCTTCGCTGGTCTGGTAACCGGACTTGTTGAGAATGGTCACCAACAGGTCCCGCACCGTTTGCTCGTCATCAACAACCAGTATCTTTGCGCTCATTTATCGCCTTTAAATCCATTTGCACAGGCCCCGGTGAATCTCCGGAATATTTCCAAGTGCTCCGGATACCTGTCGAATAATCGTTCGGGGTGTGCTTGCACCGAAAGCAGCCATGGCAGCCACGCCCTGGCTTCATCCGCCAGTTCGAGTACCTCGATCACCCCGTCATCGCTCCTTCCCGTGACTTTCAGCGGCCGGGCTGCGCGTCCAACCGCCTGGTGATGAGAACTATTGACTCCAAATGCGCTGCTTCCCGCGATACTGACGAGGACCGAGTCATCCGTCAACTGCACATCATGCACCGGGTCAAACCGGCGGTCAGATCGCGAATGATTCAGCGCACCCGGAACCTGTTGCGGAATATCCACAATCAAATCGCCGCCCAATGCCACATTCAAAACCTGGTGGCCGCGGCAGATGGCCAGCAATGGTTTGCGTTGGCGGAAAATTTCATCAACGAGCATCAACTCCTGCAAATCGCGCTCCGCGTCGGCCAGCTCCACCGTTTTCTCCAATCCCGGCGAGAGAGTTTCACGGTAGAGCTTTGGATTCACATCATCGCCGCCCGTGAGCAGGAGCCCATCGCAAACGCGCAGGCATTCGGCGACGAGTTGCGGATCGGTCATGCGCGGAACAATCAGCGGAATCCCGCCCGCGGCCAGCACAGCGTTGGCATAATGCTCGGAGACACACACGGAGGCGTCGTCCATTTCCGCGCCCTTGGCGTGTTTGCTGGGCGTGATGAGGATGAGTGGCCGGCGTTTCATCGTCATTCCTCGTCCGGCAGCGTCGCCTCCGGAAAGCGCTCGCGGATGGTCTTGCGCAGCCGGATGTTTTCCTCGGGACGCAACAAGCGCCGCTGGATGCGGCGTTGGACGGCATCCAGCAATTCAAGCCAATCTTCCAGGGGCGGTTCCTCCACGGGCTGCCATTGGTCGTAGCGCTTTTCCCGGGCGTAGAACAACCACTGATCGCCGACATGCTGGGCATAGACTTCGCGGCGGGTCCCGTCCTCCGTGCGACCTTTCCAACTGATTTCGGCCTTGGCAGCCATACGTCAAATTACTCGGGGCGTTCGACACCGGCCACAGCCATGGCAGCGATGCCTTCTTCGCGGCCCACAAAACCCATCTTCTCGTTGGTCGTGGCCTTCAGGCCGACGCGCTTCGGATCCAGGTTCAACGCGGTGGCGATGTTTTGCTTCATCGCCGCGAAATGGGGAACCAGTTTCGGACGCTGCGCAATGATGGTGGCGTCGATGTTGACAATCCGCCCTTTGCGGCGCTCGACCTGGCGCGCGGCTTCTTCCAGGAAAATCTTGCTCGGCGCGCCTTTCCAACGTGGGTCGGTGTTGGGAAAGAACTGGCCGATGTCCCCCTCGCCCAGCGCGCCAAGGATGGCATCGCAGATGGCATGCATCAACGCGTCGGCGTCCGAGTGACCGTCGAGGCCCTTGGTGTGGGGAATGTCCACACCGCCGAGGATGAGTTTGCGGCCTTCCACCAGTTCGTGAACATCGTAACCAATGCCAACGTACACCATGCGCGCGATGATATTTCCGCGTTACCGCTGAACCAAGAAAATACTCTGTCACTTATCGAGTAGGGAAACTCTGCCCCCCTCATGGTTTCAACGTGTTTCGGAGAATCAGCACCGTGGGACCGCGCAAGGCCCATTCCTTGGCGAGGATTTCCGGAACATCGTGAAACGATCGGTTCCACGCGCCGAGCACCAGGTCGATATCACCGTCGCCATCGACATCACCGGCATCGAACGTCAGCCACCGCCCCGCAATGCTCTCACTGAACGTGGACGGCTGGAACTGGAGATTGCCCGTGTTTTCGAGATAGACGAACGATTCCTTGAATGCGCCTTGGTAATCCGGAAAAAACGAGATGGCCGCGATATCCAGGTCACCGTCCTCGTCAAAATCCACGGCCTTGGCGCGGTAAGCCCCATACATCGGATAATGCCATGCTTCTCGAAAACGATTGTTCCCTTCGTTCAGATACAGGCGCACTCCGTGGTAGCTCTTTGGTCCGGCCGGGTATTCCGTAGAATCGCCGTTGTCTCCATTGGTGACGAGCAAATCCATTCGTCCGTCCTTGTCAAAGTCAACCAACTCGAAATGAGAAAATCCCCATGATGGAATCTTTTCAACCACTGTCACTTCCTCGAATCGCCCTCTCCCTTGATTCAGCAACAGGTAAATCCCCTCGCGCCCCTGGGACATCAGCACCACCAGATCCGGCAGGCCGTCCGCATTAAAGTCGTGCACGGTGCTTCGAACCGCACCCGCGCGATTGATCAATACATGCTCCTTGTATTCGCCATCGGCCAGTCCCTCAAACCATGAGAAACGCCCGACGAAATTGCCGAAACACGTCACGGCCATGTCTTCGCGCCCGTCCTGGTTGAAATCGGCAAACTGAAGGCTGGTCGGGCGCGGCAGTTCGTCCACCAGCGTGCGCATGGCCACTGGTTTGTTGCTCGGCCGCGGAATGAATTGGATGCGGCCATGCCGGTAGTTGGAGGGGGTAATGACCTCCCCGATGATCGTGAGATAAAAGCCTTCGGGCCGTGACACGAGATCCACCACTGAGCCGTCGATTTGTATTTCCGCTTCGCGGCGACCTGTCCCTGCGCCGTTGAACAATGTCAATTTCGTCGTGTCCTCATCATACAAATAGACGCGCGGCGCCTGCTCATCCACCTTGACCAGTGTGATGGAAGGCTTGCCGCGCCGGTATTCGGGAAAGACGACTTCAAAATGCCTGAGGCTGCGACCGACGGGCGGCTTTCCCGCCTGCGGCAGTGGCTCAACCGGAGCCGCCTGAAGATAGTAATTTGTGATCGCCTGCCACTGGGCCATTTCAATGAGCGGCACAGTCGTCAACACACCTGACTCCTTCACATACTGCCCTTCGGGTTCAGCGTTGAAATCCAATGGCGGAATCCCCAACCACATCTGCATCGTGGGCAGCGCGTGCAAGGCCCAAGTGTCCCGGTCCATGTCCGACGGCGACGGCAACAGATGGCAGCCGACGCACACTTGTTGGGCCAGGATCTCGCCTTCTTTGTTGGCCGGACCCGCACCTGCCTCCGGAACATTGGACTGGTTGCTCCGAGACAAACTGTTTCGCCACATTACGACAACAGCCAGCACCGCGAGCACAGTAATGCTGAGCGCGACTGCCACACTGCGCCGGGCTGGCGAATGTTGATTCGGTAGTAACATTTCACTTCTGAGGAACCGCAGGCTCCGGCCGACCGAAATCCTCATTCAGCTTGGCGGGCAAACGCCACACCGCATCTCCTTTCTGGTTGGTGAAATACAAATACGACTCGGACGACTGGCGCGCGTGGCCGTCGGCCCAGAAGGCGTAGAAATCGGGATGCGCGTTCACGGGGCGGCGCGCGTAGGTGTGGTTGCGCGAGCTGCCGCTGGTCAACTGGCGTGCCTTCGCCCATGTGGTTCCGCGGTCGTTGCTCACCCACATCGCCATCTCCCCACCGGGATTGTAAGGCTGCGGGCCGCGTTCGGTGGGACCAATGATGCGCCACGTGCCGTCGCTCTCGATGTATAACGAACCGTGGTCATAGTTGTTCAACGACTGCGTAACGCTGCGCTTTTCCCATGCCTTGCCGGTCCAGCGCAACGTGTGCCAGGTGCGCGGATCATTCGTCGGGCCCGCTTCGTAACCTTTGCTGGTCAGGAAAAGAATGATCGGATTGCCTTGGGCGTCGAAGTTCAAATCCTTCAGGTAAACCAGCTCCTTGTCCTGGCGCGAATCGTAAACGAGCGCCGGATTCCGTTCGGTGGACAAGGGCGGCGTGACCGGTTTCCCGGTGATGGTCTGCCACGTCTGGCCGAAGTCGCGCGTTTCGAGATAATAGATATTGGCGCGCGCGTTTAGTCCGCCTTGTTGCGGGTGGAAATCAAAGGCCGTCGCCAGGCGCGAGCCTCGCGTCCAACTGATCTGGTAGTCGCCCTGCACGATGCCCGCGAGCATCTTCGGCTCGTTCCACTGGCGTCCGTCTTTGCTGGTCATCCAGAACAGGCAACGCACGGCATTCAGACCGAGGCTCTTGCCGCCGTTGTAGCGCGTGTGCAGGAACAGGAACCCCTGCCCCGGCAGATACCATGGTTGCGTATAGGAGAAGTTTGTTTCCTGAATGCGCTCGAATTCTTCGATGGAGTAAGGCTTGGTGCTGCGGTGAATGAAGGACGGGCGCGAGGTGCCGTGGGATGACGAGAAAATCCACAAATGCCCGGCATCATCTATCGCCAGCGTGGGATTGTCGTGCGCGTCGTCGGTCTTTTTGTTCAGGAGAATGCGCGGCCGCGGCACCACACCGGTCGCATGGTCATAGTAGGAAACCATGTGCAACAGCTCCTGCTTGTCGCCCGCCTTGCGTGCCGTCGTGCCGCCAAAGACAAAGAATGTTTTGTTGGCTTCCTTGCGGTAGATGGCGATGGGGATGTGCTGCTGCGGATAGGTCGCCATGCCGCCGCTGTACTTGAATTTGTATTCGTCCTTGGACGGCTGGTTGTAATACCAGATGCCCCGATAGCCGTCGTCCGTGGGGAGAGTTTCAGAGCGGCCCGCGGTCAAAACACCCATGAACAGCACGAATGCAAATGCTATTTTCATGCGGTAATAATGGACACAACGAGGGTCGCGATCTACTACGAACTCGCGCTTGTGTAGTGTTTTACCGAAACACGCCAAACGCCTTCTGAAATGATCGCGCACAACACGCCCATCCCTGCCAGCACGACCATTTCGAACGGTGAACCAAGCTTTTGCACGAGCAATTTCACCGGCACATTCGTGACCAGCAACATCGGGATGGCGAAGGTGAAGAAGACCTTGAACCAGCCCCGAAACGCGGCATCCGGCAAACGGGCAATGTTGAAGAGGTTGTAATACGCCCAGACGATGCCTTGCGCGCGCACGGTCCAAAAACTGACGGCGGTAAGCGTGAACATCAGCGAGTAATGAATTGCGATGCCCACCACGCAGAGCATCAGAAAACCGAAGATTTGCGCCGCTGAGGGAACGAGTTCCAATTGCTTCGCCGCATAGGCCATCACCACGACGGCGGACGCCGCGTTGACGAAGCCGCCCAAGTCCACCTGACGGAACGAAATGATGAAGCGCGTGTTCACGGGCAACAGCAGCATGAAGTCGAGCTTTCCGGTGCGGATGTGCTCGGAAAGCTGCACCACGTTGGTCAGGAAGATGGCCGTGTATAACTGCTGGATGAAGTGCGACGCGCCGATGAGCATCACGACCTCCCATTTGGTCCAGGTGGCGATGCGGTCGGTGTGCATGTAGATCACGCCGATGAACGTCAGTTGCAGCGTGAACCAGAGCAGCTCGACAAAAATCCACATGATGAAGTTCGTCTTGAATTGCATCTCGCGAATCACCGAATTCTTCCACAACTCGAGGTAAATGATTCCGTAACGCCGGAGCTTGCCAAGGAAACCGTTGGCGGCCGCTGTGTTGATTGTGACGGGCGTGTCCATGTTCATCCTCCGACGGCTGAGTATTTGCGAATCCCCCGATGCCACACGAAGCGCGCCAGGCAATAGGTCGCCACCACCCAGAACGATTGAATGGCGAGCCCGCGCCACAGTTCCACGCCGGTGGCCTGCCCAAGATAAATGCTCACCGGAAAGAACATCTGATACGGAAACGGCGTCAGGTACAGGATCTTCGCCACCAGCGGCGGCAGGATGTCGATGGGGAACAAGTGCCCGCCCGCGATGTATTCAATGGCGAACAAAATGAAAATGAACGTCGAGACTTCCAACACCCAAAAGGCCAGCAGCGCCATGGTGTAGGAGATGAAGAATTGTAGCAGCGCCGTCAGGACCATCGACACCATGAACAGGACGAACGTCAAAGCATCCGGCGGCAGGACGAAGAATTCGCGCTGGAAGAAAATGAAGATGATGACGGGGAAAATGGCCACTGCGGTATAAACCGCCCGTCCCGCAAAAAACAAGCTCAGCCGATAGGTCAGGTAATCAACGGGTTTGATAAGGAACTGGCTGATGTTGCCGTCCTTGATGTCGGCGGCAATGTGCCAGTCGTCCTCGGTCACGGCGGTGAGCGCATCGACGATGGTGACGATGAGATAATACGAAACCATCTTGGCCAGTGTGTAGCCGGAGATGTCGCCGCCGTCCTTTCCCTCATAAACCGCGCGCCAAAGGAAGATGGTGGCCATCAAGGGAATCAGGCCGAACACCGACCGGAACAGGAAGTTCATCCGGTAAACGAGGGTGTTCTGAATCCCGATGTTGATGACGTGCCAGTACTTTTCCATACGCCCAAGTGCGTGAAGGGAGATAATGGCATTTTGCGTTTCTGGCAAAGGGGAATTCGGACGTGATGCGTGATGCGTGATGCGTTTGAGGGAGGAAGACCAGGAGACGCGCGATACCTGAAGGTAATAACATCATCGCCGCCAGTGATTTGAAAACCAGCGCCTCGTCACCTCGGCTGCTACGCAATCATTCTTTGTGCCAGGCGGGGGTGCCGAACCAATCGTGCATTTCCTTTTCGAAGGGCGCGACAACGCCGGGTGGCTCAGGCCACTGGCCGAGGTCGCCGGTTTCGGTGATCCAGGTATCCAGCGCGGCACGCAGGCGTGCCAGGGCTTCGCGATGTTCCGGTTTGGTGGAGGCAACCAGGTTGCGGATTTCGTAGCGATCGGTTTGTGTGTCGTACAATTCTTCGCTCGGACCGTGCATGGCCATGAGCGCGGCGGGCGGACCGGTCAGTTTGCCCTGCGCCTGCAATTCGCGCATCAGCGGGATCACCAGAAAACATTTCTCCTTGTACCTGTTGAGCGAGGCGAACGTGGGTCCCGGTGTGAAATTGCGGATGTATCGGTAACGCGCGTCGCGCACGGTGCGAATACGTTGCACCGTTTCATCGACGCGGTCGCGCATGCTGAACGCGTACTGGCGCGGCGCATCGGGTTGCGCACCCATGAAGACGCGGCTTTGTATGCCCATCGTGCGCGGCGCACCGGCGAAGGCAAGCGTCGTCGCGGTAATGTCCAACAGACTGATGACCTGTTCATTGACCGTGCCGCCTTTGTATTGCGGAGGCGCGGGAAAGTTCTTGGGCCACTTGATGATCATCGGCACGCGCAAGCCGCTGTCGTAACACCAGTGAATGCCGCGCGCTTCGAGGCGGCCGTTGTCGGCAAAGAAAATGATGATCGTGTCGTCCTCAAGTCCATCGGCACGCAGTTTCTCCAGTACCCAGCCAATGCGGCGGTCCATGCCCGAAACGGAATTCAGGTAGCGCGCCCACTCCTGCCGCACCACCGGATGATCCGGATAATACGGCGGCGGTTTGACGTTCCTCTCGGTCGCAGTCTGCGGATGCTCGCGCTCCCCCACCCACTCGACGCGCGGCTTGCTCGCGGACTTGCGGTCGTAAATATCGTATTCCACTTCGTGCGAATTGATCTGCGCGAAGAACGGCTGGCGCGACTTCAACGCCGACCAATCGTCCGACATGTAAATGGGGCCTTCATTGACAAAATTGAGGTCAAGCTTGCCGGTACCGACGGAACGGTCGCCGATGGTTTTGATGTTCGCCGTGAAGTAACCGAGGGCCTGCAACCGATGTGTGAGCGGTCGCACGCCGGGCGGCAAACGGAAATCATCATCGCGATGCGAGCGCATGTGGTGAACGTCAATCGACGTCTGGTACATGCCCGTCATGAAAGCGGAGCGGCTCGTAGCGCAAACTGGCGCCGTGGAGAAAACCCGTGTGAAGCGCATGCCTTCGGCGGCGAGGCGATCCAGGTTGGGCGTGCGCACGAGCTTTTCGCCGTAGCAGCCGAGGTCGTGGTCGATGTTCTCGCCCACGAGCCAGAGGATGTTTGGACGGGTGGCGGCGTGGGCTGAGAACGCCAACAAAAGGCTACCGAGAAGAAGGATTGATTTCAGCATGTTTTGCCTTTACTGGGCAGGAGCCTGTTCGCCACATCGCAGATTTTTCATTCTGACCCACGGGGATTGTCCATGCGTCGACGCCAGGTAGGAATTCTGCCTCTGGCGGCAAAGGTGTTCAACGCCTCATTTTCTGGCCGGATCATTCGCCGTGGCCGCCCGCGCGGTCAGGCCAATGCCCAGGAGCAAAGCAAACGCGCCGACCGGCACCAGCAGGATACCCAGTCCCGGGTCGCCGTCGTAAATCACGACGCCGCCCAGGAAAAAACCGCCGGGCAGCAAGATCGCACCGCAAAGGAGCGCCGTGGAGGCGAGCGCCAAACTTCGTCCCTGCCAGTTCAAATGGCGCACGGTCAGGCCGAAGGCGACGTTGAGGAGCCCAATCAACGTTCCATGCGCGTGCGCGAGCGTCCACATCAGTCGGCGCGTCGAGTTGCCCACGTTCAAATACCAGCCGACTTTGAACCCGTGTAACAACTCCAGCACAATGCCCAGCGTGAGAAACAACAACACGGCCCACCAGCCCGCCATAATGTGCCTGCGCGCAGTTGCCTCGCGTTCGTTTGCTTCAGTTTCGTTGTTCATGATGTGTTATTCGGCTAACGAGACGACTTTATTATCCCGCTCCGCAAACAGTCTGAGAAAAATGTCCTGCCTTATCTGCCCTTTGGCATCCAGCAGAAGGGCGGCGCGGCCTTCGCCGGGGTGCGGACGGCTGCGCCACTGCACCATCAAGCGCTGAGCCACCACGCGTTGCTCGCTCTCCGGGCCGACGAAATCATACGAAAACTCCCCCACACCCGGCACGCCCCGGAGCGAACGTTGGGCGATGTAACGCACGGCATCATACGGATCCACCAGCAGCGGGAGCAGATACGGCGTAAGCCAGTCGCTCCCGGATGCTTCCTTCGCCGGCTCCCAGCCCATGCTCCACGCCATCAAGGCGCGCTGTCCGGCATCGCCTTTCAACGTCCAGAGAATCGAGGCGGCGATTTCGCGTTGATCATCCGTGAGCTGCGGCTTCTCGATGCCATACCACCGGTGCATATGTTCTGCGGACCATTCCATGGTCTTATCGAGGTGGCATTGGTTGCACGCGTTCGGGCGTCCCGTGTCAACGCTGGATTGCACAGTGGGGCTGCTGACCGTATGGCTGCGCATCGCCTTGAGCAAACCGTACGTCGTATAAGGCATGTGGCAGTTGTAACAATTGCTGCCGGCCGAATCGACGCGATGGTGCGTGTGCGCGCCGATGTCCCGGCCGATGTCTTCATGGCATTGAAGACACGCGCGGCTGCCGTCCATGCCCGGTTTCAATTGGTCGTTGGCCCATTCGCTGCGTGGGCGCGGGTCGCCGGCCGGCTGGTGCATCGCGTGGCAGGAGAAACACGACATCTGGCGCTCGCCTGTGCCGTGGGCGTAACACGGCGAATCAAGCAATGCGTTGTACTCGCGGCCGGAAACCCGGACCATGCCATCGGACCAAAAGCGGTCGCGGATGAACGACGGCTGCCGTTCCTCCCAATGTTCATACAACGCCTTGTTACCGATATGCACGAGGCTGACGTACTTGTTCAGGTCTTCGCCGGGACGATAACTCACCCCGTCGTCTTTCCACTCGCTGGCCGTCAACGCCGTTTGATGGCCAATGGTGTGACAGCGTCCGCACACCTGCGAACCCTGGACGGCGGACATTTTCCCCGGATGCGCAATGGTGTCGTCGTCGCGCTGCGCCATGCGGCTGGAATAACGGCGCAAAGGATCGCGATTGACCCGCACATGTTCCTCGGCGGGGCCATGGCAGGCTTCGCACGCGATCCCAAACTCGGCCACGCGCGTGTCCATCTCATCCGGCCCGAACAAGCGCGGTCGCGGTCGTGTGGTATGACAGGAGTTGCACGTTTCATTCCAACGGCCGACCTCCACGAACGGCGGCGCGCCGGGGCCAAGGAGGAAGGCCGCTTTCCGCGGAATCCACCGTTCCGCTTCGAACAGGTATATGATCGGCACCGGCTCCAGCTTGCGCGTGGCGCCAGTCGGTATCCAGTAAACCTGCATGTGATGCGAACCCGTCACCAAAGTGACGCGGTTGCGCATGGGCGCCGCGGCCGAGTTGGTCGCGTTGCTGGCTTCCACCCAGAATTCGTCACCGATGCGTTCCATGCGAAAGGTCAACCCTTCCACGTGCACCACCTGGTTGCTGAAGTTGCCTTTCACCGTTTCCGGCGTGGCCACTTGCGTCATCGTGCGGTGATAGGAATCGTGCCACGTGTCGTAATTCCCCGGGTGACACGAGCGGCAGGTCTGGGATGAGACGTAACCGTCTTCGTGGACTTCGATGGGGCGGTTGGTGGGAACGCCGGCGATCATGATGGGCGGCTTGGTGCGGGCCACCATGGCGAGCAAACCGCCCGCAGTGCCAAGGCCCGCAAGAACCGCCAGCACCGCGCCGAACCGTGAGCGCGCGCGCTGCGCCAGGATGGCCAGCGGCAACAGCCCCAGCAAAAACAAGCCGAGAACGAATATGGCTTCCACGTCCATCGTTACACGCCAACGGCGAAAGTGGTTTTCCCGGTCGCCGTGGTCTGTTGGTGCATTCTGTCAGATGCGACCCAAACCCGCAAGCCGTAGCGCCCCGCCCCGCGCGGGATTGCCGCGAACTGTCGCAACGCACCATGTGACCCGGACCGCGGCTGTCCTCAGCCGCAGCGCGTAAAATGCAACCGAGCTAATGGACTGACTTCGAGGTTATCTCCATGAGACGTCAAACACACATACGATCAAACGAACCTCCCAACTCCGCTTTGCTTTCCACACGCTGCGGCTGAGGACAGCCGCGATCCGGTACCGATCTCCAAGCGCCCAATCCCATGCGGCTTGCTTCCCAACCTCTGCAAAAGTAGAAACAGCGCGTGCAAAAGAAACCCGCTCCCGCGCAACCCGTGTCGGATGTCTCGCCCGGTTTGCGGCGCTACCTCTATTTGACCGCCGCCGTGACCGGCGCCGTCATCCTGATTGTCGAGATTCTCGGGGCGAAGATGTTGTCACCCTACTTTGGCACTTCGCATTTCGTGTGGACCGCGCAGATCGCGGTAACGCTGGTATCTCTGGCAGCCGGTTATTGGTTCGGCGGCTGGCTGGTGGACCGTTCGCAAAAGCTGCACCGGCTGTACTTTTGCATTCTCGGTGCGGCGCTCTATCTGGCAACGACCATCGCCTTCTGTGAGCCGGTGGCTTACGCGTGCCTGCGTTTCAAGCTGGCGGCAGGCTCGGTGCTGGCGTCGCTGTTCCTGTTCTTCGTGCCGTTGACCTTGCTCGCAGCGGTGGGGCCGTTTGTGATTCGCGTGATGACGTCATCGGTTAGCGTGGTGGGCGGACAAGTCGGGCGATTGTCGGCCATCAGCACACTGGGCAGCGTGTTGGGCACGGTGCTGATTGGCTACGTGCTGCTGCCATTCCTGCCGAACTCGGTGACGATGTATATCACCGCGGGAGTGCTGGTTGCCGTCGCGTCCGGTTACTTTGTCGTTGCTAAACAAAGCCAGCAACAGATGACGGCGACTGTGCTTGTGGCACTCACGGCGTTGCTCGGTTACGGCGGCGTGCGGGTGGACAATAATCCAAACTACATCCTCGGCACGCAGATTGAGCGGCGTAATTCGGATTTTGGATTGTTGCAAGTTCTCGAAAGCCAGTCGCGCGATACACGCTATTACCTGAACGATTATCTCACGCAGAACACATACGACCCGGAAACCAAAAAGAGCGTCAGCCTCTTCACCTACATGCTGCACGGTCTGGCGCGCGTTTACACCTCGACGCTCGATGACGTCCTGTGCATCGGCCTAGGCGTGGGCATTGCGCCGATGAACTTCGCGCGGGATGGAGCGAAGGTCGATGCCGTGGAAATCAATCCTGCCGTGGTGCCGCTGGCCGCGAAGCATTTCGGCCTCGAACCGGACAAGTTGAATATCATCATCGGTGACGGACGTTACCACCTGAACGCGACCGACAAGAAATACGATGCCGTGGTGCTGGACGCGTTCCTGGGCGATTCTTCGCCGTCGCATCTGATGACTCGCGAAGCCTTCGCCGCCATGCAGGAGGTGCTCAAACCAGGCGGCGTGCTGGTCATCAACAGTTTTGGGGATTTCTCGCCGGGCCGGGACTTTTTCACAGCCTCGCTGGACAAGACGTTGAAGGCGGTGTTCAAGAGCGTGCGGATTCATCACAGCGGCGGAGGCAATGTGTTCTTTGTCGCCTCCGACCGAGCGCCGCTTGAGTTTGAGCGTGAACCGGACGTCTCCGCGGTTCATCCCTCCGTACAGTGGGAAGCCGAAACGGCCTATCGTCGGATTGGCAACGTCAATTCGACCAGCGGGATGGTGCTGACTGACGATTATAATCCCGTGGAATTCTATGACGCCGCCAACCGCGAGAGCACGCGACAATACCTGGCGCGCAACATGCGCCGACCGCGCGGCGATTGACGGTGTTACTGCGCCTTGCGCTTGCGAAACAGGCTTTTGAGCCAGTCTTTCAACGATTCTTCCTTGAGGTCGCGGAATTCGCCCGCATCCAGAAACAGCCCTCCGCACAATTTGCACGCTTCGTATCGGATATGCGGTTGATCGTTGTCCACCATGCGAATCATCCGCGTGTGGCACACCGGGCACTCGGCCTTTTGCATCGGATTCCACCCCTCGCCACGTTGCGTATCCCCTGTGTCGATCTGTTCGGAACCGGGCAGTTTCAACAACTCCTCCGCTTCGAGCGCATCGAACCAGATGCCGCGGCACCCGGTGCAACGATCCACGTCGATGCCCTCGAAGCTCACCTTCTCCATCGGTTTCTGACACTTTGGGCAAGTCATAATATTGTGATGTGGCGCAACGAAACCCTCATTACGCGCTCAGTGTCGCTGATTGATGTTTCCCCGGCAAGCCAGCAGTGCCTGCCGGGGAAACGCTCCTTGGCGTCCTTCGTGGTGCGCGAGAGAATCGACTTTCACGTCGGAGTAGAGAATTGCACGCGCACGCGGGCATTTCATTTATAAAACCATGAGGGGTTTGTAATACGGGCGGTGCAACTCTCCACTTCCGTTTCGGGTGGGGACCGTGTTAGACTCGCGCCATGCAATCCCACGAACTGTTGCGCGATGTTCTGAGCAAATCCAACCCCAAGCAGGTGGCTGACGACATGGGGCTTTCGCTTTCGATGATTTACAAATGGGCCGAAGCTTCGCGCGAAGGCGGCAGCGGCACGCCCAATCCCCTGGACCGCATCGAGACACTCATCAAGGCCACGCAGGACCCGCGCATCGCGCAATGGATTTGCGAACGTGCCGGCGGTTTCTTCATCAAGAATCCGCGCGCGCAGTGGCCGCATCCGTATTACGTGATTCCCGCGACGAACCAGATCGTGCAGGAATTTGCCGACCTGCTCTCGGTGGTCGCCACCGCGGCCAGCGACAATCACATCTCCAAGGAGGAGGCGCGCAAGATTCGCGCGCGCTGGGAGGAATTGAAGAGCGTGACTGAAGGTTTCGTTCATTGCTGCGAGCAGGGAAACTTCTCCGCGTTGCGCAAGGAAGTGAGCGAAATCGAAGCTCAATCCAAGTCGTGAGCCGCAATTCCGGCGGTTTGTGATTGCCCTCACGCAAGGGACTTTGTCTATCCTGTTCCCATGAACTTGTTTCGCCTTACCTCCATTCTGACCGCGCTGGCCTGTTTGTTGAGTCCAACCCAAAGCCAGGCCGCCGAAGTGATTGAAGCTGATATTTGTGTTTTCGGCGGAACCTCGGCGGGCATCGTCGCCGCCATTCAGGCCCATCGCATGGGCAAGACGGCGGTCATCGTCAACCCCACGAAGTATCTGGGCGGCCTGACCACCGGCGGGCTGGGCGCGACGGACATCGGCAACAAGGCGGCGGTCGGCGGCATCTCGCGCGAGTTTTACCATCGCATCGCGCAACATTACGCGAAACCGTCGTCGTGGGTGTCCGAAACCGCGCAGGAGTATTTCAGCAAACGCCGCGGCGGGCAGTCGGCCGCCAGCAGTCTGGACGGCCCGGAGGCAACGATGTGGACCTTCGAGCCGCGCGTGGCGGAGAAGATTTACTTCGACATGTTGCGCGAGGCGAAGGTGCCGGTGTATCTCGAACAACGGCTGGCCGCCGTGAAGAAGGACGGCTTGCGCATCACGGAAATCACGATGGAAAACGGCAAGGTGTTTCGCGCGAAGATGTTCATCGACGGCACGTATGAAGGCGATTTGCTGGCGAAGGCGGGTTGCTCCTATCACGTCGGACGCGAGGCCAACGCGACTTACGGGGAAACCCTCAACGGCATTCGCGCCGAGACGCCGAAGCATCAATTCACCGTGCCGGTGGATCCATACATGAGGCCGGGCGACCCTTCGAGCGGACTGCTGCCGTTCATCCAGCCCGGCGATGGCGGCAAGCCGGGCGACGGCGACAAGCGCGTACAGGCCTACAATTACCGGCTTTGTTACACGACCAACGCCGCCAACCGCCTGCCGCTGGCGCCACCGCCCGCCTACGACGCGAAGAAGTATGAACTGCTGGGGCGTTATCTCGAAGCGCTGGTCGCCGCCGGCCGGAAGCCCGTGCTCGGGCAATTCTGGAATCCCATCTGGATGCCCAACCACAAGACGGACATCAATAACAACGGCGGGTTCTCGACCGATTTCATCAGCATGAACTGGGATTATCCGGAGGCGGATTACGCGAAGCGCGAACAGATCGCGAAGGAACATGAGAATTACATCCGTGGCTTCATGTGGTTCCTGGCCACCAGCCCGCGCGTGCCGGAAAACATGCGCGAAGAAATGAAGCGCTGGGGGCCTTGCAAGGATGAGTTTCAGGACACGCTCGGCTGGTCGCGCGAGATGTATGTACGCGAGGCGCGGCGGTTGGTGTCCGATTACGTGATGACCGAGAAACATTGCCGTTATGTCGAGGTTGCGCAGGACTCCGTGGGCCTGGCCGCCTACAACATGGATTCGCACAACTGCAATCGCATCGTGAAGAACGGCCGGGCCGAGAACGAAGGCGACGTCCAGGTGCCGCCGATGAAGCCGTATCCGATTTCGTATCGCTCCATCATTCCGAAGACCAGCGAGTGCAACAACCTGTTCGTGCCGGTGTGCCTGTCTTCGTCGCACATCGCGTATGGCAGCATCCGCATGGAACCGGTGTTTATGATCCTCGGCCAGTCGGCGGCGACAGCGGCGGTTTACGCGATCGACGACAAGGTGCCCGTGGCCAAAGTGAATTACGACAAGCTCCGCGCTCGATTGCTGGCGGACAAACAGATTCTCGAATGGACTGGTCCGTCGCGCACCGGCGGGAGGGTCATTGACCCCAAGAGCCTGCCCGGCGTGGTGCTGGATGACGCCGACGCGCAGAAGACCGGCGACTGGGCGCCCGCCGCGACCATCGCGTGGAAAGTGGGCAGCGGCTACTTGCACGACGGCGACCAGAACAAAGGCGCGATGACCGTGGCGTTCACGCCGGAGATTCCCACGGCGGGCGAATACGAGGTCTTTTTGTTCGCGCCGCACTCGTCCAATCGCGCAACGAACGTGCCGGTGACTGTCGCCGTGAAAGGCGGCGAGACGCGCACCGTGAAGGTCAACCAGCGCGACGCGAAGAAAAACGGCGCATTCTCCCTCGGCAAGTTCACGCTACCCAAAGGCAAAGGGACAACCATCACCGTTTCGAACAAAGACACCGAAGGACATGTGATCGTCGATGGACTGCAATTGGTGCCCACGAAGTAATTCGTCATCACCGCGCCTTGCGCTTGCGCAAGCCCAAAACAGCCACCACTGAGAGCGCGATTCCATATAGCAACACCGTGAGCGGGTCGCCGGACGGAACCAAGATTCCGGCAAGAATGAAGCTTGCGATGACGGCAACAATTATTTCGCCCCCTCGATATGTGGATTTATGTGGATTCTCGCGGACCGTCGCGTGGGCAGGGGTTTCCGGTTCAGGCTGCGGCTTCATTTGGATGTGTTCTGGGTTTTTTTGCCTTGCACCAGATGTGGATTTACGTGGATTTTCGCGGCCCGTCGTGTGCACAAGGTTTTTAAGGTCAGGCGGTTGTGACATTATCTGAAGTTTTGATGATTGGGGCTTCCGCCAGCCTCGATGAAGGCGAGGAGGTCGAGGATTTCGTCGCGGGTCAAGGTATCCAAAAGGCCTTCGGGCATGGGGGAAACCAAGGATTCCGTGTAGCTAACAATTTCATTCTTAGGGACTTCGGTGAACTTGTCCGGGGCCAAAGCGTCGGTGGCGACGCGGAGAACCTGGAGACGATAATCGCCTTCGAGGGCGATGCGGCCGGTGACGGTGCGGCCGTCCTTCAAGGTGACGGTGACATTGCGGTAGGTCTCCGAAACGACCTGCGACGGCAACAGGATGGAGGCCAGCAAGTCCTTGCGGTTGAAGCGCCTGGCAACGTCGGTGAGGTCGGGGCCGAAGGGTCGGCCAAGGTCGCCGAGTTGGTGGCAGCGGATGCACATGGTGGCGGCGTAAAGCTGGCGGCCGCGGGTAAAGTTACGGCCGTGGCTGGCTTGTGGGAGCGCGCTTTCCAAGTCGGCCAATGTCCAGCGGCGGACGAACGGCCGCGCAGCGGCGGCTGAATCCTGCTCAACGGCGGCGCGATTTTCGAGCAACGCGGCAAAGCGAGGACGCTGGTCGTCGGGGATCGCCGCCAAGGCCTCGCTCCGGATCTGCTGGACGAACTTGGGCAGGCCCGCGCCGCCGCGGAAGCTGTCCATCTGTGAGAGCGCGCGGAAGTAACGGGCGCGGTTGTCGTCGGTCCAGCCATCGCGGACGTTGCGGAGGAGAAAGAGGTAATGGAGTTTTTCCTCCTGGGTCGTGGCGGAACCGAGCAAGGAAAGAGTTTCCGCGACGATGCCCGGGGCACCAAGGGCGACGAGCATCTTCGCCAGCTCCTGATTCAAGGCGGCGGACGTCGCGGGCAGCAGCGGTTGCAGATGCTCGATGAGGCGCGCGATGAGCGGCGCGTCGGCGCCGACGCGTTGGAGGCAGATTTCGTAAGTGCGCAAAGCGACGAGTTGCTGTTCGACGGACAGCGACGCGAGCGGAATGGGCTGAAGGCGCTTGAAGATGGCGAGCAAGGCGGAATCGTTCCCCACGCGCGCAAGCGCCATGAGCGCGGGCAACGCGGTCGCATCGGAAACTTCGTTCAAGGCGCGCGCCTGCCATGTAACGGGCGGCTGGTGTTCGAGAGCGACGCGCGCGGCGTGGGCAATCCACGGGTCAGCATGGCTCAGGTGCGGCCAGGCGGCTTCGACGGCTTGGGAATCCTGGCGCCCATGGAATGCTTCCAATTGGCGGCGCAATTCGCGCGCCTTCTTCGCGTGGGCTT
>JBFMBT010000016.1:0-36937 GCA_040754875.1 Verrucomicrobiota bacterium | reverse complement strand
AGCGGCGTCAGGTTCACCGTTCTTCCGGTCGCGAGCCTGAAGCGGCGTAAACGCCGCGCCCCTACTTCGCTTTGGGCGGCAATCGTTTTTTGCCGCGGTAACTGGGCCACTCGATGCGCTGGCCCTCGTAGCGGGGCCATTCCCATGCGGGCCACGTGGGCATTTCGCCGCGCACCTCGAGATACATCTTGCGCAATACGGCCGCCATTTCCTTGACGCGCTCCGGCTCCTGCGACGCGCGGTCGGTGCTTTCGCCGATGTCATTGCGCAGGTTGTAGAGTTCAAAGCCCGCCAATTCGGCGCGTTTCAACATCGCCTGATCTTCGGGACGAATGTCCACGGCGGGCTTCAGTTCGGGCCTGTCCAAGTGGGCGAGGATTTTCCAATCACCCAGGCGCAGGGCGATCTTCGGTTTGCTTTGCGCCCAGTTGAAGTGCCAGTACAACGGCGTGCGGCGCGCCACCGGCTTGCCTTCGAACAACGGCAGCAGACTCGCGCCATCAATCGCGCGATCCTTCGGCGTGTCGATGCCCGCGATGGCGCAAAGCGTGGGCAGCACATCGACGCCGCACACCGGTTCGTCGCTCACCTGCCCGGGCTTCGTGTGGCCCGGCCAGCGGATGATGCCCGGCACGCGGATGCCGCCTTCGTACACGTGCCCCTTCTTCTCGCGCAACGGCCCGGTCGAACCATGCGGATGAATCGCCGTAACCGCCGGCCCGTTGTCGCTGGTGAACAAAACGAACGTATTATCGCGCAACCGCAACTCATCCAGCGCACGCATCAGCCGGCCAAACGCCTCGTCCATTTGCGTGATGTTGCCGTGGTGCGCCGTGTAACTCGGGTCGTCTGACGGATACATATCCGCGAACCGTTTGTCTGTGGCGATCGGCTCGTGCGGTTCGTGAAAACACACAAACAGAAAAAACGGCTTCGTTTTGTCGCGCACTTCGGTGAGCCAGCGGATGGCTTCGCCCGCGACGATTTCGCTGGAGTAACCCTTGAGTTCGCCCATCGGGATGCCATTGCGCACGAAGTTGTAAGGATTCTTGTGATTGGGCAGCGCGTTGTTTTGCGTGGAGAACCAGTGCTCGAAGCCATGATCGGACGGCTGCGGCTGGCCGGGCAGGTTGAACATGCCATTGAGATGCCACTTGCCAACATGCGCCGTCGCATAGCCTGCGTTGCGCAGCAGCGTTGCAATCGTGATCTCCTCCTTGCGCACGTGCATGGGTGACAGCATCGGGATCCAGTTTTGAACTCCCACGCGCGTGGGTGTGCGCCCGGTGAGCAGGCCGGTGCGCGACGGCGAACAATTCGCCGCCGCTGCGTAGCAACTCGTCAGGCGCAAACCCTCGGCGGCGAAGCGGTCCAGGTTCGGCGTGAGCAGCGTCTTGTCGCCGTAACAATGCAGGTCGCCGTAGCCGAGGTCATCGGCCAGCACGATGACGAAGTTCGGCTGGGCGGCGTTTGCGTGCGCGACGGCAAGAAATACACAGGCCACTACCAACAACGCCAGTTGAACAGGGCGCAACATAAAATCATTTCAATCCGCCGCCGAGGGGGCGCGGCGTTTACGCCGCTTCCGCGTAATTCAAATCCCGAACCAACCGATTGACCCTCTACGTGCGGACGCTGAAGCGGCCTGAAGGCCGCGCCCCGGCCCGTCCTGGCCGCTGAACCGAACGTCAATCCCGGAAATTCTTGAACGCCAGCGCCACCGGATAATCCTGCCCGCGCACCGCGGCGATGACCGACTGCAAGTCGTCCTTGCTCTTGCCGGTGACGCGGATCTGGTTGTCCTGGATTTGCGTGGTCACCTTGAGCTTGGTGTCACGGATGAAGCCGGTGATTTGTTTGGCCACCGTGGCTTCGATGCCCTGCTTGATGGCGATAACCTGGCGCGCGTGGCCGAGCGGCGAAATATCCGGCTCCTTGCGGTCCACGTTCTTGAGGCTGCCCAGGCGCTTGGCCAGCTTGCCGATGAGGATGTCGTTCAGTGCGGTGAGCTTGAACTGGTCTTCGGCAGTGAGCTTGATCTCGTTTTTGTCGAGCTGGATTTCGGCCTTGGACCCTTTGAAATCGAAGCGGTTGGCCAGCTCCTTGCGGGCTTGGTTGACGGCATTCTCGATTTCCATCGAGTTGACTTCCGACACAATATCGAATGAAGGCATGGGAAACGGTAGGGGCAAACCGGCCGCCCAGGAAAGGCAAAAAAGGGTTGGCCCTGCCCTCGCCAGCGAATAAGAGGCGCTTCCGGAACGATTATTTGCGAAATCTGCATCAAGGCCCCTTGACGGGGGCGGATTCTGAGGCAACTTGCTGGTGATTGTAATGTTGCGCGGCCCAATGAATTGACCGGAGAGGCGGATGTTTTATGGAGGAATCGAGTTTCTCCAAAAAAATGTAACCTTCATGCCTTATTAGGCGTCTGAATGACCATATTTGCGCAGATGTATGGCGTTTATGATGTTTTACCCGGCTGACACCCAGCTGGTTAAGGAGAACTTTGCTGTGATCCAACCCCGTGAAAATCAACCCCTTAAAACCCGTTTTCTCACCTATAAAAAAAGTTTATTTGAAGAGAAACTTTTTTTTAGCGTCGGTGTCTATCGATTAGTGCCGATGCGCTGTTTTCATTAAAACAATTTATTGCCTGAGGAATCACCCTTTCTAATTGCCCATGCAAATCGAAACGCTGAAACTCTTCACGGATCTCGCCGAGAGCGAAAGCTTCACCAAAGCCGCGCAACTCAACGAGGTCACCCAATCGGCTGTCAGCCAGCAAATCCACGCACTGGAGCGTCACTTCAACTCGACGCTCATCGAGCGCAGCCGCAAGAAATTCCGCCTCACCCGCGAAGGGCAGTTGCTGTACGAATACAGCAAGCAGATCCTCGATTCCTACCACACCATGCAGAACAAGGTGCAGGAGATCAAAAACGTCATCTCCGGCACCATCCACGTGTCCACCATTTACAGCATCGGCCTGCACGAATTGCCGCCGTACATCAAAAAATACCTGTCCACCCACCCCACCGTGAAGGTCCAGGTGGAATACCGCCGCGTCAACGAAGTCTATGAAGACGTCATCGGCAACGTCGTCGATGTCGGCCTCGTCGCCTATCCCAAGGCCGACCCGCGGCTGGAAATCGTGCCGTTGCGCAAGGACAACCTCGTGTTGATCTGCCATCCCGACCATCCGTTTGCCAAGTCGCGCACCATTAAGGCGGCCGCGTTGAGCGGCCAGAAGTTCATCGCGTTCGAACCGGACATCCCGACCCGCCGCGCGATCGACAAGAAGCTCAAGGAAAAGCATCTGGATGTTTCGGTCGTGATGGAATTCGACAACATCGAGACCGTCAAACGCGCCGTCGAGATCAATGCCGGCATCACGCTGGTGCCGCACAACACGGTGTTGCAGGAATTGCAGAAGGGCACGCTCGTTGAAGTCACGATTGAAGACCTCGGCGTGCAACGCACGCTGGCGGCGATTTACAAGAAGAAGAAAACGATCCCGCCGGCCTTGCGCGAGTTCATCAACCTCCTGAAGTCCAACCTGACGCCAGAAAACGGCGTGCCGGTGCAACACGACGGAGCGCCCGCAGCGGAGCCGCGTTCCTTCACCATGAAGGGCCGCGTCGCCGCATAATCGCCGGCCAACCGCAACCAAACCTTCCAGGCCCACCCGCGTTCATCACGCCGGTGGGCCGACTTGCAATTGCACCCCGCCGCGCGGTTGCAACGTGATGGCCGGCCAGACCTTGATTTATAATCCGGCTGGCATACCAGGCGGAACCGTTGCGTCACTGTCGCCAGCACCAGCACTGCTTCCATCATCGCAAATGAGTAGCCGATGCAGATGCGCGGCCCGCCACCGAACGGAAAATACGCAAACTTTGGCAACGCCTTTATGCGTTCGTCCAGCCAGCGTTCCGGACGAAACTCCAGCGGTGCTTCAAAGTTCCGCGGGTCCCGATGCACCAGCCACTGGCTCATGATAAGCGACATGCCCGGTGTCACGTGCTGCCCGCCGATGTCGCAGTCATGGAGGGCCTCGCGCCCGATGACCCACGCCGGCGGATACAGGCGCATCGATTCCTTGATGACCGCCTCGGCGTAGCGCAGTTGCGGCAGGTCTTCGAAACGCGCGGGCCGATCGTGCAACACCGCCTGCACCTCGAACGCGAGCTTCGGCCACACGCGCGGATTCAACGCCAGCAGGTAAAGCGCCCACGACAACGCCAGTGCCGTGGTATCCAATCCAGCGACCATCAGCGTGACCAGTTCATCGCGCAATTGCTGATCGCTCATTTGCGAACCGTCCTCGTCCCGCGCACGCAACAGCATCGAGAGCAGGTCACCCGTGTCCTGGCCGCTGGCGCGGCGCTCCGCAATCAGGTTGTAGATGTAAGCGTCCAACCGCTGCATCACCTGGTTGAACTGGCGGTTGGTCTGCGTGGGCAGCAACGTCAGCAGAAAACGCCATGCGTTGTATGCGACGTGAAGGTTTGCATTACTGCCGCCGAGGCGCGGCCCACGTCGTCGATTTCGCGCGGCACATCCGAGTTGAACAGGCTCATCGTCACCACGCGCGTGGTGAGCGTCATCATGTCCAGGTGCACGTCGTGCGTTTCACCCAGGCGCCAGCCCGACAACATCTCCTCAGCGAACCGCACGATGGTCCGCGCGTAATTGGCGATGCGCTCACGGTGAAACGCGGGCTGCGCCAGCCGCCGCTGGCGGGTCCAGAATTCCCCTTCGCTCGTGAGCAGGCCGTCGCCAAACAAACGCCGCATGAAGGGTGTGCGATAACCGATGGTCTTGCGGAAATGGCGGCTGTTAAGCACCTGTTCGATCGCCGCCGGGTCATTCACCAGCAACACCCGGCGATGCACGAACCGCAGCGGCACGAAGTCCCCATGCTCGCGCACGCATCGCTCCAGCAGTTCGATGGGATCGCGCCCGAACTCGGGCAGGTTGCCCCAGATGAAGGAGCCTTTCGGGCCGGAATGTGTGCTCGCCGCGCTCATGAGGAACACACCGAATGTGCCGTCAGCGGTGGCGAATTTCGATCAACACCCGGATTACACGTCGCAAACCTGCACACCGTGACGCAACGCGCCCAGCTTGTCTTCCCACGTAGGAATGAACTCGTGCGCGACATAGCCTTGGTAGCCCAGGTCCAGCAGCGCCTTCATGATGGGCGGGTAATTCAGCTCCTGCGTTTCATCCAGTTCGCCGCGGCCCGGCACGCCAGCCGTGTGGATGTGGCCGATCACACCGATGTGCTGCTTGAGCCGGCGGATGACGTCACCGTCCATGATCTGCACGTGGTAGATGTCGAAGAGCAGCTTCATGCGCGGCGAACCAACGCGCTTGATGAGGTCCACGCAGAAATCGACGTGGTCGCCGAAGTAACCGGGATGCCCTTTCATCGGGTGGGTGTCGTCGCGCGAATTGAGATGCTCCATGCAAAGGTTGACCCCCTTCTTCTCGGCGTAACCGATGACTTCCTTCCAGCAATCCAGGCAATTCTTGATCATCTGCTCGTCGCTGAGGTCCTTCTCGCGCATGCCCGTGAAGGTGATGACGCCAGGCGCGCCAAACTCGACCGCCAGATCGATGCCTTCGCGCAGCTTCTTGAGACACTCGGGATGATTGGCGCGGTTGGCGGGGCCGTTTTTGAACGGATGGCTGCCCACCAGCGACGGTTTCATGCCCAGTTCGCGCAGCTTGGGATAGTATTGCGAACCGATGCCTTCCATGGCGGTCATGCCCATGCGATGGCATGCGGCGATGAGCTCCTCCGTGGGCATGGGATTGAAACACCAGCCCATGACGGAATGGCGGATGCGGCCGCGCTGAATCTTGTAGCTGGGCGGCGGAACCTTGGCGGCGGGCGCGGGCTTGCTCTGGGCGATCGCGGACCACGCGCCGGCTGCGGCAACCGCGGCCCCGGTCAGGAAACCCCGGCGGGAAAAAGTGGAATCGGGCGTTTTCATGGAAGGCCAAGAATACGGCGGTTGGAGGAGAAAGGCGAGCGGAATGAAAATTTCAAAGGCGAAGCAGAAACCCGAGCGGACTCGATGAAATGCCGCACGCTTCGTCTAATACGCAACCACCTGCAATCCAGAAACACGTTGGAAATGGGCGGCATTGTTGGTAACAACAGCGAGATTGTGGTGCTTGGCCGTGGCCGCAATCAACAAGTCATTGTCGCCAATGGTTTGCCCGTTGGCGCGCAGTTGGCGGGAAATTTGGGCGGCTTCCCACGCAATGTCACGATCAAGTAATAATTCCGTGTAGTGGCGTGGCGTAAACACAGCCAGCAATCCGGCTGTTGTGCAGCGTCAAATCCTTCCGCAAATTCCGCGACGCTAACGATGCTGATATAAAGCGGGATGTTAGGATTTGCCGAAAGGAACGCGTGCGCGACGCCGGGCTTCTGGCGCTTGACCTCGCGTTCGTAGTCGATGAGGAAAGTCGTGTCGAACAACATCAGTTCTCACCCAGTGCGACGGCGACGTTTGCGGATTGCGCTGTGCCTCGGTCAACCGGTCCAGCGCCTCCTCACTCAAGGGTGAGCTGCGGGTTTGGAATTCCTGCAGCAAATCAAGCGCGGTATGAGGTTTTTGCGGAAACCGGGCACGCCGTACGACATCGGAAAATGATTCCTGCGGCGAAAGCTTGGCCGCCTCCAGCTTCTTCACAGCGTCCAGTTCCAATTCGACCATTGTTGTTGGCACGCTGTAACCATGCCCGAATCCAGCCCTCGCGGCAAGTCAGGAGATAGTTCGATTTCAGATCTGCCCGCTCTTTAATACAGCAGAAACTTTGCGCGGCGCTCCTTGAACTTCTCCACGTCCGCGGCCCACATCGCGCGGATTTCCGCGAGTGACTTGCCGGCGCGGATGGCCTCGATGGTGGCCTGGTGGCCGAGGAGGCGGTCGAACTTGGCGAGGTCCCAGTCCTGCGGATAAAGGCGCTGCATGGTCAGTGCGATGACGATGCCGATATCGACGGATTGCAGGCGCTCGCGGTCGGTGAGGGTCACGCGCACGCCGTGGCACTCCTTGTCTTTATAAACGCTGGCGACGGGGGTGTATTTGATGGGCGCGAAGGTGACGCCCGGCAGGCCGGCGCGGTTCAATTCCTCGGCCAGCTTCACTTCATCAATGTATGGCGCACCCAGGACTTCAAACGGCGTGTCGGTGCCGCGACCCACCGAGAGCGCGGTCGTTTCCAGCAGGCCGACGCCGGGATACAACGTGGCCTGCGTGAGGCTGCGCATGTTGGGCGAGGGATTGATCCAGGGGAGGCTGGTTTCATCGAACCACATGCCGCGCGTCCAGCCTTCAAGCGGAATGACGGTGAGGTCGGCCTTGAAGCCGCGCTCGGTGTTGAACATGCGCGCCAGTTCGCCGACGGTCATGCCATGGCGCACGGTCACAGTGTGGTAGGTGACGAACGTGCTCTTGCCGGTGAGGACAGGGCCGTCGATGTCCTCGCCGTTGATGGGGTTGACGCGGTCGAGCACGAAGTATTTCAAACCGGCCTTGGCGGCGGCTTCCATGCAGTTGGCCATGGTGGAGGGATACGTGTAAAAGCGGCAGCCGATGTCCTGGATGTCGAACACCAGCGCGTCCAATCCCTCGAGATGCTCGGGCTTGGGAATGCGCGTCTCGCCATACAAACTGTAAATGGGCAGGCCGGTCTTTTCATCGAAGCTGTCGCCGACCTTTTCATCAAGCACGCCGCGAATGCCGTGTTCGGGACTGAACAACGCTTTCAAGCGCACCTCCGGCGCGTGCATCAACAGGTCGATCGTTGGATTGCGCTCGCGATCCACGCCGGTGTGATTGGTGATGAGGCCGACGCGCAACCCGCGCAGCGGCGCGTAGTTCTGCGCCTTCAATGTGTCGATGCCATTCTTCACGATTTTGGGCGCGGCGCTGCGGCTCGTGCCGGCGCGGGGCGGCAGGCTGGGCGCTTGCGCGAAGTCGAGGCCCACGACGGATTCCGCCGCCAGGGTGCCCAGCACGGCGCGCAACGGCGTGACGTTGCCCTTGCCGTCGGGGTGGTTGCGGTTGGACATAAAGATGTAAAACGTGCGCGACCACGGATCGACCCACAGGCAGGTGCCGGTCCACCCGGTGTGGCCGAAGGAACCGATCGGGAAGACCTTGCCGCGCGGGCCGGAGTAACTGGAATCGATGTCCCAGCCCAGGCCGCGGCGTGAACCGGCGGCGGCGGGCGATTGCACCGTCGTCATCAACTCGACTGAGCGCGGGTGCAGGACGCGCACGCCGTCGAGCGCGCCGCCGTTAAGGAGCATCCGCGCGTAACGGGCCAGGTCGCGCGCCGTCGTGAACAATCCCGCATGACCCGCCACACCGCCCATGCGCCGCGACGTCGGATCATGCACCACTCCGCGCAGCATGACGCCGTTTTCGTCCGGTTCGGTCGGGGCGATTCGCGGGCGCTTGTCCGCCGCCGGGAGGAAACCCGTGTCGTTCATCTTGAGCGGCTGGAAGATTTCGCGCGCGGCGAATTCATTCAACGGCATGCCGCTGGCGCGCCGCACGACTTCGCCGAGCAGGATGAAATTGATGTCGCTATAGACGAACTTCGTGCCGGGCGTCGATTGCAATTGCTCGGCGCACGCCCGCTGGATGGCCGCGTCGTAACCTGCCCAGGCGGGTTTGGAGGGAATGCCGGGGCGCAAGCCCGAGGTGTGCGTCATCAAATGCCGGATCGTCACCGCGTCCCGCCCGTCACCGCCAAACTCGGGGATGTAAGTCTTCACCGGTTCGTCGAACTTCACCTTGCCGCGTTCGGCCAGCAGCATGATGCAGGGCGTGGTGGCGGTGACCTTGGTGAGCGACGCGGCGTCGAAAATCGTGTCCGTGGTCATCTCTTCGCGCGATGGTTCGAGCGAGCGCCAGCCATAGCCACGCAGGTAAGCCGTGCCGGCGCGCTCCAACCAGAGCACGCCGCCGGGAAGTTTTTTATCGGTAATGGCCTGGAGAATGGCGGCATCCATGTCGCGCAGTTTGTCCTCGTGAAAGACGGGGCCGGTGGGCGGCAACGGAGCGGACGGCGCGGCGGGAAGCGTGGGCGCCTGCGGCTGCGGCGCGCTGACGGAAGAGACATTGAGTGGCGTGGGCTTGGGCGGCGGGGCGGTCCGGCACGCGCTGAAAGTTCCCAGCAACAGCAGGACAAGCAGGAGATTCTTTCTCATAACAGGAGATGGCGGAGATTGACTACCTTGGCCCGGAAGAAATGGGAATGAAAAAAGGCGGATAAATATTCCCTCCGTTGTCAGATTAACGGGACGACGATTTGTGAAGCGCGCGAATAAGCGCGCCTAAAAAATGGGGACTCGGGTTGAAAAGCGCGAGACGGGCGCGTACGTTGCCTCATGAGGTGAGTTATGAGAACGGAAGCACAGGATCGAGTTGTGGATCAGCCGGAGCCATTCACGCCCGGCATCAGCAAAGTGATGGTCCGTGAACATGCGTACCGAATGTATCGCGATCGTCTGGCTCACGAACAGCACCTGACCCTCGAGGACTGGGTGCTCGCCGAGAAAGACCTCGTGGAAATGTTGCAGACCGAAGAAGCATAACCACGCTGTTCGCGAGAACAAACTGCGCCAACGCAAACAAAAAGCCCGCAAAAAGGCTGAGGGCGCGTTGCGCAGTTTGTTCGTCTGCGCCCCGACCAGTTCCTGTCCATCCGATGACTCCGTTGAAGCTTCTTTGAATTTTGAAGCTTTGACTGGAGGCTTTCCCCGGCGGCCGCCAAATCCACATGTCGCTTCCCCCCAATCCCGCTCTTGCCCCCGCGCTTTTTTTTCGCATACTTGGCCCCCTTGCCTCCCGGATGCTGCGCATCGCTCCGCACGAGGCGACGCTTATAACAAATGAAACTGCCTACGCTGACTTCCCGATTCGCGAGCCGGTCGCTCGCATCGCTTGCCTTCTGCGCCTCGACACTCCTCGCCACCGAAGCCCCCGCGCCCACGGTTGTCCCGCTCGATTTCTTTGCCGTGCCGGATGGACTCGAAGTCACCGTGTGGGCCAGTTCGCCCATGCTGGCCAACCCCACCAACATCGACATCGACGAAGCCGGCCGCATCTGGGTCGCCGAGGGCGTCAATTACCGCCGCCACGCTGGCCGCCGACCCGAAGGCGACCGCATCGTGGTGTTGCAGGACACCAACGGCGACGGCAAGGCGGACCAGAGCCACACGTTCGTGCAGGAAAAAGAATTTGGCGCGCCCCTGGGCATCGCGGTGCTGGGCAACAAGATCATCGTTTCGATGACGCCCAACATGATCGTCTATACCGACGTGGACGGCGACTTGAAGTTCGACCCCGCGGTGGACAAGCGCGAGGTGTTGCTCACCGGTTTCAACGGGCGTCAGCACGACCACAGCCTGCACTCCGTCACCGCCGGTCCCGATGGCCAGTGGTATTGGAACGCCGGCAATTGTGGCGCGCGCTTCACGGACCGCTCCGGCAAGACCTTCCGCATCGGCAGCCCGTATGATTCCAAGGACACGGCGGGCGGATTCAGTTCGCCGGAAATCGCCGGCCAGCAAAGCGACGACGGCAACGTGTACATCGGCGGCTTCACCGCGCGCATGAATCCCGACGGCACGCACGTGAACATCATCGGCTACAATTACCGCAACAGCTACGAGCAAACCGTGACCTCGTTCGGTGACCTGTTCCAAAACGACAATGACGATCCGCCGGCCTGCCGCGTCAGTTTCATTCTCGAATACGGCAACGCGGGTTTTGCCTCGATCGACGGCAAACGTTCGTGGCAGGCGGACAAGCGTCCCGGCCAGACGACGCAGATCGCCGAGTGGCGCCAGGAAGATCCCGGCACCATGCCTGCCGGCGATGTGTATGGCGGCGGCTCGCCCACGGGTGTCGCCTTCTACGAAAGCGGCGCGCTCGGCAAGAAATGGGAGGGCCTGCTGCTCACCTGTGAAGCCGGGCGCAATGTTGTGTTCGGCTATCTGCCCAAGCTCGATGGCGCGGGCTTCAAGCTCGAGCGTTTCGATTTCCTCACGTCGAACAAGGAAAAGGAATTCGCCGGTTCGGACTTCCTCGGCGGCACCAGGAGCGTGAACAATGAATTGAAGACGCTGTTCCGTCCGTCGGATGTCGCGGTTGGGCCGGATGGCGCGATTTACGTGTCCGACTGGTTCGATGCGCGCGTGGGCGGCCACCAGGACCTGGATGAAACCATCTCGGGCGCGATCTATCGCGTCGCTCCCAAAGGCTTCAAACCGCGCGTCCCGAAACTCGACCTCGGTTCCACGTCCGGCCAGATCGCCGCGCTCAAAAGCCCGGCGGTCAACGTGCGCAACTCCGGTTTCGTGCGCCTGCGCGCGCAAGGCGAAAAGGCCGTGCCCGCAGTCGCGAAATTGCTGAGGGATTCCAATCCGTTCTTCGCCGCGCGCGCCGTGTGGCTGCTCTCGCAGATGGGCCCGCAAGGCATCGCCCGCGTGACGCCATTGCTCGATTCGCGCGATGAACAGACCCGCGTGGTGGCCTATCGCGCCTTGCGCCGGCAGAACCACGACTTCATGGCGATGGCCGCGCGCATGGCGAAAGATCCTTCCCCCGCTGTGCGGCGCGAAGTCGCCGTGTCGTTGCGCGACCTGCCCTTCGAGCAAAAGCGCGACATTCTCGTGGACATCGCGCGCGGCTTCGACGGCCAGGATCGCACGTATCTCGAAGCGTTCGGCACCGGTTGCGCGGGCAAGGAAGACAGGATGTACAGCGTCGTGTCCAAGGCGCTCGCCAGCCAGGACCCGCTGTCGTGGACGCCGGCCTTTGCCTGGATTGCGTGGCGGTTGCATGCGCCCGATGCCGTGCCCGCGATGAAGACGCGCGCCTTGTCTGCAAGCGTCCCGCGCGAGCTGCGCAAGCTCGCCATGGACACGCTGGCGTTCACCAAAACGCCCGCCGCAGCCGCCGCGATGATTGACCTCGCCGCGTCCAAGGATTTTCCGTTCCAGGCCGAGGCGCTCTGGTGGCTCTTCAACCGCAAGGACAACGACTGGCGCGAATACGACCTGCTCGCGCAAATGCAAAAGCGCGGCCTCTACAATCCGGACTCGGTGCAATTGACCGAAATCATCGTGCCCGAGCCAGGGCCTTCCACACTGCCGGAGCCGAAAGCAATTCTGGAACTCAAGGGCGACGCCGCGCGCGGCAAACAAATTTCCACCGCCTGCCAGGTGTGCCATCAGATGGGCAGCGAAGGCGTGGATTTCGGGCCCGCGCTCACGAACTGGGGCCAGACGCAGACGCGCGAAGTCATCGCGCAGGCATTGTTGAATCCCTCGATGGACATCGCCCACGGATTCGACGGCACGGAAATCAAGACCAGGGACGGCCTGACCATCCACGGCATCGTCGTGGCCAACGGCGACCCGCTGATTGTGAAATCGATGGGCGGCCTCACCCAGACCATCCCGCGCAAAGCCATCAAATCCGTCCGCCGCCTGGAACGCTCCCTGATGCTTTCCGCCACTCAACTCGGCCTCTCCGCCCAGGACGTCGCCGACGTTGTCGCTTTCCTGAAATCGACGAATGGAAAGTGACGCATCGCGAGCGCGAAGCGTCCTGGAGTGCGCCAGTTCCGTGGCGCTTTCGTGCGTGTGGCCTCCTCCGTTCCGCATATGTAGCCGATCGCGTTCGGACTGCGGCTGTGCCGCAGGCCAGCCGCATCGCGTCTCTTGCAACCACGATATAGGACTGGCTGAAGCCCAATTTACTTTAGCTAAGCGTTTACCTTTCCATTTCAAGCCGCTAATTTGCCCGCGGTCCCAACTTTAAACTCCGAACTCCGAACCTTGAACTTTGAACCTTGACCCCAACCACTCGCTACGTCGCCTTCCTCCGCGCCATCAACGTCGGCGGCCACGTCGTGAAGATGGACGCGCTGCGCGCGTTGTTTGAATCACTCGGTCTCGCGCGCGTCGAAACGTTCATCGCCAGCGGCAACGTCATCTTCACTTCCAGTTCCAAGTCCGACCGCTTGCAAACGAAAATTGAAGCCTGCCTTCACAAAGCCCTCGGCTACGAAGTCGCCACGTTCCTGCGCACGGATGCGGAAGTTGCCGCCATTGCGCAGCACCCGGCTTTTCCTGCCGCCGCCATCCAATCCGCCGGCGCCTATTGCGTCGGATTCGTCGCCGCCCCGCTGCGCGCCGACGCCATCAAGAAACTCATGTCGTTGAAAACCGCCATCGACGATTTCCACGTCAACGGCCGCGAGGTTTACTGGCTGTGCCGGAAGAAGCAGAGCGACTCGACCTTTTCCAACAACGCCTTCGAGCGCGCCCTGGGCATCCGCGCCACCTTTCGCGGCATGAACACCCTCTTGAAATTATCCGCGAAATATCCACCCTCGGCGAAACCTTGAAACCGCACGCGCTCCTCACACTGATCACGCTTTCAACGGGCTGCGTGCTGTTTCCCGTCAAATTGCAGCCGGTCGCGGAGCAACCTGTGTCACCTGAAGGTGTGATGCAAATCGATCAGTTGACGAAAGCGCCCGAAACCGTGAAGAGGTTTGCACCCGCCTATCCGTCCAGGATGCGCAAGCGGAACATCAGCGGCGATGTCACCGTGCAATTCGTCATAAGAAAGACCGGGCAGCCGACTGATATCCGCGTCGTCCGCGCCAACGCCGCAAGCTTTGGCCTGGCCGCAAAGGCCGCCGTTGAACGCTCCGTTTTCAAGCCGGGCGAACTGAATGGCGTTCCCGTCGATTGCCTGGCCGAAATGAGTTTTCATTTCGAAACAGACAGATGAGGGAGTAAAAATCGGAACGATCCTCCTCCCCTTAAAAATTCGCGCCTATTTGCGAAATTCGCGTCACCCTTCTGCTCCTTTTTTGTGCCTCTTGTGCGTTCTGGTGGCCTTCGTTCGTCCTTTCCCGGACAGGATTTGTCCACCTTTTGCCAATGCCAGCGAAGTGCGCTTTCGGCCACTTGCCTTATGTTTAAGGGGAAAGTGCCACTTCGTGTGCCGGGCGCTTCCCCTCAGACAATGAAACCGGAACGCAACAACGGACCGTCCTGGCATACCTTCGACGCGGACGAGGTCGCGCGCCGCCTGGAAACCGACGCGGCACGCGGACTCAATTCCGCCACCGCGTTGGAGCGGCTCGACGCCTGCGGCCCCAATGAACTCATTGACGAAGGCGGCCGCAGCGTCTGGAAAATCCTGCGCGACCAACTCGCCGCCACGATGGTCGTGGTGCTGATTGTCGCCGCGCTGATTTCGCTCGCGCTGCGTGATTACAAGGACGCGCTGGCCATCCTTGCCATCGTCATCCTCAATGCCGCGTTCGGCTTCCTCCAGGAATATCGCGCCGAGAAAGCCATGGCCGCGCTCAAACGCCTGGCCGTGCCGCTGGTGCGCGTGCGCCGCGACGCGCACGTCATTGAAATCTCCTCGCGCGAACTGGTCCCCGGCGACGTGGTGTTGCTCGACGCGGGCAACTTCGTCCCCGCCGATGCGCGCCTCATCGAAACGGCGCAACTCCAGGTGCAGGAAGCCGCGCTCACCGGTGAATCCGAGCCTGCCCCCAAGACCGTCGCGCCCTTCGCCGATGCCAGCCTGCCCGTCGCGGATCGCCGCAACTGTGTCTATATGGGCACCGTAGTGACGGCGGGCCGCGGCGTGGCGATCGTCACAGCCACGGGGATGGACACCGAACTCGGCGCCATCGCGGAGATGATTCAAAAGGTGGAGGCCGAGCAAACGCCGTTGCAACGCCGCCTCGATCAACTGGGCCGTTCGCTGGCTGTCGCCGCGCTGGCATTGGTTGCCGTCATCTTTCTGCTGGGGCTGCTGCGGGGCGAGGAAATGAAACTCATGTTCCTTACCGCCGTGAGCATGGTCGTGGCCGTCGTGCCTGAAGGCCTGCCCGCCGTCGTGACCATCGCCCTTGCGCTGGGCGCGCAACGCATGCTCAAGCGCAAGGCGCTCATCCGCAAACTCCCCGCCGCCGAAACGCTCGGCTCCGTCACCGCCATCTGCTCGGACAAAACCGGCACGCTCACCCAAAACCGCATGACCGTGACCGCGCTCGAAGTGAATGGCCGCCCGCTCGACCTCACCAGTCCGGGCTCCGCGCGCGCGCCCGCCGACGATGCGGAATTCGCGCTCTTGCTCACCGCCGGCGCGCTGTGCAACGACGCGCATTTGCAGACGGCAGCCAGCGCCGCCGAGCCGTTGGTCGCCGTCGGTGAATCCACCGAGGCCGCGTTGTTGGTGGCCGCCGCCCAGGCCGGCCTGCGCAAATCCGATCTCGAACACCTTCTCCCGCGCGTGGCCGAACTGCCCTTTGATTCGGACCGCAAACGCATGAGCACGGTTCATCGAATGCCCGCGTCCCTCGTCGATGCGCCCGCGCCGTTGCGCCGCGCGTTGTCACTGCCCGGCCTTGCCACCGACGCCCCGTGCGCCGTGTGGACCAAAGGCGCGGCCGATTCCCTGCTTCATGTGTGCGACCGCGTCTGGCACGACGGCGCGGTTCAACCACTCGACGCCACCGCCCGCGCCCGCATTGAGGCATCCGCCGACCGCCTTGCGCAATCCGGCAAGCGCGTCCTCGGCGTCGCAGTGCGTCCACTCGACGGTGCGCCCGCCGCGCCTACCGTCGCCAGTCTCGAACACAGCTTGATCTTCCTCGGCCTGCTCGGCTTGCATGACCCCGCCCGCGCCGAAGCACGCGCGGCCGTCCAGACCTGCAAGGCCGCCGGCATTCGCGCGTTGCTCATTACCGGCGACCATCCGCTCACCGCGCGCCACATCGCGCGCGAAGTCGGCATTGCCCATCACGAACGCGTGCTCACCGGCCCCGAACTCGCCCAAATGCCGCCCGAGGAACTCGAAAGACTCGTCGAACAAGTCTCCATCTACGCGCGCGTCCTGCCCGAGCACAAATTCCACATCGTCCAGGCCCTCCAACGCCGCGGCCACATCGTCGCCATGACCGGCGACGGCGTGAACGACGCCCCCGCCCTCAAACGCGCCGACATCGGCGTCGCCATGGGCATCACCGGCACCGACGTCTCGAAGGAAGCCTCGGATATGGTCCTGCTGGACGACAATTTCTCCACCATCGTCGCCGCCGTCGAGGAAGGCCGCGCCATTTACGACAACATCCGCAAATTCATCCGGTACGTCCTCGGCGGCAACGTCGGCGAAATCGTTGTCATGCTCATCGCGCCGTTCTTCGGCATGCCGCTGGTGTTGCTGCCGTTGCAAATCCTCTGGATCAATCTCATCAGCGACGGCATTTGCGGCCTGGCCATGAGCGTCGAGCCGCCCGAACGCGACACCATGCGCCGCGCGCCCTACCCTTCCACCGAAAACATTTTCGGCCAGGGCATGGCGTGGCACATACTCTGGGTGGGCGCCATCATGGGCGCCGTGCCGTTCCTGCTCGGCTGGGCCTGCTGGATTCAAGAACATCCCGCCTGGCAGACGATGGTCTTCGGCGCGCTCGCCTTCGGACAAATCTTCCACACGCTTGCCGTGCGTTCATGGCGCGAATCGTTGTTCCGCCAGGGACTCACCTCCAACCCCGCCATGCTCGCTGCCGTCGCCGTCACCATCGCCTTGACGCTGGCGGTCATTTACACCCCCTTCCTGCAAAACATCTTTGCCACCACGGCGCTGACCGCGGAAGAACTCGGCTTGACGCTCCTCGCCTCCACCGCCGTCTTCTGGGCCATCGAACTCGAAAAATGGTTCAAGCGCCGCCGCCACGCCGAAAAGCCGGATACCGCACCGGACGACCCCTTCCCACGCGCCGCCGTTCGTAACGCTTGAACCCGGACTTTTGCCCTTTGCCTTCCTCTCCGGATGCTTCACGCTCGGCCTGTCGATGGAAGACAGCAAGAGACTCACATTCCGCTTCGAAAGGTGGCGCGCCTTCAGTGGGGGAATCATCGAAACCGCCGGCACCACGTTCCTCCTGCTCATCGCCGTCAAACAATTCCAGGCCGGCGCGACCGCCAAGGCGTTGGTGGCCGCCGCGGGCAGCGTGGGACTGATGCTCAGCCCGTTGTCCGTGTCGGTGGCCGAATCCTTGAAGCTCCCCACGGCCCGGGCTGCGTCGCGCCTCCTGGCCTTTGGCGCCCTCTGCTTTCTCGTGATGGCTGCGCTGCCGTTCCTGCCCGTGTTCGTCCTGGGCAGCGTACTCGCGCTGACCTCCGGCACCGCCGCCATTCCGCTGGTCACGCAAATGTACCAGGACAATTACCCCGAGAAGGAACGCGGCCGTTTGTTCTCCAAAACCGTGATGATCCGCATCGCCACCGCCGCCGTGTTCAGCCACCTCGCCGGCCTCGCCCTCACCGACCGCATCGACCGCTTCCCGTGGCTGCTGCTGTGTTTTGGCGCCGCGATGGGCCTGGGCAGTTACGCGCTGCACCGCTGTCCATCGCGCCCGTTGGTCAGTGCGGGCGGCACGCATCCTTTCCGCTCGCTGCGCTTTGCCCGGGAAGACCCACTGTTCCGCCGCACGCTCGTGTGCTGGATGCTGATGGGCTTCGCCAACTTGATGATGCTCCCCCTGCGCGTCGAATACCTCGCCAATCCCAAATACGGCCTCGCCCTCAACGCCGCCAGCGTCGCCCTCCTGGTCGGGGTCATCCCCAATGTCGCGCGCCTCATCTTGAGTCCGCTCTGGGGCTGGCTGTTCGACCACATGAATTTCTTCGCCCTGCGCGTCGTGCTCAACCTCGGTTACGCCATCGGCATCATCTCGTTTTTCACCGGACAGGAAATGTGGGCGCTCGTCGCCGGCGCCATTGTGTTCGGCGTCGCCAATGCCGGCGGGGACGTCGCGTGGAGCTTGTGGGTCACCAAGTTCGCCGCGCCCGAGCGCGTGGCCGATTACATGTCCGTCCACACGTTTTTCACCGGCGTGCGCGGCCTGCTCGCGCCGCTCGCGGCGTTTCACCTTGCGTCCCAGGTGTCCCTCGCCACGCTTGGCTGGCTCAGCATGGGCATGATTCTCGCCTCGTGCCTGTTGCTCCTCCCGGAAATCAAATGGGGCAAATCCGCGCGCCCCGCCTCCGCCCTCGTCGAAGAAGTGTCTGAGTAATTGCCCCCACGCCAAAGGGGTTTTCAGTATTAGCAAGTAAAGGCTCATTTGCCTTGTAACGTCCGCCAAACAGGTGCCGGCAAGTGCGATACTGAAAACCGACCCAGAACCCATGACGTCCCCTTCCAATCAAATGTCAATTGACTCGTAAGTGCAGGGCAGTACGCTGGGGCAGTGCAGACAGGTGTTGCGCCAGGAATTACATTCCAGGTTTCAGACGTGAGTCGCGCGACCACGCGGATTGGCGAGGTTCGATATCGCGATGCTGTGGAAAGGATGGTCGGCGGTTCTGTGGAATCGTGCTCGAATTCCAAGGGGACGCTCGTAGGGTCGCAACGCAATGGATTGATTGCAGCGGTCAATCTCGCGTTTCACGATCATCGGCCTTTGACGCTTTCTCCGGACCACATCTGGTTGACCATTTGCCAGGGCGTTTCCAACCACATCAACGCGAACGCCGAAAGACTCCGCAGACATTTCGTGAACCATGAAGGCAAGGCCGAGTTAAGGGTTCGGCGGGATGATTTTGTGCGCGGTGCGATGGGGAATCCGTGGCCCGAAGTCTGGCCGGAGTTTGTAAAAGAAATGCGGGCCTATATTGGATCAAACGCGGACAAGTTCATGCCTTCGTTCAGTACGACGGGGGTCGTTGAACAGGCCGCTTGTGAAGTGACCTTGATGGAGGCGATGAAAAATTACTTCCATTATGTTGTCGAGACCCTTTGTGGCATTCCTCAAATCACGCTGGAAGGCTCGCCCGAGGACTGGGCTCAGATCCGGGAACGCGCCAAGGCCTTCGGAAAATACGATTTGGAATGGTGGGTCAAGCCGCTGGACAGTTTTTTGGGCAAACTGCACGAGACGAGCCTTGGACAAATCGACCAGGAGTGGTGGCGTTCGTTTTATAAATGGCTCGACAAAAGCGGGGGCGCCGATGTCTCGGGGCATATCCTGAACCTGTTTCCGTACATTGCGAAACGGGAGACCGGACGAAAATTGGAGCGCAATCCGATATTCTCCAGTTTGCAGGAGAAGTTGAACGCGAGATTGCCCAAAAATCCAGCCTACCATGGTACTGCGGAACTATTGCGGCGTCGTTTTGAAAAGCGGCTGGAAGATCTGAATGCCATTTCATCCGATGCATTTCCGCCTGGCGTTTCCAAGGCACCGTTCGTTTGGGAGTATTTGGGACGACCTTTTGATTACGAATTCCTCGCAGGGTTTGTCGGCGTGAGACAGTTGGAGGATTTGACACTGCGGCCGGAAATTGGCTGGGCGGTAAGACCATTGCCCTAAGAGATTTGGAGACTTGTGAAAACACTTTATTGAGCGCGCGCCCTAATGGGCGACCCCTTTTCGTTGTTCGTTGTTCAGAATCCTCTTCACACCCGCCCGCGAAAATACTCGATCGTCGCCTTCAAGCCTTCCTCCAGTTGCACCCGCGGCTCCCACTTCAACAGGTTCCGCGCCCGCGTGATGTCCGGCTGCCGTTGCTTCGGGTCATCCTGCGGCAACGGGCGAAACACAATCCGGCTCTTCGATTTCGTCATGCGGATGATTTCCCGCGCAAACTCCAGCATCGTCATCTCCCGCGGATTGCCGATGTTCACCGGCAACACCGTGTCGCTCATCATCAGCCGGTAAATCCCCTCGATCAAATCCGCGCAGTAACAAAAACTCCGCGTCTGCGTCCCCTCGCCGAACACCGTGATCGGCTTGTTCTTCAACGCCTGGCTCACAAACGCCGGCACCACCCGCCCGTCGTTCAACCGCATCCGCGGCCCGTAAGTGTTGAAGATGCGCACAATCCGCGTGTCCACGTTGTGCTCGCGATGATACGCCATCGTCATCGCCTCCGCGAAGCGCTTCGCCTCATCGTAGCAGCCGCGTGGTCCGATGGTATTCACGTTGCCCCAATATTCTTCGCGCTGCGGATGCACCAGCGGATCGCCGTAAATTTCCGACGTGGACGCCAGCAGAAATCGCGCCTGCTTGTGCTTCGCCAACCCCAGCGCCTTGTGCGTCCCCAACGACCCCACCTTCAACGTCTGGATCGGCAGTTCCAGATAATCAATCGGACTCGCCGGCGACGCGAAGTGCCACACGAAATCCACCGGCACATCCAGAAAGATGAACTCCGTCACGTCCTGCTGGATGAATTTGAAATTCGGATTGCCGCCCAGGTGCGAAATATTATCGACCGACCCCGTCACCAGGTTGTCAATGGCAATGACCTTGTGCCCTTTGGTGAGGAGATAATCCACCAGATGCGACCCCAGGAAACCGGCCCCGCCGGTCACCACCGACGTCGGCTGATTTGCCAACCCTTTCCGCTTCGTTTTCGTGCCCATTTACAATCCTGTCTCATTCCACCATCCGATTCCGGGGCACGTGCCGTTCCCCGGAACGCAGACACCTTATCCGTCAATGAGTTTCACTCAACCTCATTTCGCACCGAAAGGGTCACTGGTTTGAATTCGGAACCTTGAACTTCTCTGGAGCTTGAGGCTTTGAGCTTGGAGTTTCCCCGCTTCCGTCACATAGCGACACTTATTCTTCGCCCGGGCCGGTACGGGAAGGGAACCAACGAGCGGGCCGCCTTTCACTTCGCGCCTGTCCCGGAAAACACGACCGGTATCGTCAAAACCAGAATCTTAAAGTCAAGCCACAGGGACCAGTTGTCGATGTACTCCAGGTCCAGCCGCACCCAATCGCGAAAATCCTTCACCTCGTTGCGGCCGCTGATCTGCCACAGACAGGTCAGGCCCGGCTTCACGCTCAGCCGCCGCCGGTGCGCCAGGTCATCGAACCGGCGCGTCTCATCCACGGGCAACGGCCGCGGCCCCACCAGGCTCATCTCGCCCCGCAGCACGTTCCACAACTGCGGCAACTCATCCACGCTGAACCGCCGCATCCACCGTCCGAACGGCGTCACGCGCGGATCATCGGTCACCTTGAACACCGGCCCTTCCATCTCATTCATCGCCGCCAGCTCGTGCTTGCGCTGCTCGGCATCGGTCACCATCGACCGGAATTTCCACATCACAAACGGTTTGCCGTTGAGCCCGCTGCGCTTCTGCCGGAACAGGACCGGCCCCGGCGACGTCAGCCTGATGCCCAACGCCGCCACCAGAAGAAGCGGTGAAGCGGCCAACAACAACACACCCGCCGCCACAAAATCAAACACCTGCTTGGTCAGCACCTGCCACGACGCCTCGGGCGCCGAGCGGAACACCAGCATCGGTTTGCCCAGGAAATCGTCCAGCGTGGTCTGCGAAATCTCCGTCTTGAAAAAGTCCGCCAGCAACCACACCTCCACGCCTTCGAGTTCGCACAACTGGATCGCCTTCTCCACCTGGCCGAAGAACGTGTGCTTGGCGCTCAAAATCACGCCGTTGGCCGAATGCTCATGCAACAACTCCGCCAGCCCTTCCACCGGCATCACGTTCAAATTCAGCGTGGCCACAATCTCGATGCCGTGATGGCCGCTTTGTTCCACCTCGCGCCGCAACCGCGCCGTGTCCTCGTCCGAGCCCACCAGAATGACGCGCTTTTTCCACTGGTCCCGCCCCAGGTCCGTGGCGCTCCAGATTCGGATCAATTCTTCCTTCCCGTAAACCAGCAGGAAACTCGCCCCGCCAAACAGGATGATCACGCCGCGTGACAACTGGATGCGCAACAGGAACATGACCAGAATCACGCCGATGACGCCAAACACACACGCCTTGAACAACTGCCATGCCGTCTGCCGGCGCGACGCCAGCAGCGGCCGGTTGTAGAACCCCTGCGCATCCAGCAGCAGCGGCGTGAAGGGAACCAGGATCAGATACAGCCACGCATACGTGGCGAACGATTCGATGGCATCCGCGTTGGGGAAGAACTCGTTGGGGAACTGCGCGCGGAACCAGTGGGCCAGCCAGAACGCCAGCCCGACCAGCAACACGTCCAGCACCTCCTGGACTTGCGTTCGAATCTGACGTTGCCGCCGCAGCATGCGTTACACCGATACCTGAATGGCCGTGTGCCGTCCATCCCGGATAAACCCTAGAATAGCACATCCCAGGCCAATAAACCACCGGCGCCCGGAAGATCGCAAAGCGCAAATTCAAACCGCTTGCTTCCGTGGGCGCGTTTCCTAAAATCCCATCATGGCGGGTGGGCAAAGGACCAAAGCGACGAAAAGGACAGCAGGGGCCACGCGGGCGAAGGAACCGCCCCGTCCCTCGCCGTCGCTGAAGTCGTTTTCGTCCCTGGCTCCCGCCGACGGCTTCATTCCCACGCACGGCGGCTACCAGCAACTGCTCTCCTATCAAAAGGCCCTGGTGGTCTATGATGCCACGGTCTATTTCTGCGAACGGTTCCTGAGCAAGCGCGACCGCACCTATGACCAGATGATCCAGGCCGCGCGTTCGGGGAAGCAAAACATTCTGGAAGGCAGCGAAGCCAGCGGCACCTCCAAGGAAACGGAAATCAAGCTCACCGGCGTCGCCAAGGCCAGCCAGAAGGAATTGCTGGAGGATTACCGGGACTTCATGCGCAACCGGGGCATCGAGGAATGGGCGCCTGACCACCGCTACGCACGCCGCCTCCGCCAACTCAACCGCACTCCGGGTGCGAACTACCAGACCTTCAAGAAGGGCATCGAGCATCCTGATCCGGCCATTTGCGCCAATGTGATTGCGGGCCTGGTCAAGGTGACCTGCTACCTGCTGGACCGCCAAATCCGGCGCCTGGAGCAGGATTTTTTGCAGGAGGGCGGCCTGCGCGAACGCATGACCCGCGCCCGCCTGGCCGCCCGCGCCAAACAACAGCGTAACGGCCCGTAAAGCGTAAAGCGGCATCTGCCAGGGCGGAACATTTAACCACCCGAATCGCGCCGCCCGTCCCTCGCCGTCGCTTGAGGCCGCCAACCTACCACGTCACCAATTGGTGTCCTTTCAAATCTCAAATGTGAAATCTCCCATCCGCCACCCTGAACCCGGCCTGATCGTCAAAGAAAGCTACTGGCGCTGGCCCGCGCGCGAACTGGAGGGCAACGCCATCGACTTCTTTGTCCACGTTCTGGGGCTGAGCTTCCATGACGCCATGCTTCAGATCACCGGTGCGCCTTAATCCGGCCGCTGGCCTCATCACTTTGTGATGCCAGTTCGGCCAAGGGCCAGGGAAGCAGGGCAAAACCGGCTTTACGATGAGAGCGTGGCCAGGCACGGACGCCCGGTTTAAAATCCAATTTTACGATGGCAGTGCGGCCAGCTGCCAGACACCTCGTTTTACGATCGCAGTCCGGCCATATCCGCCACCGAAAATCCAAGATGCACCCCCAGGAAATCATCGTTACGATCCAAGCTCGGCAATTTGGCTGCAAAATACGACCCCAGCGTGGCAAACCTCCCAAAAACCTTACGACGCCAATTTGGCCATTTTTACGATGTCAAATAAATCGGTAACAAAACACTTGGCGCACGACGCAAAAAAAGGTTCGCACCATTTGATGCGGCACTCGATGCTTCACGGGTTAGAGTCCGCATCTCCTTCAAAAACCCGAAGCCCAGCTGCCTCCGCAAGCGACTTGAGCTTTCTTCGTTCGGTGTTAGGAGGCGTTCCCATAGACCATACACGTTTCTGCCGCAACTGGGCCCATAGGACGGTAAACGACAAACCATTGGCCCGTTCGTCCAGTTTTCGCAATTCGAATACTTCCCTCGCTGTTGGCGACTCACTCCAGATGATAAACATTTGGCGCTCCGGGTCGGATGCGGTGCCGGGCGGCGGCACGAAACGTGAATACGAGATTGCTCCGCAGTCTCCACAACTGAATTTTTGCATGTGACCGGATGTTTCAACCAAGTTCACTTTTGAAGAACCACAGATGTTGCAACGAGTGGGCATAATTCACTTAACAATTACACCTCGCTTTGTAGACTTGTAAAGTGGGGATGTGAGCAATGTGAGCAAGAATTTGATCAGGACCGTAAAGGGGTCAGTCAATGGTATTGGCATGTTTGATATCATCGCCTCGCCTCGGCTTCGGCCGCCCGGCCCAGTAGAGCAGGTGCGTCAGGTGGCCCCGCGTGCCCATGTGCAACTGGCGGGCGATCCATTCCACCGTCACCGTCGTTTCCCGCCGCCAGCTTCACTCGGTGTCCGCCTTGTTGGGGTCGCACGGTAAATATGTGAATATCAAGAACCGTCTCCCGTTGCCGCAGGCGATAAAAAACGGCCCTCCCGCAGGAGGGCCGTTCTCGGTTGAGCCGTTTGTTACTTTCGCGAGTCTGCGGCTTATCAATCGGGATCGAGTATTTGCTGGATTCTGGTAACCGGGTCCGGGTCTCCGCCGTCCTGGGCGACCGACCCATTGTTTCCGAACTCCAACCAATACGCCGGGGTTCCCAGGGTATAATCCGCCATCGCAAAATCACCGCGAACCTGCCACGTAACGCCTCCGCCCTCATCCAATACGCCTTCCATCATGGGGTAGCAAAGGCCGTAACTGAGTTCCTTGACTTCGTATTCAGCGTACCCGTTCATCAGCAGCTCGTCCATGGTATGCGTGCCAATAGCCGGCCACCCAACGTCCAGGTACTCAATTACTCCGGCAAAGAACCCATTGGAACCGACGGCAACTAGCGGAACACCACCGTTGCCGACCGCCAGAGAGACGGTGTCCAGATGGAGGCTGTTCCCAGGATTGCCCGGTTCTTCCAATACCAAGTGGGCGACGATGTACATCCCGACACCGATGTAAGGCCCGTCCTGCGTCGCGTTGTTCTCCACATGAACTGAAAAATACTGCGCCTGTGCCACTTGTGGAGACAGGGCAAGGCAGGCGGCAAGACAAGCCAGAACCGTGAGGGTTTTTATAATGCGTTTCATAAATAACTCCGTCCTTTAGGTGCTTTTTTTGTTGAATGACCTGGAGAGGTCCATCCCCTCCAAAGCAAGTATAATTATACTTGCCATTCTACACCAAGTCAAGAACGACCTGAATCAGCCCATTGAACGGGTTTGAACGGGTCACCCATTAGGGCGCCAAAGAACTGATAAACATTCAAGAAAAAAGCCGGCAACAGTTAACGCCACAGAAGCATAGCCTTCACGCTCCCTGAGTGTTTTTCAACGACACAAATGTGATTCATATGCAATTGTAATGGCTTGTGCTTAAACACAATATACCAGTATTCGACTCGCTCATCATGTTCGATGCTATAATTCACTAGCTGTTCTCCCGGCAGCACTTTTTTAAATTCTCCGATAGCAATCCGCTCTGCGGCATGGGCTGAACCAGCGACCCGCTTTTTTGAAGCCATCCCAGCACATCCGGCTGCAAATACAACAGCAAGAACCGCGCAAATCCGGAGAAAAGTTTCGAATTTAACATTAAAGGGTATTGTCGTGTTTTGCATCACCGCCGCTCCGCGCCACCGTCACCAGGGCAAGGGGGGCTTGGGATTGTTACCTGCGGCATCATGCTTGGCTGGGTTGCTACCAGCATAGCACCCGCCGGCTGCCTGTCACGCCTTCCTCGCGATCCTTTTCGGCCTGTAGTGCGGCGAACGCGCCAGTCCCGACTCGTCGGGAGAGTGCGCCGTTCCGGCGGCCCGCAAACGCAAAGGGATGAATTTCCCAGGCGCAACGATGCAATGAAGCAACCACGAAGGGACACGAATTCACACGAATGACAGGCCAACGCGTGCTTTGGCCCATAAAAGCGTGGCGCTCCGGCATGACGACGCGAAGACGCCGACCTCATACCTGTCCCTTCGTGGTTTACGATGGCACGCGCCAGTCCGGGTGAAAGCGTCCCGCGCCGGGTTGGTCATGCCGTAAGCGCGACTGGAGTCGCGCGGTCCGGGGGAGAAGCAAGCGAATGGGGGCAGACGAATGGGAAGCCGCCAATCAACTGACGAACGCCAATCTGGAGGATGCCTCACCAAAGGGGGCTGGCAGGAAATGGATTGAACCCCCTCTTCAACCGGTCAACCCATCACGCTTCAACCTCACTTTTTTGTCTCAGCGGTTAGCAGTTGTCTCCGGTGTCTTGGCGTTAAGCCAGAAAACGTGTCACGCTGCCGGTATGAACGTAGATACGTTTAAACGTGGATACGTCGAGCCGGCGCGGCGCGCCCGGTCACTGACCCGCGCCGGCGCACCCCATTTGACCTGTGCCCGAGTAAGGTGCCGCCCCGCGACATCACAATCCGTCCCCCAATCGCCAATCACCGACACCAAACCCCAAACCCCATCGTTTCCACCCTTCGAGTTTTCCGGTTTTGGATTTATTTCGAATTTCGGCATTCGGGTTTCGGATTTCCCCTCCCATTCGGCCCTATGCCGGCCGCTGCCGCCCGTTCCCGCGATTTCCCACTTATTCCCGGTTCGCGCAAAAGATTTTATCGCGCTTTCAATGGGTCAACGCATCACGAATCACGCATCACGTCCTTCCCCGCAACCCACAATCCGCCCGCTATTGCCCGATAATGCCCGCTTCTGCCACATAATTTTTCCAACCATGAACCCTGAACCTTCCTCAGTGACCGAGGCGGTGGCGCTGTTTCCACAGGTCTTTCGGGCGGAAGATGCCCGCCGGCGTGATGATGCCGGTGATGAGTTCCGGCGGCGTGACATCGAAACCGGGATTGCGCGCGCCGCTGCCGGGGTTGGCCACGCGCACGTACTGGCGCCGGCCCCGGCCATCGACGCCCCACGCGCCCAGGACTTCGTCGGCGTGGCGCTCCTCAATCGGAATGTCGCGCCCGGAGGCGATGTTCCAGTCAATCGTCGAGAGCGGGATGGCCACATAAAAGGGAATGCCGTGGCGGTGGGCCAGGACGGCCTTGGTGTAGGTGCCGATCTTGTTGGTCACCTCGCCGGTGCGCCCCAGCGTCCGGTCGCTGCCGACGATGACGAGGTCAATTTCGCCCCGGGCCATGAGAAAGCCCGCGGCGTTGTCCGCCAGGACCTGGTGGGAGACGCCTTGCTGGGCGAGTTCCCAGGCGGTGAGGCTGGCGCCTTGCGAGCGCGGGCGTGTTTCGTCGCAAAAGACGTGGAACTTGCGGCCTTGCGCCTGCGCGGCATACAGGGGCGCGGTGGCGCTGCCCACATCCACAAACGCCAGCCAGCCGGCGTTGCAATGGGTGAGGACACGCATGCCGTTCTTGATGAGCGGCGCGCCGTGGCGCCCGATGGCTTCGCAATGGGCCACGTCTTCCTCGGCGAATTCGCGCGCGGCGGCCAGGGCGAGGGCCTGTTGTTCGGCGACAGTGGCGCCGGCGGCCATTTTGACGCGCACGTCGTTCATGGCGTTGACCGGGTCCACCGCGGTAGGGCGCGCGTCCTTGAGGGTCTGGTAAACGGTTTCGACCTGCCGCTGAAAGGCTTTCAAGTCGCGGCCGCGAAACGCTCGCGCGCCCTGTGCCAGGCCGTAGGCGGCCGTCGCGCCGATCGCCCCCGCGCCGCGCACCACCATGTCGCGGATGGCGCGCGCGGTTTCGCGAAAGTCGCGGGTGGAAACAATTTTGAACTCGTGCGGGAGCAGCCGTTGCTCGATGAGGCGGACGCCATTGTTGCGTTCGTCAAAATCAACCGTCCGAAAATGCCTGGTGCGGCGGCCCACGGTAACGTTCATGCGGCGAAGTTAAACAGCGCTGCGCGCGCTGCCAACAGGAACCTCGGCGGCCGGCGCGGATCGCGCAGGCGTTCGGCCAAACCGGTCACCGGCCCGGCGGCGGCTCGGCGGCGGCAAGACATCGCCGGTTGTGCTATCTTGATACGGTCAAGCACCCACCAGATAACGGTTTGACTTGGGTTTGGGGCAAAACTAGATTTTTACCGCCATGCTGGCTCCGGAAACGAAAGTGGTCATAACGCCCACCGCCAATCCGCCCCTCCCGAAAACAGGTTTCGGTTGGAAGGCGATTGTTGCGCCCGTGGAGCCGTTTTTGGAACAGGTTTCCGAACGGCTGGCCGTTCAGGTGCAGGCATTTGACCCGGAAATCGCGGCGTATGCGCGCTATGCGTTGACAAACCAGGGCAAGCAATTGCGCCCCGCGCTGGTGGCGTTGAGCGGGCGCGCCGCAGGCCAGTTGAACGACAGCCTCGTCACGGTGGCGGTGATCATCGAGATGGTGCACTTGGCCACGCTCGTCCACGACGACGTGATGGACGAGGCGGAAATCCGCCGCCGCCAGCCGACGATGGCGGCGAACTGGGGCAATGAGATTTCCGTGTTGCTGGGCGACTGCCTGTTCGCCCATGCGCTGAAGCTGGCGGCGAGTTTTCCGACGCCGGAAGTCTGCCGGGCGGTGGCGTCCGCGACGAACACGGTCTGCTCGGGCGAGATTTTGCAGACGAACCGGCGGCGTAATTTCCAGATGACGCGCGGTGAGTATTTCAAAGTTTTGGAAATGAAGACGGCGGAGTTGTTCGCGTTGTCGTGCGAACTGGGGGCGCGGCTGAGCGGCGGTTCGGCGGAGGACCGGGCGCTGTTGCGCCAATACGGGATGGCCCTGGGAACGGCGTACCAGATTTTTGATGATTGCCTGGATTTGTTCGGATCCGAAGCGACGGCCGGCAAATCGCTGGGGACGGACCTGGCGGGCGGGAAGCTGACGTTGCCGGTGCTGGCGGCGTTGGAACACGCGACGCCGGTGGAACGGGAACAGATGGAGCAATGCATCCGCAACTGGAAGCCGGTGTATCACGACCAGATTCTGGCGTTGCTGGAGAAGTATCATTGCCTGGAAGAATCGCAGGCGGTGATCCAGCAGTATTTGGGCGCGGCGCAGGATTGCCTGGGCTCGCTGGCGCCGTCGCACGGGCGGGATGGCCTGGCGGGTTTGCTGGAGTTTCTCGCGCAACAAACAACCGCGCTGGGAGGCGTGGAGAAAAACAGTTTCGAGCGGACATGAGCAGCGTCGTCAATGCCATGGACAAAGAGCCGGCAGCCCAGGAAAGCGAAAACAAGTCCAGCAGCCGGGCGGAAGACCTTGCGCTCGTGGAACGGGCACGCGGGGGTGACATGGAGGCGTACGATGAGCTGGTGCGGCGTTACCAGGAACGCATCTATGCGACGGTTTACCACATGACGTCCAACCACGAGGACGCCAACGATCTGGCACAGGAAACGTTCATCAAGGCGTTTCACGCGCTCAAGTCATTCAAGGGGGATTCGAGCTTTTTCACGTGGATTTACCGCATCGCGGTGAACAAGACGATCAACTTCCTGAAGCAGCGCAAGAACCGCACGCACATGAGCCTGAACGACCTGGATGTGCATGCGGAACACGACCCGGACCTGGTGGCGCTGGTGTCCGACCAGACGCCGCGGCGGGATTTGAACCTCGCGGAATTGCAGGAAAAATTGAACGCCGCGATGCAGAAGCTGTCAGACGTCCATAGATTGGTAGTCACGCTGCATGACGTGCAGGGCCTGTCGCATGACGAGATCAGCAGGATCATGGATTGCAACACGGGAACGGTCCGGTCGAGGCTCTTTTATGCGCGGCAGCAAATGCAGGCCTACCTGTCAGACTATTTGAAGTCGCCATGAATACTGCGCCCGACGAGTTCGAGAAGTTACGGAAGTTGCTGGCCTTGAAGCGCCACGAGCAACCGCCGCCGCGCTACTTTTCGGAATTCTCCGAGAAGGTGCGCTTACGCGTGGAGACGGAAGCGGCGCCGAAGGAATCGCTGTGGGAGCGGCTGGCGGCGACGCTCAACATTCAGCCGCTGACGGCGGCGGCCTACGGCGCGGCGGTGTGCGCCATCATGGTGGTCGGGGTCAAACTGGCTTATCAAACCGGCACGGAAACAGCAGGGCAACCCGACACGTTGGTCGCAACACCACAAATGCAGCCAGTCGATCCGCTCGTGCCGAATCAGGGACTGGCCGGGCAGCCGGTCTCGGCTACGACGGAAACCAACCCGCCACCGGGCCTGTTCTCGCCTGTGATCACGCCGGAGACGAAGGCGGAGCCGGTGAAGTTTGAGACGAAGTAGGGACAGGACTTCTGAGCGGCCGTTCAGCGCCGCGCTTATTGCATCCGCGTAAAGGTCAGCGCCCCTTTGTTGACCTCCAGTTTGAGGACGTCATCGGTGTGCATGGTGGCCGTGCCTTCGACATTGCTGCCTTCGCCGACGGTAAACGTGATCTTGTAGGAATCGCCATCACGCTTCCAGTTGCCTTTGGACATGATGTTGTTGGGCAAGGGAACCTCGCCGTCGCCCGCAGCCGGGCGATTGGGCGGCGGCGGAAGTTTCCCGGGCGAGCGCGCTTCGAGCAGGGCATTCAACTGATTGAACTCCAGACTGCCGCCTTTGAGATAAACCTGCCCGTCCGGCGTGGCGACCATGTAGATGTCCACCGCGTAGAGAATGAGGATGCGTTTGATCTGGGCGGCAACTTTCAGATCGCCGACGTTGCGGGAAATCTGGGGAATGGTGGCATTGATGTCGATGTCCCATTTGCCGATGATCTTTTCATTGGCGTAGGCGGAGCTTTTGCCGGTTTCGAGGTATTCGCGAAGATCCTTGAGATTGAGGTTTTGCAGCGCCTTGGCGTTGGCGGGATTGCGGGCAAAAGCGACGACATTGGAGTGTGCGAAGAACGGGACAACGCTGGTTTTCTTTTGGAGGATGGCGTTGAAATCGGCGTTGGTGACGATCCATTTGAATTCAGGGGATTCGGAGTAATTCATGAAGAACGGATAATCGAGCAGGCGCGTCTTCAACTGGGGGTTGGCGTACAGCAGGCCGATGGAGTCCGCCAGATGGTACCAGCGGTCGGGATAGGGTTCGACGGCGGCGACGATCTTTTCCAAGCCGGTTTTGCGGAGGTCTTCGTTGGCGGTGTTGATGAATTTTTGGAAGCCGGACGGTTTCTCGATGGGGGTTGCCTGCCGGGTCATGTAACCCGCGCCGTAGATGGCTGTGCCCACGGACACCAACAGGACCATGCCCAGCAGCAAACCGAGGCAAAGCCCGGTCTGGATGTGCATGCGTTGCCACATGACGCATTTATCGTCGGAAGTCTTGTATTTGTAGTATAGATCCACCTTTTCGTAGATGGCGTGGCCCATGAGCGAAAAGCAGATAACCACAGTGCAATAAACGGCAAATGGGGCCATAAAGGTCTGGCCAACCAAGCCGGTGAGGCCGGCGAGTTTGACGATTGGCTTGACGAACTGACCCAACGGCACCGCGGCATAGGTGGCGGAGATGATGCCCAAGGTGAGGAAAATACACCTGATGGCGCCTAACTGCCGGCCTGCCACCCCGCAGCCGGCAATAAAAAGGAGCGCGAGAAGCCAAATGGTCATGGCTGGAAAATAGGAACTTGGCAGCGTGAAAGCACGTAAAAAATTCGGCGAATCACGGCCTTTTCCTGATTATGCGGCGTTTCGAGCGCGTCAAACCATGGCCCTTGGTTTCGTTCAGCAAGCGTCCTGGACGCTGAATCCGGGGGATTTTGCCGGGCCGATGCGTTTCGGGTTGCCGAATGGGGACTTTCTCTTATCTTGCTGGCCCGACAATAAATTTTGGGCCAGCCGTGCAGGACCGGGACGCGATAGCCGAGAGAAAAGTGCATATCTTTTGGCAGCATCCTTCATGGCATACGCGTCCGGCCCTGACATCATACGAAACAACACACGTCTCTTGCGCTTCGAGCGCCAAAATAAAGCATGAGTGAGCCTTCAAACGCCACTGACAAGACGGATCGCCGCAGCTTCATGGCCAAGGCGTTGTCGGTCGTCATCGGCGGCATCGTGACCATCATCCCGGCGGCCGCCGGGTTGGGGGTGTTGCTGGATCCGTTGCGACGCAAGAGCGCGGGCGGCGCCGTGACCCGTGTGACCACACTGGATGCCCTGCCCGACGATGGCGAGCCGCGCAAGTTCGCCATCCTCGCCGAGCGGGTGGATGCGTGGAACAAATTTCCCGCCACGCCGGTTGGAGCGGTCTATTTGCGGCGTGTCGGAAACACCGTGCAGGCGCTCAACGTGGTTTGCCCGCACGCCGGTTGTTTCGTGGATTACGTCGGCGACAAGAAAGAGTTTCTTTGCCCATGCCATAACAGCACCTTTGCATTGGACGGGGCGGTTGGAACCAACAGCCCAAGTCCGCGCGGAATGGACACACTGGAGGTCGAGATCAAGAATCAAAAAGAGGTCTGGGTGAAATTCCAAAACTTTCAGGCCGGTCACGCGGAGAAGATTCCTGTCGCATGAAGAAACTTCTCGACTGGCTGGACCACCGGACTGGCGTCCGCAAACTCACCCACGAAGCGCTCTACGAGAACATTCCGGGCGGGTCGCGCTGGCGCTACGTGTGGGGCAGCACGCTCACGTTCACCTTCATGATTCAGGTCATCACGGGGATCTTCCTGTGGCTGGCCTACAGTCCCAGTTCGCAGACGGCGTGGGAGAGCGTCTATTACATCCAATATGAAATGACCGGCGGCTGGCTGTTGCGCGGATTGCATCATTACACGGCGCAGGCAATGAACATCCTGCTGGTGTTGCACCTGATGCAGGTGGTCATCGATGGCGCCTACAAGGCGCCGCGCGAGGTGAATTTCTGGTTCGGCATCATTCTGCTGCAACTGGTCATGGCGCTGTCATTGACCGGTTATCTGCTGCCGTGGGACCAGAAAGGTTACTGGGCGACGAAGGTGGCGACGAACATCGCGGCGATCACGCCGTTCATCGGGCCCGAGTTGCAGAAGCTGATCATCGGCGGCACCGATTACGGGCATCACACGTTGACGCGGTTCTTTGCGTTGCACGCGGGTGTCCTGCCGGGCGCGGTCATCGCACTGATTGGCCTCCATGTTTACCTGTTCCGCCGCCACGGCATCACCGCGAAAGAACCGAAGCGCGCGCCGGACGCGAAGTTCTGGCCGGACCAGGTGCTGAAGGACGCGGTCGCCTGCCTGGCGATTCTGGCGGTGATTCTGTTCTTCATCGTGCGCCATCGCTTGTTCGATGCCCACGGGCATCTGGGCCCGGAACTGGGAGCACCCGCCGATCCTTCCGAGCCATTCTCCGCGGCGCGGCCCGAATGGTATTTTCTCTTTCTGTTCGAGCTGCTGAAATATTTCCCCGGCGAAAGCGAAATCATCGGGGCGATGATCCTCCCGGGCATCGTCATGACGATTGTCTTCCTGATGCCGGTGATTGCCAAATGGAAGCGCGGGCATCAGTTCAACGTATATTTCCTTTGGGTCCTCATCGCGGGCGCGGGACTGCTGACGTGGCTGGCGATCAAAGCCGACAACAGCAACCCGACCTATGTCACCGCCGTGAATAGCGCGGAGTGGGAGGCTCAACGCGTGCGTGTGCTGGCGAAGTCGCCCACGGGCATTCCGCCGTTGGGCGCCGCGCAGTTGCTGCGCGATGATCCGCTCACGCAAGGACCGAAGCTCTTCGCCAAGAATTGCGCCAGTTGCCATCGCTATGACGGCCACGATGGACAGGGACACCACCCCAAGGACGCGCCGTCCGCCGCCGACCTCAAGGGCTTTGCCACGCGCGAGTGGCTGGCGGGCCTGATGGACCCGGAGAAGATTGACAGCCCGCACTATTTTGGCGCGACCAAATTCAAAGAAGGCAAGATGGCCAAGTTCATCAAGCGCGAGGTGCCCAAGTTCACCGACGCGCAGAAGGAGGAAATGCGCAAGATTGTGGCCGCCGTTTCCGCCGAGGCGGGATTGAAGTCGCAACGCGACCTGGAAGCGCGCGAGGCACAGACCATCGTCGAAGGACGCGCGCTGTTCAGCGGCGACATCGCGTGCTCGGATTGCCACCGCTTTCGCAATCAGGACGAAGACGCCACGGGGCCGGACCTGACGGGCTACGGCTCGCGCAAATGGCTCATCGGCATCATCGGCAATCCGGCGCACGAAAGCTATTACGGCAAGCGCAACGACCGCATGCCGGCCTTTGGCAAGGACGACATCCTCACAGAACGGGAGATTGCGTTACTGGCCGACTGGCTGCGCGGCGATTGGTATGAGCCGGGGCAGGCGGCGGCGAAACGTTGAGACGTTGAAACGGGGGGAGCGCTCACGCGCTCTGGAACTTCTGCAACAGGAATTTTTCCAGCTTGATAGCGTCGGCGGCAAAGAGGCGGATGCCTTCGGCGAGTTTCTCGGTGGCCATGGCGTCTTCGTTGTGCAGCCAGCGGAATGATTTTTCGTCGAGCGAAATCCTTTCCAGGTTGCTCGCCGCAGCAGCTTCGGGAGTGAGCTTGCGCGTGACGGTTCCGGCGGTCTTGTGCATCTCCTCGAGCAGCGCAGGGCTGATGGTCAGCAAGTCGCTGCCAGCCAGTTCGATGATCTCGCCCACGTTGCGGAAGCTCGCGCCCATGACTTCCGTTTTATAGCCGAACTTCTTGTAGTAGTGATAAATCTTCGTGACCGACACCACGCCCGGGTCTTCAGCGGGCGGATAATTGTCGCGGCCTGAATTCTTTTTGTGCCAGTCGAGAATGCGTCCCACAAACGGCGAGATGAGTTGCACGCCAGCTTCGGCGCACGCCACGGCCTGGGCGAAGGAAAACAAAAGCGTGAGGTTGCAGCGGATGCCGTCTTTCGCCAGTTCGCGCGCGGCGCAGATGCCTTCCCACGTCGTGGCTAGCTTGATGAGGATGCGCTCGCGCGAGATGCCGTTCTTCTCGTACAGGCCAATCAAAAAGCGCGCCTTCGCCACCGACGCCGCCGAGTCAAAGCTCAAGCGCGCATCGACCTCGGTTGAAACCCGGTGTGGCACAATCTTGAGAATCTCCGTGCCAAACGCCACCGCCAGCTTGTCCATCGCCAGCCCGAGATTCGGATTCGTGCCCGACGATTCCTTGCGCGTGTCCGCAATCGCGCGCGCGACCACTTCTTGGTATTCGTCCATCTGCGCCGCCTTCAGGATGAGGCTCGGATTGGTCGTCGCATCACGCGGTTGGTATTTGCGAATGCTTTCAAAATCGCCCGTGTCGGCAACGATGAGACTGTGCTGTTTCAGTTGGGAAAGAAGGTCTTTCATGGCTCGATTTCAGGTTAAAAGTTCAAATGCGGGACCGGCTTCAGAATTCCAGTTTTGTCCAAACGACAGGCGTTCAATCTACCACCGCGCGGGGTGGCGTCAAAAGGTATGATGCCGCTGGTGAATGAGACTATTTCAGTCAATCGAACAGCCGGACTCATGAAGTTTTTAAGCCAAAGAAAAAACCGGAAGCCGTTGCCGGCCTACGGTTTACGATGATTGGTTGGGCGCGTTTACATTCCCTTCGGCAACGCGCTGCGGCCCGCATACACCGCGTTTTTGCCCAGCAACTGCTCGATGCGCAGGAGCTGGTTGTATTTGGCGGTGCGGTCCGTGCGGCTGAGCGAACCGGTCTTGATCTGGCCGCAATTGGTCGCCACCGCGATGTCGGAAATCGTCGCGTCTTCGGTTTCACCGGAGCGATGCGACAACACGGCGGTGTAGCCGTTGGTTTGCGCGAGTTCGACCGCATCCAGCGTCTCGGTGAGCGACCCGATCTGGTTCACCTTCACGAGAATCGAGTTGGCCGTGCCGGTTTCGATGCCCTTGCTGAGGAATTTCACATTGGTGACGAACAGATCGTCGCCCACGAGTTGCACCTTGCCGCCGAGCTTGTCGGTAAGCGTCTTCCAGCTCTTCCAGTCGGATTCGGCGCAACCGTCTTCGATGGAGACAATCGGATACTTGCCGCACAGCTTGACGTAGAAATCCACGAGTTCATCGCCGGTCAATTTGCGGCCGCTGCTCTTCTTGAACACATAGGTTTCGTTGCCGGTGTAGAACTCGCTGCTGGCCACGTCCAGCGCGAGGAAGATGTCCTTGCCCGCCTTGTAGCCGGCGTCTTTGACCGCTTGGAGAATGGCGTCGAGGGCAGCTTCGGCGCTGTCGAGCTTGGGCGCGAACCCGCCTTCGTCGCCGACGGCGGTGCTCAGGCCCTTCTTCTTCAACACGGACTTGAGCGCGTGGAAAATCTCGGTGATGGCCTGCAAGCCTTCGCTGAAGGTGGCGAAGCCGTGCGGCATGATCATGAATTCCTGGAAATCAATCGGCGCATCGGAATGCGCGCCGCCGTTGATGACGTTGGCCATCGGCACGGGCAGGATCTTGGCGTTGGGCCCGCCGATGTATTTGAACAACGGCTGGCCGAGTTCGGCGGCGGCAGCCTTCGCGGTCGCGAGCGACACGGCGAGGATGGCGTTGGCGCCGAGCTTGGCCTTGGTGGCCGTGCCGTCGAGCTTGAGCATTGCACCGTCCACGGCGAGCTGGTCCAAGGCATCGGCACCCCGGAGCACCGGCAGGATCTTGCCGGTCACGTTGGCCACGGCCTTGGAAACGCCCTTGCCGAGGAAACGCTGTTTGTCGCCATCGCGCAATTCGATGGCTTCATGCTCGCCCGTGCTGGCGCCGGAAGGCACGGCCGCACGGCCCATGACCCCGCTGTCCAGCAGCACGTCCGCTTCCACCGTTGGGTTGCCCCGTGAATCGAGAATCTCCCGGGCCTGAATGTCGATGATTTTGCTCATATTTCAGTGTTCAAGTTCAATATAATGCCCGCGCATCATAGTTTCGCGCCGGGGTGAGTCAAGGCGCTACGCAAGCTTCAAGTTCAAAGCTTCAAGCTCAAAGAGAAGCGCCAAAATCCCACCCAGGTGTGCGGAGCCGTGAGGTTACATTCGGAGCGCCTGGAGTCGGACGAGATGGCACTTGAGCTTGCGGCGTTGCTGCGCCCAAGGGACGGCAACTCCGTT
>JBFMBT010000015.1:0-37424 GCA_040754875.1 Verrucomicrobiota bacterium | reverse complement strand
CCCAGAACAACAGCACCGCGCTGACAAACAAAGTTATTCCGTACAGGATTGGCACTTAGAAACTCCCTGGTTCGGACTCAAGCCTGATCCCCGGCGCAAAAACCGGCGCGGCCGCCGCCGCGGCCCGCTTCGCCACCAAACACACACCACGACCCGCCCGATATTGCGTGACATCACGGCCGACAATATCCGTTCCTGTACCGTCGCCAAGCGCCAAAACCTCACCGCACGGAAGCTTCCCTTCAACGTCGCTGTTCTCAACGCGTTAGCCCCGGAACCGGTACCATCTGTCCCCATTCCATCAGGTATCGCCCCGCGAGATTCTGGGGGCTTACCCCATTGTTGCATGTAGGAACTGGGCTTTAGTTCACGGTGGCGTGCAAGATCGAACATTCAAAACATTATGAAATCATCTCTTTTGTGCCTTGCCGCCCTGATCACGCTCGATTTGAATGCAGGCGCCGCCGAACCACCCCAGCCCGATCCGCTGAAACTTCAGCGCGACATTCAATCGTTTGAATCCCGCTTGCGCGCCGCCAAAACTCCTTCCGGCAAGCAATTGGCTGCCATGGAAGCCACCGCACGCGACCTCTTGAACCAGAAACGCCGGCTGTGGGAGGCTCAGGAAGCCGGGCGATCCGCGCCCACGTCGCATTACCTGGCCCCGGAAAAGGAAGCGCGCATCCGTGTCGTCCTCCAGAAGGTCAAAGCCGAGGAAAATCAGCGCGCCCTCGTCAAAGGCACTCCCGCCGCGCCCGCTCGATCCGTGTCGTCAAAACCTGCTCCGGCGGCCAAACCATCTCCACCCGCGCCCAAGCCTGATACCAAGGCGCCTGCTCCCGGGGCGCAAACCGCGCCGCCCGACAATGGCGCAAGCCAGTTGAAGTGACCATCGTCAGGCTCGAAACAGTGACGAGCATGGAGGCGCCGCGAGAATAAAAAGCGGCCGCGCGTGGGGACTATCGTTTTGATTCACACTTGGCGGAAGGGGTGGGATTCGAACCCACGGTAGGGTTGCCCCTACTCCTGATTTCGAGTCAGGTGCCTTTAACCACTCAGCCACCCTTCCCGCCAGATAAAACGCCGTGGCGCGTTTCGGCCCGCATATTGCGCAGGCGCCCGAACATCCCGCAAGTCTGAACATTTTCCAACGCGCAACGCCGACTCCGCGCAGTTACAAATGCCACACTTCCAAGTCCTCTTCGCCTGAGGCGGATGGCGTCCCCGGGGTCAATTCACGCAGGAACTCCAGGATGCGCCGTTTGCGTTCTTCGTCACCCAACAGATAAGCAGGCAATCGGCCCGCATCCACGGCCGCATAGTCAAAGAATCGCAACCACTCCTCCGAACCCTCCGTCAGGCCCAGTTGTGTGGCCCATTGTCGCAAGATGGTTTCGTCCACCGGCGGCTGGATGAGCCCCCGCTCGTACTTGCTCCAGTTGCTGCAGGCGTAGCCGTGCCGGTCGCAAAACTCCTGCAACTTCAAACCCTGGCGGATTCGAAGCTGGCGCACGAGCGGACCGAAAAGCATCGCCATAGTGTAACCAGAGAACAACACGCCGCCGCGCCGGCGTCAATGTGATTGGGGAAGTGTGGTGAGTTGAAGGGTTGAATGAAGGGTCGAAGCGTGGGACAGCATTTACTGAGATTCGAGGACGAGGAGGGGGACGAAGGACGATTGAGGCATCAAGCGAACCTCCCGTGGGATGGTTGCGGGTGGAGCGTTGCGGCTGGGCGTTGCCACAGCCGCGGTCCGAAGGCTGTTTTCCGGTATTGCCATGCCATCCGCCGCTGGCCATCTTGGCCGGGTAATGGACGTTCTGTCGTTGCCGCCCGATGTTCAGGTTGCCGAGCGATTCCGTGACGCGATCCGCCGCTTTGACGAGGCGAATGCCCGCGATCCGAATCAGGAAGTCGTGAATGGCCACTCGCGCCCGCGCGAACTCATCTACGCGGAGCGGCTGACCGAGTGGGTGCTCAAGCTTCGTCCGGCGGCGTCCGAGGTGTTGCGCCTGGCGGCGCGCTGCCAGCATTTGTGCCGCTGGGAAATCCCCCGCAGTTCCTACGAGCAGACCAAACCCGGCTACTTGAAATGGCGCACGGACCTGAAAACATTTCATGCGCGCAAGGCCGGCGAGATTTTGAAAGAGACTGGCTATCCGGATGACACCATTGCAAAGGTGCAGGCGTTGAATCTGAAACGCAATTTCCCCAACGACCCGGACAGCCGCGTGCTTGAGGACGCACTGTGCCTGATGTTCCTGCAATATCAATTCGCGGACCTCGCGTCGCGCACGGATGATGAGAAGATGGTCAACGCGCTGCAAAAGTCGTGGAAGAAAATGACACCCACCGCGCGCAGCATGGCGTTGCAACTCAATTACGGAGCGCACGAAAAGGAACTGCTGGAACGCGCCCTGGCGGGATGAAATCGTGGCCCATTGCCAACGCCGACAGACAGAGTGCCCGCCGTCCCGAGTGAATCCCCGTCGCGAACGAGTCTGGACGCGTCGTTGACTGACGGGTAGCTTGCGCCGCATGACTTTGGAAGATCATCTGGGTGACATTTTAAGCAAGTCCCGCGCGATGAAAGGCGTGTCCGCCGAGGCCGCGGCGCAAGCGGCGGGTTTGAACGCGGCGGAATACTCGGAACTTGAACAAACCGGCCAGTTCACGAAGCGCCCGAACTTCGCCGCCCTCGGACCGTTGCTGGGGTTGCACGCCGCCAAGCTGGAAGGCATCACTGACGGCTGGCTGCCGAAGCCGCCCGACTTGGGCACATGGCGTGAATTGCGCTGGATCACCTCCGACGCGCGCGGGATGAAAGTGCATTGTTACCTGGCGTGGGACGAAGTCACGCGCGAGGCGGCACTGTTCGACACCGGCACGGACGCCAACGCGATTTTCAAACTGATCGACGAAAACCAGCTCCAATTAAAGCACTTGTTCATCACGCATTCGCACTGGGACCACGTGGAGGCGCTGTCAGACATCCGCGCGAAATATCCGAAGGTGAAACTGCATTCCAGCATCAAAGGCGCGCCCGTGGACCAGCGCAATCGCGCCAATGATTTCATCCACCTGGGGAGCCTGCGCATCACCAACCGCGACACGCCCGGCCACGCGGAGGACGGCGTCACCTACATCATCGGCACGTGGCCCGAGGACGCGCCGCATGTGGCGATTGTCGGCGACGCCATTTTCGCCGGTTCCATGGGCGGCGCGCGCGACCACGGAGAATTGGCGAAGCAGAAGGTGCGCGAACAGATTCTATCGCTGCCGATGGAAACGTTGATTTGCCCCGGCCACGGCCCGTTGACAACCGTCGCCCAGGAAAAGGCGCACAATCCGTTTTTTGGATAACCAACGCCGGATTGGCATTCGGCGTGCCTACCGTTTGCTGCGCCCGGTTTGCTTCACCGTCTTCGCCCGATGCATCCGTGCGCGCAGAAAATCGAACAGCGCCAGTTCCAGCGACCGATCGGTCGTCAACTGCGCATAGCCGATGCCCAGCTTTTCGCAGATGCCGCGCACGGCGGTGTTGTGTTGCGTGAGCTTGCGCAGATAATCCTTGCGCGCCGTCGTGGGATCGATGAACAGCACGCGGTCGGATTCGACGTCGTGAAACATCAACGGCTTGTCGAAATTGAAGGTGATCTCCGCGGGATCAAGCACTTGGAACAACATCACTTCGTGGCCCGAGGCTGTGAGCAAAATCAAATTCTTCTCCAACGTCTCGATTGGCGCGAGCAGGTCTGTCACCAGCACCATGAGGCCACGCTTGCTCACCATTTCCACGATGCGCTTGAGCGGCACGCTGAGGTCGGTCGCTTTGCCGCCGGCGGGTTGTTCCAACGCCAGCATGAGATGCCGCAGGTGCCCGGTGCGATTGCGGGCGGGCAGATATTCGCGGATTCCTTCGTCGAAGGTGAGCAGGCCCACAGCGTCACCTTGCAGATAGAGAAAATACGCGAGCGTTGCCGCCAGTGTATTGGCGTATTGCGCCTTGTTGTAAGCCAGCGAGCCGTAGGTCATCGACCGGCTGTTATCGACGAGCAGATGGCAGCGCAGATTCGTTTCATCCTCGAACTTCTTGATGTAATAGCGGTCGCTGCGCGCGTAGAGCTTCCAGTCCAGATAACGCGGGTCGTCGCCCGGGCTGTACTGGCGGTATTCCGTGAACTCGACGGAGAAACCGTGATACGGGCTGCGATGCAACCCCGTCCAGAAACCTTCCACCACCACCCGCGCGCGTAATTCCAGATTCCGGATGGCCATCAGCGATTGCGGGTCAATCAGGCTGCCCGGCTGCAATCCATGGAAGGATGAGGCGCGATTCGGTGATGTGACGCTTTGCATTTCAGTGACGGCTTCGGGCGCAACGTATCCGCCAGCGGGCGCGATTGCAAGCCGCCGCCCTGTATCATGACGACTTGGACCCAATTCGTTTGCATACGGTCGAGCTGGCCGTCGTCCAAAGGTTGTATGGTTCAACAGAAGGTTGCTCCGGTTTATTTCGCAACTTTTTCATGACTCAAGTAGTTTAACACCAACGTTGCGGCGGCATACGCCGTGGACCATGTCCGCAGAGCAAATCAAATGCGCCCGGTGCGGCCAGGACCTGCCCATGCAGGCCGCCGACGGCCTTTGCCCCACGTGCCGCAAAGCCACGACGATTTTCGCCACCGGCGGAGCGAAACTTCCCGCCAAACCGGAATCCACCGTCGTCCTGGACCGTGAGCGCCTCCACTCGGATGCGGCGAAGCAAGCCGCCGTGCTTTCGGGAAACTTCAAATCCTTTGGCGATTACGACCTGCTCGAAGGCATTGCGCGCGGCGGGATGGGCGCGGTGTACAAGGCGCGCCAGCGCTCCCTGCAACGCACCGTCGCGCTCAAGGTGATTCTTTCCGGCGCACTTGCCGGCGAAGAGGAGGTCAAACGCTTTCGCACCGAGGTCGAATCCGTCGCCAAACTGGACCATCCAAACATCGTCCCCATCTACGAGGTCGGCCAGGTGGAGTCGCAGCATTACTTCACGATGCGGCTCATCGATGGCGGCGGATTGGATGATCGCCTGGAGGAATACCGGAAAGATTTGCGCAAGGCCGCGCGCCTGATGACGAAGGTCAGCCGCGCCGTCCATTACGCCCATCAACGCGGCATCCTGCATCGGGACCTCAAGCCGGATAACATCCTCATTGATGACCAGGGCGAGCCGCAGATCACCGACTTCGGCCTGGCCAAGCGTGTCGAGGACGACGAACATCTCACCATCAGCGGCGCCATCATGGGCACGCCCGCCTACATGGCGCCCGAGCAGGCCACCGGCAAGACGCGCCAGCTCTCGACCGCGGTGGATGTTTACAGCCTCGGCGCGGTTCTTTATCTGCTGTTGACGGGCCGCCCGCCGTTCCAAGGGGAAACGCCGTTGGAAACTTTGCGCCAGGCGCTCGAACAGGAGCCTGCTTCTCCACGCGTGTTGAATCCGGCGGCAGACGTCGATCTCACTACGATCTGCCTCAAGTGCCTCGAAAAAGATCCGCAAAAGCGCTACGGCTCGGCCGAAGCGCTGGCGGAGGACCTCGAACGCTGGTTGCGCAAAGAGCCCATTCTCGCGCGGCCCGCGACAACCACCGAACGATTCGTCAAGGCCATCCGCCGCCACCCCGCGCTGGCCGGCTTGATAGCGGTCAGCGTTGTGGCCGTCATTTCGTTCATCGTAATGATCCTCATCAACGAAGATCGCCTGGAAGAAGAGCGCGATCAGGCGCGTTTCCTGGAATCGGTTTCCAAACAAGAACGGGTTCTGGCGGAAGGCCGCGCCGAACAGGCCCGGTTGCGCCTCGTGCGGCTGAACGTCGGCAACGGCCTGCGCCTCTTCGACCAGGGCGATGCCTCCGCCGCGTTGTTGTGGATTATCGAGGCGTTGCGCCTCGAAGCCGGCAAATCGGCGCGCGAGGAAGTCCAGCGCGTGCGCATCGCCGCGTTGCTCAATCAATGCCCCAAGCTGCACAGCTTCTGGACCGAAACCGAACCGTTGCAAGCCGCCGCCGCGACGCCCGACGGCAAACGTCTCGTCACGTTTTCCGCTGACAAGGTGCGTTACTGGAACGGCAGCACCGGCGAACCTTCCGGCGAAGCGAGCACTCACGACGCCACGATCAAATTCGTGGCGCTCAGCCCCGACGGCATGTTCGTCGTGGCCAGCGCGGGCAAGCGCAGCGCGCAAGTCTGGGAGATCAAGTCCGGCAAAAAAATTGCCACGCTGCGCCACGAAGGAGACATCACACATCTGAGTTTCAGTCCGGACGGCCGTTTCATCGCCACGTGCAGCGAGGACAAGACGGCGCAAGTCTGGGACGCGCGAACCGGCCAGCCCGCAGGCCCCGCCTTGCAGCATCGTGACGTGGTATTCTTCGCCACTTTCGGCCCGGACAGCCGGATGATTGCGACGGGCAGCAAGGATCGCACCTGCCAGGTTTGGGACGTCACTTCGGGCAAAGCCCTGTTGTCCACTCCCCTGCGCCACACGGGCTGGGTCAACCGCGCCGCCTTCAGCCCGGACGGCACGAAAATCGTCACCGCCAGCCAGGACCGCACCGCGCGCCTGTGGGACGCGCGCACCGGCGAAATGCTCGGCGCGCCCATGCATCACAACGGCTTCGTCACCTTCGTCGAATTCAGCCCCGACGGCACGCGCCTCGTCACCGCCAACGCCGACAACACCGCGCGCATCTGGTCCGTCGCCACCACCGAGCCGCTCATCAGCCCGGTCGCGCACAGCACACGCGTCCAACGTGCCGTCTTCAGCCCCGATGGCCGCCGCCTGCTCACCGTGTCGGAAAAATCCGCGCGCGTCTGGGACGCCACCACGGGGCAACCGGTGACGCCGCCCTTGCCCAGCCACGAAGAAGTGCTTTACGGCGGCTTCGGCCAGGAGGGGCGTTTCGTTTTGTTGCTGAGCAAGGACCAGGCGTTGCGCGTCTGGGATGCTGTCGCCCACGGCGCCGAAACCCAACCGCTTCCCAACACCGCCGATTTGCGCGATGCCGTGTTCAACCGTGATGGCACCAAATTCCTTACGGTGTCCGGGCGCTCCCTGCGTATCTGGAACGCCGCCACTGGCAAGCCTGTGGCCAGCCCAATGGAGGCGCCGCGCGAAATCATCGTCGCCGGGTTCACGCCGGACTCGCGCTTGATTGTTTCGGTGAATGCCGACCAGACCGTGCGCTTCTGGGAAGTGCAGCAAGGCCGCCAGCTTCCGCGCTTCATTCCGTTGCGACACGACGTCGAACTCGCCGCCTTCAGTCGCAACGGACGCCGCCTGGCCACCGCCGGCTTCGACCGTGCCGCGCGAATCTGGGACCTCGGCAACAACCGCCAGCTTGGTCCCGCCGTCAAACACAACGGCCGCATCCGATTCATGACCTTCAGTCCCGACGGTCAGAAACTCCTCACCGCCAGCGAAGACCGCACAGCGCGCTTGTGGGACGCCAACAACGGTCGTCCCCTCACCGGCCCTTTGCAGCATGAGAACGCCGTGGAAATGGCCGTGTTCAGCGCCGACGGCAAATTCATCGTCACCGCCAGCGCCGACAACACCGCGCAAGTGTGGGATGCGCAAACCGGCCTGGCCGTGAGTCCGCCCATTGAACATGATGCCGAAGTCGTCCATGCCGAATTCAGTCCCGATGGCCGCCACGTGGTGACTGCCAGCGCCGACAACACCGCGCGCGTCTGGGACGCCACCACGGGCGAACCAGTCACGCCAGTGCTTCAGCATAATGGCTGGGTCGAACATGCCGTCTTCAGTCCCGACGGCACGCGCGCAGCCACCGCCAGTTGGGACAACAGCGCGCGCATCTGGGACGCGCTCACCGGCGAACCGCTCACGCCTCCCCTGCCCCACAAAGGCCGCGTGCACTTCGTTCTTTTCAGCCCCGACGGCCGCCGCCTCATCACCGGCAGCCCCGATGGCCCCGCGCAACTCTGGTCACTCTCTCCCGACGCCCGCCCGTTGGCCGACCTGACCCAACTGGCCAATCTCCTCTCCGGCCGCCGCATTGATGCCACGGGCAGCCTGGCCCCGCTGAAATTGCCTGCCCTGGCCGATGCCTGGCAATCGCTCCGCAAGCAGTATCCCGATGAATTCTCCACCAAACCCGAGGAACTCCTCGCGTGGCACGCCCGTGAAGCCGACGCCGCCGAGGAATTCAAGGATTGGTACGCTGCCGTGTTTCACCTGGAACGCCTCGCCTCCCTCCAGCCCAAAAACGGCGACCTCCGCAAACGCCGCGACAACGCCCACGCCGAGTGGAAGGCGCAACAAACCCCTGTCACTCCCTGACCGGAAATGGAAACGCCCTAGGGACTCAATCGCAAGCGGTACACTTGCGCCTTTTCACCCGCCGGCACGTTCGCCTCCTCACTTCCTCCGCTCCCTCTCATCGATGTCACCGTCTGCCAATCGACCAGGTTCGTTGACGATTCCAACGTGTATTGAATGCCATTTGACGCCTCGTACCGCACAATCATTCCATTTCCGTCGCGAAACACTTCCAGGCGCCGCCGCGCTCCCAGCGCGAAGAACCCGAGTCCATCCCACACCAGATTCGCCAGATAGGTGCTCCCTTGAACATTCAGATGAACCGCATCGCGCATGTAACCTTGCACGAGCATCCAGTCGTAGCTCGTCGCCGGATTCATGCAATCGACATACGCCCGGCTGTGTTGGATTGCGTGCGCTCGCACCAGGGTGTTTTGTTCGATGGTCAGCGGCGTCGTGGCGTCTGTCTCCGTCCATGGAGTGCCGATGTAGAGCAGATCGCATTCGGGATGGCTCCACCACCACTCTTCGCATTCGCGCATCCTTTGCTCAGTGGTCGCGCTGCCATCTTCCTTCATGTGCCAGATCAACAGGTCCGGTTTCAGTGCCTGAAAGATCGGCACGCGGATGGAGAGCGGGACATTGGTGACCGTCCCCAGCGTAATGCCGGGATAATCCATGAACGCCACGTGGATGCCACTTGATTGCGAATTGAGCAGATGCGGCCCTATGATGTAATTGGTGCCACTGATTCCTTCGACCTTGAGGCGGTGATAATTCAGCGGCGCCGTCACATTCGTGAAGCAACCCCTCGGTTCCGCCGAGTATCCGTCCAAAGTCAGCACTGCGGACCACGGACCGCCATTGGTGGACACCAGCAGCCGCATTGGCCCGCCATTCGGGTGGGCCGCCCAAAAAAGCCCCACGCGGTCACTCCACACTCCGTTGACGTTCTGCTGATTCACCCAGCCGATCGAGGAGTTGGGAATGAGTTGAAAGTGATACCCGAACCAAAATGGTGAAGGAGGAATGGATGTCGCGCCATCGGGCGAATACCACAGCGTCGTATTTGCGTAACTGTTTAACGAGTATCCGGCGATGCCCAGTTGATTCCGGAATCGGTTCATCAACACATAGGCGATCGACTGATACGAATCCGCCATCGAATCGCCAAACGAAACAACGGTGACCGGTCGCTGCTTCTGTTCGGCGGCCTGCCAGAAATGCGAAAGCGAATCACGGTTCGCAGTGGACAGATCTGCTCCACCTGAAACTGACACCAGGCACAGGAAAAATGCCCATCCCGCCCGTTGAATCCCCATGGTCTTCATCTCCTCCTCGTAAAGTTCCCGCATATCGTCATTCGGACGTGCTCGTCAATCGCCCGCTGAATCCCCTTCTGAATGCCTCAACATCCTCCCCGGCCGCGCCCCCGTGTGCTTGTCATTTTCCACCACGGTCACGCCGTTCACCAGCACCCACTTGAATCCCGTCGCGTAATGGTGCGGATCTTCAAACGTCGCGTGGTCCTGCACCTTCTCCGGGTCGAATATCACTACGTCCGCAAAAAAACCTTCCCGCAGCAATCCCCGGTCCTTCAACCGGAACGTGCCGGCCGGCAGCGACGACATCCGCCGCACCGCATCCTCGAGCCTCAGCACCTTCAACTCGCGCACATATCGCGCCAATGCCCGCGCGTTGTTCCCGTAGCCGCGCGGATGCGGCACGCCCTCGCCAAACGACCGCACGCCACTGTCCGACGCAATCATCGTGTTTGGGTGGCCCAAGTACACCTTCAGGTCGTCTTCGTTCATGCTGTGAAACACGCACGACGCTCCGCCGTTCTTGTTGATGTCCAGAATGAGTTCAATCTGCGCCTCGATGGAATCGGAGCCGCGCGTCTTCTTCGCCGCTTCGACCACATTCATGCCGTTGATGGATTTATCCTTGCGATACGACGCGATGAAGACATAGCCGTAATTCTCGTGCTGGCTGCGTTCCAGGTCGCGCTTCATCTCCTCGATGATCTTCGCCTTCGTCGCCGGGTCGTTGAGCCGCTCGATGAATTTCTTGTCGCCCCCTTCGCGCGCCCATTCGGGGATGCGCGAGGAGATGCCCGTGCTCGACGCCGGATACATGTATTGGTCCTGGGTCACATCCAGCCCTTCCGCGCGCGCCCGTTCAATCGCCGCCAGCACCTTGTCCGCCTGGCCCCACGCCGCCTTGCCGGACAGCTTGATGTGCGACACCTCGGCGCGCACGCCCGCCTCGCGCGCGATGCGGAACAATTCATCGAGCGCGTTGAAAATGCCCACCGACTCGTTGCGCATGTGGCTCACATAAATGCCGTCGTATTTCCCCACCACCTTCGCCAGCTCGATGATCTCCTCCGTTTTGGTAAACGTGCCCGGCAGATAAATCAGCCCGGTGGACATGCCCACCGCGCCGTCCTTCATCGCCTGCTCCACCAGCGCCCGCATCTTCTCCAGTTCCGTCGCGTTGGCCGGGCGCATGAATGAGCCGCCCATCACGCTGTTGCGCACCGTCCCCTGCCCGATCAACGTGCACACGTTTGGCGACACCGTGACATCCGCCAGTTGCTTGAAATATTCCGCCACATTCAGGCGCGACCCGCCGCAATTCCCCAGCACCAGCGTCGTCACCCCCATGCGCACGAAGTTCTCCGCCTTCGGCGAGTTCTCAATCCCCTCCGCATGCGTATGAACGTCCACAAACCCCGGCGCCAATACCAGCCCCTTTGCATCCAGTTCCTTCGCGGCGTCCCCCGTCACCCGGCCAACCGCCACAATGCGCCCGCCTTTGATCGCCACATCCGCGTGAAACAGCGGATTGCCCGTGCCATCCGCCAGCCGCCCATTGCGGATAATCACGTCATATACCGCCGCCGACATCTGCCCGGCCGCCAGCAACATCACCAGTGCTAACAGGATTCTCTGGTATTTCATCCCCGAGCATTACCAAACCGCCTCTCCCTTGGCCACTTTCTTTCCGGACGCCAATCCGGCGCGCCGTCTCCCCGTCACCTTGTCCTTCCACGTCCCCGCCGCGCGCAAAGAACCTGTTGACACTATTATCACTCCGTGCCACACTACCTCCGTCGTATGCGCCAGGGAGCGCCACCGTCCAAAACGGTCCGGCCACGCGCCTTCCGTCAACGCATGCTCGCGCCCGCGGGCGACGCACGCCTTTGGCGAAACAACCATCACCGTCTGCCACCTCCGCTCCAAACCCACCAACCTGCGTCTCCCCGCATACGCATCACGCATCCCGTCGCACCGGATCTGACATCCCGGATCTGGCCCCGCTTCGATTTCGAGCCTATTCGAGCCTATTCGAGCCTATTCGAGCCTATTCGATCCTTTTCGAGCCTATTCGAAAAAAAATGCCGCCCCGCCCGGCATCTCACGTTGTCTCAATTCGCTACGGGCGATTGGCCCGACCCAATCGCAAATCAAAATTCGGCAATCCCTTCCACCCCGTTCCACCCTTTTTCCCACCCCTTGCCGCCGTTTTCCGGACTCCTTGGAAAGATTTTCTTGGGCCGCGCCGGCTCAAGATCCGCCGGTTCGACACCCCAGAACTGCTTGCCAAACCACGCCGCAACTCCTCAAATGAACCCCGTCACCCCATGAGATGCTTCGGGCTTTATCCGGATCAGGTCGCGCAACGGCTCCAGTCGCCAGTCCAGCCGCCGGACCTCAACGCGTCGGTGCTGCGCGGCGCGGTGGGCTTCGCGCTGGTCAGCCTCGCGCCCTACGCCATCTGGGCCTTCGCCGGGAAATGGATGTATCAAAACATCGGCGAAGCCGGGCTCTACCTCGTGTGCGCCGTGGTGTTCATCGCGTTGACGGGCGTGGCGCTCAGCGGATTGGTGGTCGGCGGGTCGTTGCTGCGATTCTATGCGCTGTTCGGCGCGGCGTTCGCGGCGTATGCGCTGGCCTGGTCGCTGGCGTGGTTCGGTGTCAAAGGGCGCGCGGGCGAATGGGTCGGCTCACTCGCCGGCACCACGGTGATGGGCTTGCTGATCACCTGCGCGTTTGGCGCGCGCAAGGCAGCCTTGCCGGTCATTCTACTGTTGTTTGTCACGCATTCGGTCGGCTACTTCCTCGGCGGCTACGTTTATGAAGCCAACGGCAAACAGCATCCCATCGGCGCCAAACTCGGCTGGGGCCTCTGCTACGGCGTCTGGTTCGGCGTGGGCATCGGCTATGCGTTTTACGCCGCGCAGGAAGGCATCCGCCAGAAACTTAAGGAAGCTAAAACGTGATTGTATGAAACCAATTACCGCACTCGCTTTGCTCATCGCGTGGTCCTACGCCATCCCGACATCCGCCGCCGATACGAAACCCGCCACCATCGATGCGAAAAAGTTTCCCACCTTGCAGGCTGCCTTCGACGCCCTCCCCGACTCGGGCGGCATCGTGTTGATTCCACCCGGCACGTACGAGCTGACCCAGCCGCTGCTGCTCACCAAGGGTGAGGTGCGCATCGAGGGCTCGGGCGCCTCCACGCATATCAAAAATCTGAACACCAAGGGCGAACCGGCCATTGTCCTGCGCCCGCCGGACCGCGCCACCAACACGCGCTCGCGCATCTGGCGCATCCAGCTCGGCAACTTCCGCGTCAGCGGGAACACCAACAGCGGTGACGGCCTTCGCGCCGAGGGCATTCAGGAGATTTTCCTGCACGGCCTGTCCATCGACCATCATGGCGGGCACGGCATCAATTTGATCGATTGCTACGAAGACCCGCGCGTCTCGGACAACATTCTCACCTACAACAAACTGGCCGGCCTCAACATCGTCGCCTGTCACGACATCGTGGTGAACGCGAATCATTTCGAGGAAAACCAGGACGCCTTGCGCTGCGTGGACAGCTTCAACCTGTGCATGAACGGCAACAACGTGGACGACCATTTGCGCCACGGCGTGGTCATCGAGAACACCTATGGCTCGGTCGTCTCCGGCAACATGATCGAGGAATGCAACGGCATCGCCATCATCCTGGACCGCGATTGCTACGGCATCACGCTCAGCGCGAATGTCATCGCGCACCACCTCCAAGGCGGCATCGATTTGCGCGACGCCTGGGGTTGCGCGGTGTCGGCCAACACCTTCACCATCGCGCACAAGGCGTCGTTGCGCATCGGCCCCGACAGCGGACGCATCACGGTTTCGGCGAACAATTTTTGCAACACCTACATCGGCGGCGGCAAGGACAAGCGCCCGCCCATTGACCTGAAGAAGACTCCCAACCCCATGGCCGGCGACGAAGGCACTGGCGTCTTCCTCGAAGGCACCAGCGATGTCATCATTTCCGGCAACAGCTTCAGCGGCCTGTCCACCGAAGCCGTCTGGACCAAGGGCGAATGCCAACGCATCCTCGTCTCCGGCAACGTCATCTCCGACCTGCGCAAAGCCAAGACCGCCATCAACCTTGGCCCCGCCAAAAGCTCCATCGTAAAGGACAACATCATCGAAGAAAGGAACGTGAATCTGTTAAAATAGACCTGGCAAATCCTTTAGGGCGCATGGGACGCCGCAGCCGCGCGGTTTGTCTCACCCGCCGAAAGCCTTGGCCTGCTGGGCCAGCCGCTTCTGGAGGCTGCCGCAGACGTGTTCGCAAAGGTCGAAGATGGAGGGGTCGGCGATGGTGTAGAACACATTCAGCCCTTCCTTGCGGCGACTGAGGATGCCGGCGTCGGTGAGGGTCTGGAGGTGGCGGGAGACGTTGGCCTGGGTGGCGCCGGTGGCGGCCACAAGGTCGGATACATTCTTCTCGCCGGCCTCCAGCGCAATGAGGAGGCGTAGGCGCATGGGCTCGCTCAAGACTTTGAAGCGGGCGGCGATGAGATCCAGGGCCTGGGGAGGCAGGGAGGCGCGTTTGGATTTGGGCGGCATAGGCTTAGGAGGCGGTTTGACAAACTTCCATATATGCGCGTATAGTCATATAGTAACTTAACATCAACAATTGATAACGCAACCATGAAAACAATGAAACTCGAAAGTGCCATCCGCATTTTGGCCGGCTCCCTGGTGCTGCTCAGCGTCGCCCTGGCGCATTGGGTGAGCCAGTGGTGGCTGTTGCTGGCTGTGTTCGTGGGATTGAACCTCATCCAGTCCGCGTTCACGGGGTTTTGTCCCGCCGAGAACATCTTCCGCAAGCTGGGCATCGGTCGTGACAGATGCTGCGCCAAACCGTGACTTCTCAAAATCGGCGAAAGCAACGGCAATTTACGGTGAGTCAAAGCGGTGTTCCGGCGGGAACTTGATAACCAGAGCGATGTCTCCATGAAGATGAATCTCCAGTTGCTGGCCCTCGTGGCGATGGTGTGGCTGCCTCCCGCCCCCGCCCAAGGGGCCGAGCCATGGACGCTGGAGCGGGCGATTGCCTTTGCGCTGACGAACAGCCCGGACGCCGCGGTGGCGCGGCAACGCATCGTGGCGGCCCAGGCGGGCCTGGAGCAGGCGAACGCGGCGTTCCATCCGCAGGTGCAATTCAGTTCCACCTACCTGCGCACCGACAATCCGGCGGCCATCTTCGGCCATGTGCTCAATCAAAAATCCTTCACACCGGGGCTGAACTTCAACGACCCGCCGGACATCGATAATCTGAACGTGAAGGGAGCGGTCACCGTGCCGCTATACAATGGCGGGCGCAACGTGGCCGGGCGGGAAGCCGCGCGGGCCAACGTCGCTGCGACGCGCGAACAAGCGGAAGCTGTCCGAGACGCGCTGGCTTTCGAGGTGGCGCGCACGTTTTACACGGTGGGTAAGGCGCGCGAATTCATCCGCGCGGCCGAGTCATCGGTGCGCGCCTTCGAAGCCAACACGCAAATCGCCACGCGGCGCTTCAACGCCGGGACGATGTTGAAGGCCGAGTTGCTGGATGTGGAGGTGCGGCTGGCGCAGGCCCGCGAAGATCTGGTGCGGGCACGCAATGCCTGCGCACTGGTCGAGCGCGCCTTGCGGAACCTGCTGGGCATCGAGTCCGGCGAATTCGCCGTGGCGGACGACGTGCCGGAGGTCAACACGCCCGCGGCGGATGTGGCCGCCCTGCGACCGGAACTGGTGGCGGCCAGACAGCGCATCGCTGCCACGGAAGCGGAGGTGCGGCGCGCTCGGGGATGGCAACGGCCGCGCGTGAATGCTTTTGGCAGTTATGAACATGACAACGGATGGGAATACAACGGCTCGGGCGCAAGCTGGACCGCGGGGGTGATGCTGCAATTCGACATTTGGGACGGCCGGCTGAATCGCGCCAAGGTGAACGCGGCGCGGGCAGAAGCCGAATCGGTTCGCGAAGAAGAACGCAAGCTGCGGCTGACCGTGGATTTCGAAGTGGAACAGGCGCGCTTGCATTTGCAGGAAGCCGACGGACGTCTGGCCGTGACGGGCAAAGCCACCGCGCAGGCGGAGGAAAGCCGCGAGTTGACGCGCGCGCGCTTTGAACAGGGCCTGGCACTGGCGACGCAACTCATCGACACGGAGACGGCGTTGACGGGCGCGCGGGTGCGACGGGCCGAGGCGGAGGCGGATCGGCGGATTGCGGTGGCGGCGTTGCGCAAGGCGCTCGGACTGCCGCAAATGGAAAGCCTCAAGGATCAAAACTTCAAGCTTCCAGAGAAGCACCAAGCGACAAATGAGAGAAGCAATTGACATCGCGACAAGTAAGAATGACGGGTTAGGTATAACCACCCCTCACCCTCAGTCCCTCTCCCCGTTGAGGGGAGAGGGAAGCATCTGCGTCATGATTCTGAACGCCGTTTCACTCATGGTCGCCGTTGCCTTGGTGGCCGGTTGCACGCGCGAACCGGAACGGGCGGCGACGCAACCGTTGCCGACCGTGGCAGTAAGAACACAGACCGTCGAGCGCAAGGCACATGTGGCGACGGAGGAAGTGGTGGGCACGGTGCGGGCGAAATTGCGAGCGGTCGTGGCGGCGAAAATCAGCGGGCGAATCGAACGTCTCGCCGTGGCTTCCGGGGATGCGGTGAAAACCGGCCAATTGCTGGCGCAACTCGATGCCGGAGAGATCCGGGCCAAGCTTGACCAGGCCAAGGCGATTCTCGAGCAAGCCGACAATGATTTGCGGCGGTTCACGAAACTGTTGGCGCAGCAGGCGGTGACGCCCGCGGAGTTCGAAGCCGTGCAGGCGCGCCAACGTGTCGCGAAGGCAGCGGTGGCCGAAGCGCAGACCATGCTCGATTACGCGCGCGTGACCGCGCCATTCGATGGGGTCGTGACGCGCAAGCTCGCGGACACGGGCGATCTCGCCACGCCGGGCCGTCCGCTGGTCGAACTGGAAGACCCAAAACAGTTGCGGCTGGAAGCGGACGTTCCCGAGACACTGCTGGAGCGCGTACGCACAGGCGACGAGTTGCTTGTGAGTGTGGTCAGTGCCGGCGCTGAACTTCGCGCGCGGGTCAGTGAGATGGCTCCCGCCGCCGATACCGTCAGTCGCACTTTTCTTGCCAAGCTTGATTTACCTGTGGATGCGCGCCTGCGCGCCGGACAGTTTGGCCGGGTGCTGATTCCGGTCAGCGAAAGCATTTCATTGCGCGCGCCGACCAACTCGGTGTTGAAGCGCGGCCAGATGGAGCTCGCCTTTGTGGTCACGAATCAAACCGCGCAACTGCGGCTGGTGAAAACCGGGAAAGTCATCGGCGGCGAGGTGGAAATTCTTTCCGGCCTGGCCGGTGGCGAGCGGGTGGTTGTAGGTGGAATTGACCAACTGGCAGACGGACAACGCGTGCAGGTGCGGCCATGAAAGCGGAGGAACATTCACCGTTGGGGCTGGCGGGGCGCATCGCGCGCTCGTTCATCGATTCCAAACTCACGCCGTTGATCATCGTCACGTCCGTGTTGCTCGGTCTGGCGGCAGTGTGGTTGTTGCCGCGCGAGGAAGAGCCGCAGATCAAGGTGCCGATGATCGACGTCATGGTGTCGATGCCCGGTTTCAGCGCCAAAGAGGTCGAGGAACGGGCCACGCGGCCGATGGAGAAACTGCTCTGGGAAGTTCCGGGAGTGGAATACATCTACTCGATGTCGCGTCCCGGCGAGAGCCTGGTCATCGTGCGGTTTCTCGTGGGCGAAGACGTGGAGCGCAGCCTCGTGAAATTGAACCAGAAGCTGCAATCGAATTTCGACCGCATCCCGCACGGCGTTTCGTTCCCGCTCATCAAGCCACGCTCGATCGATGACGTGCCGATTCTGGCGCTGACATTTCACAGCGACCGCTACGACCATCTGACCTTGCGGCGGCTGGTGGCACAGGTCGATGACGCGGTCAAACAAGTGGCGCAGGTGGCCGAGACCACGATCATCGGCGGCGCGCGGCGGCAGCTGCGCGTGCAACTGGATCCCGCGCGGCTGGCCTCGCGCAACCTCAGCCCGACGGGACTGGTTCCCATGCTGCGCCAGGCCAACCGCCAGTTTGCTTCCGGTGGGTTGACCAGCGACAACCGCGAAATCGCTGTGGAAACCGGGGCGTTCCTTGGTACGGCGGAGGAGGTTGGGAACATTGTCATCGGCGTGTTTGGCGGCAAGCCGGTGTATTTGCGGGAAGTGGCGGACATCATTGATGGCGCGGAGGAGGCGTCGCAATATGTGCTTTTCGGTGCCGGAGCCGCGAGAATGAATGACGTTAATGCACAGCGTGACAAGAATTCCAATCGCGGGTCGCCTGATGTGCCCTTCCCCCTCACCCCAGCCCTCTCCCTCAGGGAGAGGGAGAATCGCATGCCGTCCTTGGGCGAGGACAGACCGGCGGTGACGCTCACGATCGCCAAGCGGCCCGGCGCAAATGCGATTGATGTGGCCGAGCAGGTGTTGCGCAAGGTTGACACCCTCAAGGGCACTTTGATTCCGGCGGATGTTTCGGTGTCCATCACGCGGCATTACGGCGAAACGGCGGCGGAGAAATCGAACGAACTGCTCTGGCACATGGGCATCGCGGTAATGAGTGTGTCGCTGCTCATTTTGCTGACGCTCGGCTGGCGCGAGTCTGGCATCGTGGCCGTGGCGATTCCCTCGACGCTTGCGTTGACGTTGCTGGTGTTTTATCTGCACGGCTACACGCTCAACCGCATCACCTTGTTTGCGCTCATTTTCTCCATCGGCATCCTCGTGGACGACGCCATCGTCGTGGTGGAGAACATCGTGCGCCACTTTCATCTGCCTCAAAACAAAGGTCGGGAGTGGTCGGCGATTGCGGTGGAGGCTGTCAGCGAAGTTGGCAATCCGACGATTCTGGCGACATTTGCCGTGATTGCGGCGGTGTTGCCCATGGCGTTCGTGGGCGGCCTGATGGGTCCATACATGCGGCCCATTCCCATCGGGGCGAGCGCGGCGATGTTCTTTTCGCTGGCGATTGCGTTCATCGTCACGCCCTGGGCCGCGGTGCGGATGTTGCGGTGGCGCCGAATTCACGACCCCGCCGCTCCACCACTCCAGCACTCCAACACCCCGCCTCCTCTCAGCCATCCCGAAGACTTCTTCACCCGATTCTACCGGCGCGTGATGGGACCGCTCATCGCCCATCGCGGCTGGCGTTGGGGATTTCTGGCGGGCATCACAGCGTTGCTGCTGGGCGCGATGTCGCTCATGGGCATCGGTTGGGTGAAGGTGAAAATGCTGCCCTTCGACAACAAGAGTGAATTCCAGATCATCCTGAACATGCCCGAAGGCAGCGCGCTGGAACAAACGGCGCGCGCGGCGCGCGAAATTGCGGCGGCGGTGCGCATGGAACCGGAAGTGATGGATTACCAGATTTATGTGGGCACCGCGGCACCGTTCAACTTCAACGGCCTGGTGCGGCACTATTTCCTGCGGCGCGGCGCGAACATCGCTGACATCCAGGTCAACCTGGTGGGCAAACACGCTCGCAAGGCGCAGAGCCACGACATCGCCAAACGCGTGCGCCCGCAAGTCGCGGAGATAGCCACGCGATACGGGGCGCGGGTGGCCGTGGCCGAGGTGCCGCCCGGTCCGCCGGTGTTGCAAACCCTGGTCGCTGAAATCTACGGTCCCACCGACGAGGCGCGCATGGGTCTGGCGAAACAGGTGCGCGATGTCTTCCGCCGCACGCCGGGCGTCGTGGATGTGGATTGGTACCTGGAGGATGATCAGCCCAAGACACGGTTCATCGTCGACAAGGGAAAAGCGGCGCTCCACGGCATCAGCGCCGAAACGATTTCGCAGACATTGCGCATCGCCGTGGGCGGCGAATCGGTGGACCTATTGCACCAGCCCAGTGAGAAGGAGGACGTGCCGCTTGTTTTGGAACTGCCCCGCGCGGCGCGCACCACGCCCGACGAATTGCTCGCCCTGCGCGTGCGCTCGGGCGACGCCAATGCGCTGCCCGAACCGGGCTTGAGCGGCGGCGCGCCGCTGGTGCCGTTGCGCGAACTAGTAAAGATGGAACGCACGATTGCCGACAAAACCATTCATCGCAAAAATCTCATGCCGGTGACGTATGTCATCGGCGACGTGGCGGGCGTGGTTGAGAGTCCCGTTTATGCGATCTTCCAAATGAACGAGGCGTTGCGCGCGCTGGACATGACGCGTTACGAAGGGGGCGCGAGTGCATTGCACGTCCTCAATGCGACACAACCCTTCACCGACGCCCGCCCGGCGCTGAAATGGGATGGTGAATGGCACATCACCATCGAAGTGTTTCGGGACCTGGGAATGGCGTTCGGCGCGGTGCTGATCCTGATTTACGTGCTGATGGTCGGCTGGTTCCGGTCGTTTCTCACGCCGCTGATTGTGATGGTGGCAATTCCTTTCTCGCTCGTTGGCATCCTGCCGGCACACGGCGCGCTGGGCGCGTTCTTCACGGCCACGTCGATGATTGGTTTCATGGCGGGCGCGGGGATCGTGGTGCGCAACTCCATCATCCTCGTGGACTTCATCGAATTGCGGCTGCGCGAGGGCATGCCGCTGGCCGAGGCGGTGGTCGATGCCGGCGCGGTGCGATTTCGTCCAATGCTGCTGACGGCATTGGCAGTGATTGTGGGCGCAGGCGTGATCCTGTTTGATCCGATTTTTCAGGGTCTGGCCATTTCGTTGATGGCGGGCGAAGTCGCGTCGTTGCTCATCAGCCGGATGGCTGTTCCGGTGCTGTATTTCATGGCGACCCATCGTGGCGGCGCTGCTGCGGTGCCGATGCCTGCGGCCAATGACTTGGAACACAAGGCCGTAGTCGCCGCGCCATGAACTGATTCACGCTGGCCAAGCGCTCAATGATGAGGTTTATTGCCGCAGCGATGATTGAAGCCCGCCAGCTTTCCAAGGTCTTCACGGGACCCAAGCGCACGAAGATCCACGCGGTGGAGAACGTGAGCTTTCGCTGCGAACCCGGCCAGATTTACGGATTGCTCGGCGCGAATGGCGCAGGCAAGACCACGACGTTGCGCATCCTGGCGACGTTGCTCCAGCCCACGGCGGGCACGGCATCCGTGGCGGGATTTGACATCACGCGCGAAGCGCAAAAGGTGCGCGCCAACGTGGGTTTTCTGTCCACGGCGACGGCGCTGTACGACCGGCTGACGGCGCGCGAAACGATCGAGTATTTCGGGCGATTGAACGGACTCGAGGGTGAACCCTTGCGCGCGCGTGCGAACGAACTCATGCAGGCGCTGGGCATCGTCGAATTTGCCGAACGCCGTTGCGACAAGCTGTCCACCGGCATGAAACAAAAGGTGTCGATTGCGCGCACGCTGGTGCATGACCCGCCGGTGATGATTTTCGACGAGCCGACCAACGGATTGGATGTGATGGCCGCGCGGACGATTGTGGGATTCATCCGCGATTGCCGCACGCGCGGCAAGACGGTGATTTTTTCCAGCCACGTGATGAGCGAGGTGGAAAAATTGTGCGACGTGATTGGGATCATTCATCACGGCAAACTGCTGATCGAGGGGCGGCTGGAGGAATTGCGCGAGCGGACGAAGCAGCCGGATCTGGAGGAGATTTTTGTCCAGACGGTGGAGCAACGCGAGGAGGCGGTGAAAGACAAATGAATTTTCGCCGGATCGCCATCATTTACCGCAAAGAGTTGCGCGATGCGCTGCGCGACAAGCGGACGATTGTCTCCACGATTGTGGTGCCCATCCTGTTGTTCCCGCTCCTGACGATTGGTTTCGGCACGCTGGCGGCGAAGTCGATGGTCAAGATGCAGCGCGAGACGTCGAGCGTCATGCTGCTGGGCGAAACCAATTCGCCGTCGCTGGCGGAAGCCATCCGCAAGGTGGAGAACATCGAGATTGTTCCGCCGGCGGCCGATTACGTCGCGCTCATCAATGACAAGAAATTGCGCGCCGTGGTGGAGATTCCGCAGAACTTTGAGCGCGATCTGTTTGCCCAGTCGACCAACCGGCCCGCGGTGAAGATTTATTATTACACCGGCGAAGTGCGGTCGCAGATGGCCATTCGCAATGTGCAAAAGGTGATTCGTGAGTTCAGCGACGGGTTGGTGGAGAAACGCCTTTCCGCCAGCGGTCTGTCGCGCGACGACCTGAAGCCGTTCGACACGCGCGAGGAAAACGTGGCGGCGCCGACGAAGGTGGGGGGCAACCTCATCGGCGGCATCATTCCGTACATGATCATCCTGCTCTGCTTCGTGGGCGCGCTGCATCCGGCGACGGACCTGACGGCCGGCGAAAAGGAACGCGGCACGTTGGAGACAATCCTTGCCGCGCCGGTCGAACGTTCCGAGATTGTGGCGGGCAAGTTCTTCATGGTGCTGACCGCGTCGCTTATCACCGCGGCGGTGTCGCTGGCGTCGTTTACGGCGACGTTCACACTTCCATTTGTCGCGGCGCGCGAATTGGGAAAATTCGGCAAATCGTTTTCGTTCGACCTGAGCATGACCGGGCTGCTGGGGGTGTTCGCGCTGATGATTCCGCTGGCGGTGATGTTTTCGGCGGGCCTGTTGGCACTGGCAACGTTCGCGCGGACATTCAAGGAAGCGCAGAGTTATGCATCGCCTCTCATCGCGGTGGTGTTGATGCCGGCGATGGCCGCCATGCTGCCGGGCTTCGAGCCGAGCGCGAAACTGGCGTTGATTCCCATCCTGAACGTGAGCCTGATTTCCAAGGACATGCTGACAGGGAATTTCCAGTGGGGACTCATCGCGCTGGTTTTCGCCTCGTCATGCGTCTATGCGCTGGGCGCGCTGTCGCTGGCGGTGGCGATGTTCAAGCGGGAGAGCATCCTGTTCCGCACGTGAATTGAACCCAAAACTCCAAGCGGGTTTACTCAGACTTGACTGAACTGCCGTTTTTTGAAACAAGCGAATTGAGTGATGTTGTTTCGTTTCCTTCCATGTGTCCTTTTGCTGGGGAGTCCGGCCGCCTGTCCCGCCGGGAACACCGAACCACTTAACGTGGTGGCCGTCGCCTCCTTGAAAGGTCCGGCGCGCGCGGACCGCATGGCATCGGTGGCGTTTTCGCCTGACGGTTCCCTTTTAGCTGCTGGCAGTGGCCGCGATGCTTCCTTGGGATCCCATGGCGAAATCACGCTCTGGCATTGGCGCAGCAAGGCACGGGTGACAATGCTCGACGGTCATCGCGGGCTCGTGGGAGCGGTTGCGTTCAGCGCGGATGGCCAGTGGCTGGCGGGAGGGGGTTACAGATTGACGATTTGGGACGTGAGAACAGCCAAGCCGATTCATAGGTGGCACGCGGGTGGACTCGTTCATGCCATTGTGATCATGCCGGACAAGAAGACGCTGGTGACGGCAGCGCGCAGCCAACCGTATGCGACGGTTTGGGACGTGGCTGCTGAAACAGGGCTCAAGAAACTTTTCGCAAATCAGGAAATGCCCACACACACAACTGATCGCGGGAAAACTGTCCTTACGTTGGACTTGTCACGCGACGGCAAGGAATTGGTGATGGGTGGCGGCAAACAACCGGCATCCTTGTGGGATACGACCACATGGGCTTTGAAGCAGGAATTGCTTGAGGCCGCGCCGGGAAAACAGCAGGCGAAATACGTGGGCCTGCTGCATAGAGAGCAAGCTGTTTTCTGCAAGGGGGATTACGATATTCCGGGCAAAATTGTCCACCTCGGAACGAAACAAGTGATTCGCGAATTGCAAGGTGACGATCATCTGGCAGCCAGTATTGCGATTTCGCCTGACGGACAACTGATCGCTGTGGCAGGAATGGATGATATCTGCCTTTGGAGTTCTCAGTCCGGGAAGTTGCTTTGGTCAACTCACGGTAACTATTGGTCGGTGGCATTTTCCCCCGATGCACGCCATTTCGCTGTCGGGAACGCAACTGGGGGAGTAACCGTTTACCAGATAGCGAAAGACGGAAAGTAGCACCAAGTGGACCGCGGGATCGCGTGGCACCAGGCCCCCTGGGGTCGGTGTACAATCCACCTCCGCTCGCAAGTTACGCTGGACAGGGAAAAGGCGCTTAGCACGATGGCGACATGAAGCACGATCAAAATTTGTTTTACTTGTTCGGGGCCTGGTTCCTCGGTTGGATGGAAATCCGCGCGCGCCGGTTCGCTTTGCTCGCGGCTGTGTTGCTGCTGATGCCTTCCGCGGGTTCCGCCGCCCAATTCGTGCTCTTCGATGTGATCTTCACCTTCACCAAGCAGGACGCTGACAACTCCAAACCAAGCAAATCGCACTTCTATGTAAAGGGGCCGTTGATCAACCCGGAGCGGCCACGCGATTGGACGGCGCCCGTGGATTACCGCAACGGAACTGCGCATATCCGTCTGGAGGTGCTGGACAAGCCGCCGGGCATCGAACCGACCACGTGGAGTATTTGCTACATCCCAAACAAGGGCCAGGGCAACGGCTACGGTTGCATGGGCTCGGATGTCTATCGCGAGAAGGGCGTGTATGAAAAGGACGTCTCGATGAAATCATTCTGGCAGAATGACGCCATCGTGTGGGCGCAGGGCATCAAGCAGATGGACCTCGTGATGAAAGACAACAGCGGCGGCAGCGGCCACGCCCACAAACGCCCCGATCACGAAAAATTCTTTCCCACCAAAATCCGCATGACGGTCATTCAGGTGTCCGCCGGCGCGAAGTATGATCCCAGCCTGGTGCCCGGTCTGCCGCCGAAAGCCAGCAGCGACAAGAAGACGAAGGACGGAGTCAAGAAGAGCAGCCTGGTATCGGAGGAGGTGTTGGAGACGAGGTGCTGTGGCGACGGGCCCAATGCGGTTATTTCTGCTTCCGATCGTACTGGAGGTTCTTGACGATTTCGCGTTTGAGTTCGAGAGGATCGATTTCGCCAAGTCGTTTGTAAAGAATCTCGCCCTTTGGACCGATGAGGACGGTGTAGGGCAACGCGCCTTCCCAGGTGTTGTCGAACGCGGCCATCAGTTCGTATTTCTGCGGCGTGCCAAACAGCAGGTTTTTCGACGAAGCCTGCTGCTTCTTCAGGAAATTCAGCACTTCCTTTTCCTCATCAGGATAATTGCCCGCAACCGTGACCAGTTCGAACGCGCGATGGCCATACATGCGGTGAATTGTGACAAGTTCGGGAAACTCCGCCACGCATGGACCACACCAGGTGGCCCAGAAGTTGACAAGCCGAAGCTTGCCGGAGTCGTTCTTGCGCAAGGCGCGCAGGCCGTCGGCATCCACCAGTTGCACGCTCACGGGCTGGGCGGCGAGTTTCTCCATGTATTTCTTCACGTCGTCGGATTTGCCCGCCCATTTGATGGAGCACCCGAAGGCCTTGGTTTGTGCCACTTCGACCGGCTTGCCCGCCAGCAGGGCATCGAGCGCGTTCCGCAGGTCGTGGGTTTTTACGAATTCCGGGCGCTCGCTGTCGTCAATGCGGCCCACGTAACGAAGCTTGCGTTCCGCGTCGAAGACAAACGCATGCGGCGTGGCGATGGGGCCGTAGGCGCGCGAGGCCGCTTCCTTGTCGCCATCGTAAAGATACGGGAAGTTAAAACGCTTGTGCGAGGCGCGAATTTTCATTTCCTCGAACGAATCGCTCAGGTCGGTGTAACCCAGTTCATTCAGGCGGACGGATGACGGGTCGTTCGGTGAAATCGCCACCACCGCGACGCCCTTGGATTGATAATCATCCACGATTTTGATGATGCGGTCCTCGTAAAACTGCGCCGTCGGGCAATGATTGCACGTAAAGATGACGACCAGCAGCTTTGCCTTCGCAAAATCCTCGAGCGCGTAGTTCTTGTCATCGACTCCCGGGAGATTGAAATCAGGCGCGGACGCGCCTAGTGCGAGCGTGGGCGGATTGGGAGCGGGCGCGGCGGCAAGGGAAAGTGCGACCAATGAGGCGCATAGTACAGCGCAAAGGCGGTTGATCATGCTGAAAGCGTATCACGGTCCGCGGTTCGGGGAAATCGGAAATTCAAGGCGCGTGGGCGGTGTTACCCGCGGATTGATTCCGCCTGCGCGCGCATGCTACGTTGAAGGCGATGGCGGACATTGTTTTAACAACGCTCAACGCAAAGTACATTCATGCCTCCTTTGGCCTGCGTTACTTGCTGGCCAACATGGGTGCATTGCAATCCCGCACCTGCCTGGTCGAATTCGACATCAACCAGCGTCCGCTGGACATCGCGGAGATCCTGCTGGCCCGCGAGCCGCGCATCCTGGGGTTCGGCGTGTATATTTGGAACGTGGAAGAGACGGAGCAGGTTATCGCCGCCATCAAACGCGTGCGGCCGGACATCACCATCATCCTGGGTGGGCCCGAGGTGAGTTATGAAGTGGATCAGCAGGAGATTGTTCGGCTGGTGGACTACGTCATCACCGGCGAGGCGGATTTGAAGTTTGCCGAGGTATGCGGGCAGTTGCTCAATGGCGAGCGCCCGGCGATGAAGGTGATTCCCGCCGAACTGCCCGAGTTCGACCAGTTGCAACTGCCGTATCATCTCTACACGGATGACGACGTCGCGCATCGCATCATTTACGTGGAGGCGTCGCGCGGATGCCCCTTCACATGCGAGTTTTGCCTGTCGTCGCTGGACATCCCGGTGCGGCAGGTCCCCCTACCCGTGCTGCTGGAAAATCTCCAAGGATTGCTGGATCGCGGCGTGCAACAGTTCAAGTTCGTGGACCGCACGTTCAATCTGAACATCACGAGCAGTCGAGCCATCTTGGAGTTTTTTCTGAAGCGGTATCGCCCGGGGTTGTTTGTGCATTTCGAGATGATTCCGGACCGGCTGCCCGAGGCGTTGCGGGAGGTGATCGCGAAGTTCCCGCCCGGCGCGCTGCAATTCGAGGTGGGCATCCAGACGTTCAATCCTGACGTTGGCAGGAACATCAGTCGTCGGCAAAACTACGAGAAACTGGCGGACAATTTCCATTACCTGCGCGAGCAGACCGGCGTCCACATCCACGCCGATTTGATTGTCGGCCTGCCGGGTGAGACGATGGAAAGCTTCGGCGAAGGGTTCGACAGGCTCGTGGCGCTGCGACCGCAAGAAATCCAGGTGGGCATCTTGAAGCGGTTGCGGGGGACACCGATTGTGCGGCACGATGAACCGTGGCAGATGCGTTACAACACGCATCCACCCTACGAAATCCTTCAGACCAAGCTGATGGATTTCGCGGCGATGCAGCGGATGCGGCGGTTTGCGCGGTATTGGGATCTGGTGGGCAACAGCGGCAATTTCGTGGAAGCGACGCCATTGCTCTGGAGCGCGGGACGGTCGCCGTTCGCAAGCTTTCTGCGTTTCACCGACTGGCTGTATGAACACGCCGGGCGCACAAGCGGCATCGCTCTGGCGCGGCTGGCGGAATTATTGTTTGTATTCCTGACGCGTGAGAATGGGTTGGACTCGCAATCGGTCGCGGAAACGTTATGGCGCGATTACCAGCGCGGAGGACGGCACGACAAGCCGGGCTTCCTCAAGGAATATTTGCCCGAGGAACGGTTTCCCACGCCGCGGCCCACGAATGCTCTGGGGCCGAAGCGCCAAGCTCGCCACTTGGCGGAAGTTTAAACCTACAAAGGGACGGATTGTAGTCCGTCCCTTCGCGAATTGAATCGAGTGATTCCGCTTACTTCTTGCGCTTCGTTCCATGCACCTTGGCGGCGACCTTCAACCGCAGGCCGTTCAAACGGATGAAGCCCGTGGCATCGTCCTGGTTGTAGGCCTTCGTGGGGTCGGCTTCCATGGTGGCGATGTGCGGATTGTAGAGGCTGACCGGCGATTTGCGTCCGGCGGCGTAGATGCCGCCTTTGTAAAGCTTCACGCGCACGGTGCCAGTGACGTTCTTCTGGCTTTCCTCGACCATCGCCTGCAACGCCAGACGCTCCGGCGCAAACCAATAGCCGTAATAAACCAGTTCGGCATACTTCGGTATGAGGGAATCGCGCAGATGCATGACTTCGCGGTCCATGGTGAGCGATTCCATCTGGCGATGCGCGAACTGCAGAATCGCGCCGCCCGGGGTCTCATACACGCCGCGCGATTTCATGCCCACGTAGCGGTTCTCCACCATATCGACGCGCCCGACACCGTGTTTGCCACCGAGTTTGTTGAGTGTCTTCATCACGCCGAGCGGCGACAGGGACTTCCCGTTGACCGCCACCGCGCTGCCTTTCTCGAAATCGATGTTCACGTACTCGGCCTTGTTCGGGGCGTCCTCGGGCAGAACGGAAAGGGTGGTGAAATACGCGCGGTTCTTCAAATCGAACGAGTCATACCACGGGTCTTCCAGAATGCCGGCCTCGTAGGAAATATGCAGAAGGTTGCGATCCATCGAATACGGCTTCTTCGCGCTGGCCTGCACGGGAATGCCCTTGCGCTCGCAATACGCGATCATCTCGGCGCGCCCGGGAAATTGCTTGCGGAACCGTTCATCGCGCCACGGCGCAATGATGTCGATGTCCGGCGCGAGCGCCGCGGCGGTCAATTCGAAGCGCACCTGGTCGTTGCCCTTGCCGGTGGCGCCGTGGCCGATGGCTTGCGCGCCTTCCGCCTTGGCGATTTCGAGCATCCGCTTGGCAATCAGCGGGCGCGCGATGCTGGTGCCGAGAAAGTATTGACCTTCGTAAATCGCTCCCGCACGGATCATCGGAAAAATGAAATCGCGCGCGAATTCCTCCTGGAGGTCGTCGATGTAAATCTTGGACGCGCCGGTTCGCTTGGCCTTTTTGTCGAGGCCCTTGAGTTCCTCCTCCTGGCCGATGTTGGCGCAGAAGGCGATCATTTCGGCGTTATACGTTTCTTTGATCCACGAGAGCAGCACCGAGGTGTCGAGGCCGCCCGAATATGCCAGCACAATTTTCATAGTCATTTCAACCAACAGCCAGCGAATACAAAGGCAAAGCGGCCAGCGTGGAAAGAAGAATTTGGTCTCGTGATGCGCGGATACCCCGCTATCCTCCGCGCGTGGCGAAGCCGAACTTTGTTGAACTGGGTGACCGGAGGAATGCGGTCCGCATGCCCATTCTGTATGAAGACCGCTCGATCATCGCCATCGACAAGCCGGCGCATTGGATGCTTGTCCCGTTCACGTGGCAACGCACCGACCACAATCTGCAGGCGGCCATAACGTCATCCATTGCGGCGGGCGATTTCTGGGCGCGTTCGCGCAATTTGAAGTTCCTGCGCCATGTCCACCGGCTTGATGCGGATACGACCGGCATATTATTGTTCGCCCGGAGCCAGGGCGGCGTGGACACATTCAGCGATTTATTCGAAGGGCGCCGCATGGAGAAAACTTACCTGGCCGTGGTCCACGGGGCTCCCAAGGAAACGCAATGGACCTGCCGCGCGAAACTTGCGCAGGACCCGCAGCAGATTGGGCGGATGCGCGTGGATGAAAAAGCCGGGAAGGAATCGGAGACCCACTTCCGCGTATTGCGAAAGGGAGCATCCACCACCTTGATCGAGTGTCATCCCGTCACGGGGCGCACACATCAGATCCGTGTGCATCTGAAAAGCGGCGGGCACAGCATCGTGGGCGACGAGCTTTATGGCGACGCCAAGGCCGATGCCGCGTCGAGTTGGAAGCGGGACATGTTTCCGCTGGCATTGCGGGCCGTGTCGCTTAGTTACGTTGACCCGTTCACACGCCGGAAGGTGCGCATTGCCGCGCCGACGGAAGAGTTTCTTCAGTGCTTTGGCTTCGCCGACTCGCGACCCGCCGGTTCGATGTGCACCAGCACGTCATAGACAGCCGGCAGGGCGGCGCGGACCTTGTCCTTCACTTGGTGTGCCACGTCGTGGGCTCGCAGCACACTCATTTGCGGGTCCACCTCCACGTGCATGTCCGCGAGATAATGGTAACCCATCTTACGCACGAAACATTTTTCCACGCGAACAACGTCGGGGACGCTGGAGGCGACATCACGAATCCGCTGCACCAGCCCGGTGTCAGGCACCGTGTCCATCAACTCGTTCAACGCCGGACGCAGCAACCTCCAGCCGTTCCACGCAATGATCCCCGCCGCGAACAACGCCGCATAATCATCCGCCGCCTCGTAGCCGGGTCCGCCGAGGATGGCGATCGTGATGCCGATGCCCGCCGCCAGCGATGTGATGGCATCACTGCGATGATGCCACGCGTCCGTGCGGACGGCCGTGCTTTCCACGGAAATTGCCTCCTTGAGCGCGAAACGAAACAGGGTTTCCTTCACCAAAACGACGAGAATCAACACCCCCAGTGTGAACGGCGCCGGCGTTTGATGCGGCACGAGGATTTCGCGCACGGACTGGATGGCAATCCATCCAGCAGCGAGCAACAGCATCGTGGAAACCGCAGCCGCGGCAATGGGCTCAGCCTTCCCATGGCCGTAGGGATGGTCTTCATCCGCCGGCTCGGAGGCGACGACCAGCCCCCGCCACACAACGAGTGAACTGAAGATGTCGGCGAGCGACTCAACCGCATCCGCCACCAGCGCGTGGGAATGACCGACGACTCCGGCCGCCATCTTGCCGCCCACCAGAAAGATGTTCACGACCATGCCGATGACAGTCGCACGCAAGCTGCGTTGAAGGCGGTTTTCCTGCACGCCTCAATGAAGCATGGAATCGGTTGCTACAGCAACTCAGTTACATTCGCCGGTGCGTGTTTTTGAGGCGCTGTAGCGCAGGTTGGAAACCTGCGTTACAACCTCAGATCATGTGGCAGAACATCGCGTCGCGCAGCTTGGGTTCGAACCACGTGCTCTTGGGCGGCATGATACCGTTGGCGTCCGCGATGGACATGAGGTCCTCGATGCTCGTGGGAAACATGGAAAACGCGCACGCGTACTCGCCGGAATTGACGAGCTTCTCCAGTTCCGCTGTGCCACGAATGCCGCCGACAAAGTTGATGCGCTTGCTGGTGCGCGGATCGTCGATGCCGAACAGCGGCGCGAGCACATACTTCTGCAATAACGTCACGTCGAGCTTTTCGATGGGATCGGTCGTCGCGGCGAAGTGCGGGCGGAAATTCAAGGTTCTCCACTTGCCTTCAAAGTAAAAACCCAGCTCGTGCTTGCGCCCTGGCTTGGCTTTCGCTTCGGAACCGATGATAAACACCGCGTCGAGTTTCTCCAACAACTGTGCCGGCGCCAGGCCGTTCAGATCCTTGAGCACGCGATTGTAGGGCAGAATCTGCATCTGGTTGTGCGGAAAAATAACCGTCAAAAACCACCCGCTGTTCCCCTGTCCTTTGCGCGACTGAAACACCCGCGCGGCCGCGGCACTGCGATGATGGCCGTCGGCTATGTACAGGAAAGGAATCTTCGCGAAGGTCGAAGCGATGAACTCAATCTCCGCCGCATCGCCGATGGTCCACGACGTGTGCCGCACGCCGTCCTTGGCCGTGAAGTCAGTGTCCGGCGCTTCGGCAATCTTGCGGTTCACGAACTCATCGAACGCCGCCTGCGCGCGATACGTCAGGAATACCGGCCCCGTTTGCGAATTCAACGTCTCGATGTGCCGCACGCGGTCGTCTTCCTTGTCCGGGCGCGTGAACTCATGTTTCTTGATGATGTTCTGCAGATACTCTTCGCAGCTGGCCGCGGCCACCAAACCAATCTGCGTGTGCTGGCCCATGATCTGCCGGTAGAGATAACAGCAGGGCTTGGCGTCCTGCTTGAGTGCGCCCTCGCTGATCAAGCGCACAAAGTTCTCCTTCCCCTTCGCATAGACCGACGCGTTATAAACGTCCGTGGATGGCGGCAAATCAATCTCCGGCTTGCTCACGTGCAGGAAACTCAGCGGATTGCCCTCGGCCATCTGGCGCGCTTCATCCGACGACATGACGTCGTAGGGCAGTTCACAGATCTGGGCGGCCAGATAAGGGTTCGGTCGCAGGGCGGCAAACGGTTTGACAGTAGCCATAAAGGAGGCGGAACATAGGAAGGCGGGCGCCGGAACGCACGCTCAAAATGAGCGAACCGGGCGGCGGCTAAAACGTTGACATTGCTAAATCGTGGATACTCCCGGCAGGTCTGAAATTGGGACATGTGTCCAAGGATTGGACAAAGGTGAAACCGGCGAAAGCGGGCTGTTTTGAGGGCCTTGAAGCGCAGTCGAGTCGTGCCAGTAACTCCGCGCCCACAAAGTGAGCCTAACAGTTCAAAACGAGCCGCTCAAAGCTGCCCACCGGGCGCGTTTCCGCAATGCTTTTGGCCTGAATTGCTTCGAACATCGGGAACTCGTCGAACAGGCGCTGCATGCGGTCGATGGTATCCGCTGCGGAACGGGCGGTGGCGATGGACGGTTCGAACGGAAACGTTTCCTCGTGCTGGATGTTCAGGTTCATACCCCTTTAGCAAACGGCGTGCCGGGGAGTTTCAGCCGCGCCAATCGTGGCGTGACCGTCGCGCGGCAAAACTACTTCGCCGGGATATTCGACACCGCCTCCGCGTACTGCAATTCACCGGTGCGACCGTCGTAGTATTGGAAGACGACCTGCGGATACGGATAGGCAATCCAGCGTTCGCCGCCGAGTTTGACCGGGTTGTTGAAGACGTTGTTGACCTGCACCACGCAATAGAACGGATACAGACGCTGGAGTCGCGGCAAGTCCGCCATCATGTAGCTGGACCAGCGGATGTCGCACGGGCGCGGGCCGAACTGGAACCGCCCCGTGGCGGGACGATTACCCTCGTCCGCGCCAGGCGCGTGGTTCACCGAGTTGTGCGGGCCACAGCAAAATTCCCATACGCGGTCAGTGATTTTGATCGCGAAACTGTTGTGAAGGTCACCCGTCATGACGAACACCGGGCGCTGGAGCGTTTCCCAAAAGCGGATCAGTTGTTCGCGCTCATCGTAAAACACCGTCCACGATTCGTCCTTGTTCTGCTCGTCGAACTCGAACCCGCCCGCGCCGATGTGCGGAATCATGAACGGCACGGAGGATACCACGAAAAAGAAATCCGCATCGCTGGCGCGCATCGCGTTCATGAGCCATTCGGCCTGGTGTTTGCCGAGTATGGAAAGCCCGGGCTTGTCTCGCTGACGCACGTCGTGCATGTCGCGGTGGCTGCGCGTATCGAGCAGGAAGAATTCGCAATTGCTCACCCGGAATTTCCCGTAGGAACGCCGGCCGATGGAATACGAGGCCGTGCCTTTCGCCTTCGCCGCCGGGCTGATGCGCAAGGTCGTTTTGTTCACCACCTGCACAATGTTATACACGCGCGAGTTGGGATCGCCGCTGTCATCGTCGTATTTCATCTCATTGACGCCGCCGGTTGGTGTGCCCCAGTGAACGTGGAGATTCGACATTTCCTTGAGCGGCAGTTTCGTGAAATCAGCGTTGGAATCCACGAGCAAATCGCTGCCGGCTTCGAAGTTCGCGCGGCCAAAGTGAAGGTCATGATTGAAGGCGACCGGATTGGCCCAACCGAGGTAATCGTACCACGCCTGCGTGCCAATGTCCCGAAACACGGTGCGCCGGTGGCGTTGCCCTGCCGTGCCGGTGCCCCAGATGTCATTAACCAGTTCGTGATCATCGAAGGTAAAATAACTGGGTACGTTCCGGTGCCACTCGGACAGATTGGGCGCCCGGCGCAGGTAGAGTTTATAGTTCTCCCAGACGCCGACCACCGTGGGCATGTCGCGCACGACCCGCGGCGTTTGCGCCTCCGTAAGGCCCACCTGCTTGAGCCAGCTCGCCGGTGGATATTCGCGTTCCTCCTCGTAAAGCCAGTCGCCGTTCATGATCGCGAAGTTCACCTTGTCCTTCACCTCGCGCAGCATTGTGGTGTACAGCGGCAGACTCGGGCCGATGCCGTGCTCTGGGTTTTGATTGGCACAGGAGCCGGCCTCGAATCGGAAATTGAATAATCCCTTCGGGTTATGTTGCGGATGCTGGACCTGCCGCGCATCGGGCAAGGTTCGGAAACTGCCGCCCGGCCCGGACGACTGCCCGGCCGCAACCACCTGGTAATAATACCGCGTGTTGGCCTTCAAGCCGCGCAGTTCCAGCGAACCGGCAAAATCATGCTCGACTCGTGTCCGCACCGAAGCGGAACGCTCGCCGAGCTGATTGGCGGCGATGCCATAGCGCACCGTGAATTCACCCGCCACCGACGTGCGCGCCCAGACGCGGACGCTTTCCGATGTGACATGGCCGAGGATGGGGCCATGGGTGATGGTGAGGTCGGCGGCGAAGGCGGCGGTCGCCAGGAACGCCCAGACCGCGCCCGTCATCAAACGAGGGTTCATGGCGTGACGATAGAAGGAAACCCCGTCGGGTTCAAAGCCGCAATTTGCTGGTGTTTTGCGTCAGGAAACTCACGGCCGGATCGTATTCTTTAGAATCAACACGGACGGTCCGCGCTTCTCCCATTGCTCCAGCAACACGCCGGGCAGATCGTTGAATGGACGGTTGAACGCGCCCAGCGCGATGTCTGGATCGCCGTCGCCATCGAGGTCGCCCGCGTCGAACGTCATCCAGCGCCCCGAGATGCTTTCACTGAAGGTAAACGCGGCAAACTGCATGTTCCCTTTGTTCTCCAGGTACGCGAAGCATTCCTTGAATGTCCCGCCGTAATCCGGGAAGAACGCGATCGCCGCAATGTCGATGTCCCCGTCCAGGTCGAAATCCAGTGCCCGCGCGCGATACGCGCCATACATGGGGTAGAAATACGCCGCGTGAAAATTGGCTTTGCCGTCGTTCAAGTAAACGCGCACGCCGTGGTAATTCTTCGAGCACGGCGGAAACAGCATCAAATCGCCGTTGTCGCCGTTGGTGGCCACAATGTCCATCGCGCCGTCGCCGTTGAAATCGACCAGTTCGAAATACGAACTGCCCCACGCTGGATGGAATTCAAACAGCGTTCGTTCCTTGAATTTTCCCCCGCCTTCGTTCTCAAACAAATACAGCCCCTCGCGCCCTTGCGCCATCATCACCACGATGTCCGCCCGCCCGTCTCCATTGAAATCATGCACCTCGGCCCGCACCGCCCCGTGCCGCGGCAACAGCACATGTTCCTCGATGCTCCGGTCCGCCTTCTGTTCAAACCACGAGAACCGCCCCGCCAGATTGCCGTAACAGCTCACCACCAGATCCAGCGTCGCGTCCTGGTTCAAATCCGCGAAATTCGCCGACGTCGGCCGCGGCAGTTCCTTGAGCAATTCCACGCTCCCGGTGGTCGCGCCGGGTTTCGGGCGCGGCAGGAACAGGATTTTGCCCTTCGGATCATCCGAAGGATACAACTCGCCAATCAGCGTCAGCAGAAAACCGTCTTTGCCGGTGACCATGTGAACCGCGGGACTTTCCAGGGGCGCCTTGGCCTCGACCTTCCCCGCGGAGTTGAGCCGGACGAATTCCTTCGTCTCCGAGTCGCTGATGTAAAGTTTCTGTTCCAGCGAATCAATTTTCACCAGCGTCGTCATCGGCTTGCCGTAGCGATATTCCGGATGCACCACTTGAAAATGTTTTAGTCCCACGGTAATGGGCGGCTTGTTCGTCTGCGGCCACGCCTGTAACGGCGCCGTGGCCAGATAATAGGTCGTAATCGCCTGGTAATCCTCCTGCCCGATGATCGGCGCCTCGGGCAATACCTTCGCTTCCTTCACCAGTTTCCCGCCCGGCTCGTCCTCCCACGGATACGGATCGAAGCCCAGCCACAGATGCATGCGCGGCAACGCCTCCATCGCCCAGGTGAAGCGGTCCAACAAATGCGGTTCGGGAAACAAGTGACACGTCGCGCACACGCCCCGGGCCAGTTGTTCGCCGCGCTTGATGACCTCGGGATTGGCAACGGTCTCGTTGGTGAAAGTAATCACGCGCCCCTGGCGGCCGGCCTCCGGCAAAGCGCCCGGTTTCTTCGGCGAAAAAACGATGACCGCCGCGACCACCACGGCGACAATGGCCAGCCCTGCGATGATGCGCAACCGCCCGCGCGTGACCGCCGTCGGCTGCTCCTGTTGTGGTTGCTGTAAATCCGGTAACTGCATGCGCTTCAATTGCGAGACGCGATTCCCATGGCGATTCCGCGCTCAAGGTGGGCAGGCGGTTGCAACGAAGTGGCGGAGAGAGGGGGATTCGAACCCCCGGTACGGCTTTTGACCGTACAACGGTTTAGCAAACCGCCGCTTTCGACCACTCAGCCATCTCTCCTGCCGCCGCCAATCAACCGACATTGCCCCGGCGAGGCAAGCAATTTCCGCCAACCGGCAATTTTCTGCGTCCCGCTCTCATCCGAAAGCCCCCGCGCCCCCATCATTGCGTTTCCCATGAAATCAGTTCACATTGGCGCGCGAACGGGATGTCCGTCATCCCATCGGCAAAACCACATCGCCGCACATGGACGAATCCGTCAAGACCACGCATCAAAAGGCCCTCCAGGTCAACCTGGACGCCACCAGTTACGGCACCTTCGCTGAAATCGGCGCCGGCCAGGAAGTCGCGCGCTGGTTCTTCAAGGTCGGCGGCGCCTCCGGCACCATCGCCAAGACCATGTCCGCCTATGACATGACCATCAGCGATGCCATTTACGGGCAGACCAGCCGCTACGTCAGCCGCGAGCGCCTGGACCAGATGCTCGACCACGAATACGCCCTGATGATCCAGCGCCTCGATGCCAAGCGCGGCGACAAGACCCGCTTTTTCGTGTTCGCCGACACCGTCACCGCGCGCAGTTACTCGCGGCAAAATGAAGCGCACGGCTGGCTGGGCATTCGTTTCCAAACCCAGCCGCGCAAGGCCCCCTCGCAAATCGTCATCCACGTCCGCCTGCTCGACAAAGAGAACCTCCAGGAACAGGAGGCCCTCGGCATCATGGGCGTCAACCTCATCCATAGCGCCGTTTATCATCACGACAACCCGGACTCATTGCTCGACAAGTTGCTCGATGGCCTTACCAGCGAACGCGTCGAAGTCGATATGATCGAGTTCACCGGGCCGGACTTCGCCGCGATCGACAATCGCGTGATGAGCCTTCTCCTCGTTCAGAAGGGTCTGACCAAGGCCGCCATGTTCACCGCCGACGGCCAGAACGTGCAGCCCGCCGACATGTTGTACAAAAAGGCGATCCTCGTTGAACGCGGCAGCTTCCGCCCCGTCACCAACGTCACCCTGGACATGCTGGCGTGCGCGCAGGCCCATTTCGTGCAGGAACCCAAGGTCCAGGGGGAGGAAATCCTCGTGCTCATGGAAATGACCATGAAGAACCTGACGATTGAATGCGGCTCCATTGACCCGAAGGACTTTCTGGAACGCGTCGATATCCTCAGCGCCCTGGGCAAGACGGTGCTCATTTCCAATTACGGCGAGTACCATCGCCTCGCCTCCTACCTCTTCCGGTACACCAAAAAGATGATTGGCATCGCCATGGGCGTCCCCAGCTTGAAGGAAATCTTCGACGAAAAATTCTACACCGACCTCGAGGGCGGCATCCTCGAATCATTCGGTCGGCTCTTCAAAAACGACCTCAAGCTCTACGTCTATCCGTTGAAGGAGCCGAAGACCGGGTCGCTTATCACCGCTGGCAACCTGAAGGTCGCCCCGCACCTGCGCCACCTCTACGCTTACCTTCTCGAAAACCATTTCATGGAAAGCCTGGGCGACGTGGACGAAAGCTGCCTGCATATTTTTTCGCGGGACGTGCTGGCGAAGATTCGCGCCGGGGATGCCGCTTGGGAAACGATGGTCCCCCCGCAAG
>JBFMBT010000014.1:0-38227 GCA_040754875.1 Verrucomicrobiota bacterium | reverse complement strand
GGTTGATAAGATACTCGGCGCAAATCTTGAGGGTCTCCTTAAGACCGAGGAGAGATGGGAGATCCTCAAAGTCCTCTCGTTCCTTCCGCCGCTGGATGCGCTTCAAGCAATACCTGAATCTATTCTTGACGAGCTAACCAAAAAATCCGAGCAGCACGCGAAGGCTGCATCAGCACTCAGGATAAGCAGCCTACGGTGGAAGCCGGATGATGCTCCTCGAATTGTCCAAGAAGAAATCACACTCAAGGATACAAACCGCTATCACTTGGGACATTTACTCGATTTCATCGAGACTGGCATTAAGAGTGGGCGTCACTTGGAAGCGTTTCTGTTGGAATGCATCAAACTTGATCCGCCCGAGTTCAGGCCCTGGCTCGTCGAACGATCGATTGAACTGCTTGCCAAGCTCGTGGAACGTCGCCCTGCCACGAGCGAATTCCCTGATCCGGCGGTGCGTATTTCGGCGTCGCGCGCAACTAGGTAATATGACCGGCTGCATTGTTCTTGCACCATGACTTTTCAGTTCGAACAGAGTCCGCTTGTTCGCTGTTCACCCGAAGAAATCGCCACCTCACCCCGGCCCTCTCCGCAATAGACAGTTTCTCTCCCGCACATCCCTCTCCCGCGCCTTCCGCGGCGAACTTTGAGCCCACGCGCGCCACTTTCAGAATCCCAACGTTGGGGTTGATGAGAAGATGAGAATGATGATTCGTTCACCCAGGGTTGCTCGTTCCCGATTGATCTCATTCGTTTGACAAACATTCGGCTGCCCCGATTTTGTGCACGCTTGTGTCTCTTCGTGGCGCAATCCTTCCGTGTGTTCGGTGTGGTCGGTGGTTGGAATGGCTGCAACCGCTTTCAGGGTTGGGGGGTTGAATGGCGCGCACCCGGGGTAGGCCGCTGGCGCGTCCAACCCCGGGCTGAATGATGCAATCCCGTTGGGATTGGTTCCACGGTTCCATGATTCAACGTCGGCTATCAGCGTCGATTCGGTCTTTATTAGCGGTTTGAGCCTTCCCGACTCCCGATTCAACGGTTCAACGGTTTTCTTCTGCGTCGTCCGAGTTCGAGACAGAATTACGGAATTGACGGAAATTGGAACCTACGACGGTACCGTTGCAGGTGACGCGCTGCGGCTGGTCTTCGACACAGCCGCAGTCCGCCGCATTCGTTTGCGCTCATTCGATTGCCAGGGAACTGCACCGGGACGGTGCCGTCACTCGCAGCCGGGGACGGCTACGCTACGTGGGATGAAACTGCCGCTTCCGCCCGATATCGGCGCGTATGGTCGTCACCACTTGGTGTTTTTCAGGAAGGCGATGAGGTCGGCGAGTTCTTGTTTGGTGAGGACTTGTTCCAGGCCGTCGGGCATGAGGGAGACGGTGCCGGGGCGGAGTTCCTTGATGTCGGCGCGGGCGATGCGTTGCTCGAGGTCGGGGCCGGTGATGAGGATGACTTCGTCGGGTGCGTCTTTGCGGATGATGCCGGTGAAGTCGTCGCCGGACTTGGTGACGACGGTGAACGGCTCGTAGCTGCGCACAAAACTCGCGCTGGGATAGACAATCGATTCGAGGAAATCCATCTCGGTGCGGACCTGCCCGATGCGCGTGAGGTCGGGCCCGAACTTGCCGCCTTGGTAACCGATCGAGTGGCAGGTGGCGCAGGCCGCCTTCTGGCTGTTGAACAGCGCCTGGCCGCGGCGGACGTCGCCGATGGCCATCTCCGGCAGCAAGGCTTCAAGGTGCGCGCGCTGCTTGGCGGCGTCGGCGTTCAACAGGTTCAGCAATTCCTTCGAGGCGTCCTGCACCGGCTTGGGATATTTGGCGAAGAGCGGCTTGAGCAAGTCCACGCGCAGGCCGCGCAAGCCGGTGGAATCCGTGAGCGCGGCCATGAGGCGCAGGCCGAGTTGTTCGTTCGCGCCGCGCTCGAAAGCCGGGAGCAGTTTTGGTGCTTCGAGGGGCGAGACGTTTTTCATCGCACCGGCGAGCGCGAGTTGTTGTTCCGGCGTGAGCTTTGCCCTGGCGAGCACCGTGGCAGCGGCGGCGCGCGTGAGGACCGGTTTGCCTGGGTCGAGGTTTGACTGAAGGAAGGCGAACAATTCGGGCGTGACGTTGGCGACGCTGCCAGACGCGGCGAGGGCATCGAGGCGGACGTCAGCGGGCATGGCGGCGTCGCGACCGACATCCTGCAACGCGGTGGTCAGCCGGGGCACGCCTTGCTTGGGCAAGGTGAGCGTGCGCGCGGTGGCGACGGCCTGGCGGACGAGGTCGGGGTTGGAACTGGTCAGCAATTGGGGGATGGCGGTGAGCCAGCGCGCGGGCGTTTCCTTGAGGCCGGCGGAGGCCATGGCGCGCAAGGCGATGAGGCGCGCGGGCAGCTTCAACTCGGGGTCCAACACGGACGTGCCCAGCAATTCCTGAATGGCGGGCGATTTGGCGAGTTGCGCCAGGCGCGCCTGGAATTCATCGGCGTCGGGCCTGGGATACGAATCCATCAGCAGGTCGCCGTAGAAACGGCGGGCCAGAGGTTCGCCCCAGTCGGGTCGATGGCTGACAATCCACAAGGCCGTTTGCTTCAAGGTGGCGTCCTTGGAATTGAGCAGCGGAAGCACCATGTCCGGCTTCAGCGCATCGCCACCGATCTGGTCCAGCGCAACCAGCGCGGCGCGTGAACGAATGGCGGCAGTCCTGGCGGCGACCGGTTCGTCGCTGTCGCAAGGCTGGGTGCGACTGGTGCGCGACGCCGCTTCGAACACGGCCGCCGGGTCGCCGATTTCAATCAGCGCAAAAATCAACGAGTGTTCCAATACGCGCAAAGGGTCGTTGACCTGGCCACGCAGACGGTCCGCCGCGGCGAGCAACGCGGGAACGGCGCTTTGTTCGCCGATGCGGCCGAGGGCTTCGGCGGCGGCCCGGGCGAGCGCCTGGTCCGAACCCTCCAGGAAGGTTTGCAGGCGACCGACGGCGGAAGCATCGCGCCAGACCGCGGCGGAATGAATCGCAGCGTGGCGGACGGCGGCGTCCTTGTCGTTCAACGCGGTGCGGATGATTTCACGGGCGGCCTTGTCGTTGACGCGGCAGAGCGCCCAGACGGCGTTGAGGCGGGCATCGGTCGAAGCGCCTTTCAGCACGAGGTCGTTGAGCGTGGGCACGGCGGGCGTGCCCTTTTTGCCGAGTTCATGGATGGCGCGTTGCTGGACGTAGAGGCGCGGGTCGGCCAGCAGTTTTGCCAGCGCGGCGGGAGAAGATTTCGTCCACGGGATTTTCAAGCCGCGCGGATCGGCGGGCCTGGCCATGCCGGTTTTGCGGATGCGATAGATGCCGCCGAGGACATCGGGCTTGGCGAGTTGCGAGGTGGGGCAACAGATCTTGTACCAGCCGCCAGTGTCCACGACGAGCAGGCTGCCATCGGCGTCTTCGAGGACATCGGTGGGATGGAAGTCGGTGTTGTCCGAGACAATGAAATCGCTGTCCTTCGTTTTGAAGGTCGCGCCGTCGGGGATGAGGATGTGGCGCGAGACTTTGTGCAGATTGAAGTAGCAGGCGAACAGGTTGTCGCGGAAATCGTCACCGAACACGCGCGAATCGTAGGTGATGAGGCCGCAGGGAGCGGCGGCGCCCATGTGAACGAGCACGGGCATGAGGTCGCCGGTCATCGGGTGGCTGAAAATGACATCGTGGACCTTGCCATAGACGCCGCCGTAAATGGCGTGGACGAGGCCATCGCGTTTGCCGCCGCCGGGCTGCTGAAAAAAGGTGGTGGAGAAAATGCGCTCGCCGGTGCTGGTGATGGCAATATCGACGGGATTATCCATGCCGCCGGTCATGACCGGTTCGATGCCGGTGCCGTCGGGGCGCGCGCGGAAGAGATGCGCGGCGCGCGTGACGAAGGGTTTCCTGCCGGGACGCTCGTAGGTTTGCTCGGCGAACGCGCCCTTGGCCCAATAGAACCAGCCGTCGCGTCCGAGGAAGGGACCGTGGAGATCGTTGGCGCAACCGGTGAGGGTCTTGGCATCCAACCACGCTTCGCGCTGGTCGGCGATGCCGTCGCCGTTGGTGTCGGTGAGCTTCCAGATTTCGGGAGGGGCGGCGACGTAGAGGGAGCCTTCATACCACATCGCGCCTTCGGGGAACATCATGCGGTCGGCGAAGACGATGGATTTGTCGAATTTGCCGTCGCCATCGGTGTCTTCGAGGCGGACGATGCGATGGGGTTTGGTTTCGAGCTGTTTGGGCGCCTTGTCGGTCATGCCGGCGGAATCGGTGGCGTAGAGGCGGCCTTGTTCGTCGTAGGCGATGGAGATGGGGCGATCGACGAGGGGCGCGGCGGCGACGAGTTCGACTTCGAAGCCGTCGGGGACGGTGAGGTTGTGGGCGCCGATTTTGAACTGGGCGGCGCTGGAATTAAGGGCGAGTGCGACTAGCGCCGTGGCGAAATGACGAATGACGAATGGCGAATGACGAATGAATGCCGAAGCACAAAGGGGTGGCGTGGGCCGCTGGGCGGCGTTCGTAGGGATGAATTTGGAGCCGCGGGCCTGACCACCCCTCACCCTCGATCCCTCTCCCCGTTGAGGGGAGAGGGAAGTGGCTGCGACGTCATTGGAAAGTTTGTTCGTCGCGGGTTGATTAGCGTTTCCTTTCCCCTCACCCCGGCCCTCTCCCATGGGGAGAGGGAGGCGTTGTTCCCGCGTTGGGCGAGAATCATGCGCAAGGCTCGCGGCGAACCCACCCCTGGCCCCTCCCAGGAGGGGAACAGGGTTTGGCTTGGCGGAGTGTTTCGCGAATTCATGGTGCCGGTGGAATTGCGTCTCCTTCCCCCTCACCCCAGCCCTCTCTCTTGGGGAGAGGGGGATGTTGTTGCCGCGTAGGGAAGAAATCACGCCATAGGTATAACCACCCCTCACCCTCGGTCCCTCTCCCCGTTGAGGGGAGAGGGAAGCGCCTGCGATGCCGTTGGAAGGTTTGTTCGTCGCGGATTGGTTAGCGTTTCCTTCCCCCTCACCCCGGCCCTCTCCCTTGGGGAGAGGGAGGCGTTGTTCCCGCGTTGGGCGAGAGTCATACGCAAGGCTCGCGGCGAACCCACCCCTGGCCCCTCCCAGGAAGGGAACAGCGTTTGGTTGGGCGAAATGACGAATGACGAATGACGAATGACGAATGAATGTCGAAGCACAAAGGGGCGCAGGCCGCTGGGCGCGGGCGGCGGCGTTCGTAGGGCGTGTGGTCATGGGATAATGATGCGCGATTGGACGACCCAGGCAACCAAGTTCTTCATCGCGGCAGGCGAGAAGAGGATGCTGATGTGGCCGTGGGGGAAGCGTTGGATGGGCGGTTGGTTCCACGCACGCCAGAGGGCTTCGACGGTGTCGGCTGGCGCGAACAAATCGTGAAGGGATTCGGCGAGGAGGATGTTATCCGGAGGCACGCGTGGCTGGAGTGCGGCGAGGTCGAAGCGGTCGAGGCGCGCGCCGAAGTGTTGCAGGGCGGCGTGGAGCGGTTCGCAGAAGGGCAGTTCCATGGCGCGCTGCATGCTGACGATGGGGGTGGCGAGGACGTAGCGCTGGAGATGTTCTTCGAGGCAGGCGACGAGACCGGTGAGCCAGGCGCCGAGCGAGAAACCCCACACGGTGATTTGCGGCGAACCTTGGGCGCGCAGCCACGCCGCAAGCGCGCGGATGTCGGCGACCGACTGTTGGGTGGCTTCGAGCACGCGGGGGACGTCGTCGGAAATGAAGTTGCGCATGACACCGCGGCCGCGAGGTTTGCGGCCGGCGTGATAGGGCAGGACCAGGAGCGCGGTGTTGACGCGATGTTGCGCGAGCCGTTTCGCGAGCCAGGGGAAAAGCGTGTAATAATTCATTTCGCCGTTCCAGCCGTGGATGAGGATGACGGAGGGACGTGATTGCCAGTCTTCGCCGCAACGGTAAAGGCGGCCGTAGGCGCGGTTGTTGGCGGGCCAGGGCGAATGGATGGGCGAAGTGAATTCGAAGGCGTGAGTGGAGTTGAGTTTGAAATCGGCGGGGGCGGCAATGCAGTCGGCAAAGAACTGCGGGTCGGCGAGGTGCGCGAGGACTTCGCTGCGCTGGGCGTCGCGCGCGAAGCCGCGCTGGGGGCTGCGGCGGGCGAACTGGATGGTGAGCCAGTCGAGCGCTTTGGCGGCGGCGGGGAGCACGGGGGGAGTGTTCCGTATTCAGTGCGCAGTGGCCAGTATTCAGTGGGTGGGTAGCCAATAATCGATAGCCGGATAGCCAAGAGCCAAAGGGGTCGCGGAAGGGGTGGAATACGCGGGTGAGGTTGCCCTTCGGCTTCCCGTGGCTTCGCCTTCAACCCGCCTGGTCCACGTTCTCCAAAAACCACCGGTAAGTCATCTCCAATCCCTGCCGGAACGGCGTCATCGCCCGCCAGCCCAGCGCGCGCATCTTCGACATGTCGAGCAAGCGCTGCGGGTTGCCGTCCGGCTGCGAGGTGTCCCAGTTCAATTCGCCGCGATAGCCCGTGATCTCCTTCAGCGTCTCCGCCACGTCGCGGATGCTGTGGTCCTCGCCCACGCCCACGTTGATGATTTCATCCGAGCTGTAGTGATCGAGCAGGAACGCGCAGGCGTCAGCCAGGTCATCCACGTAAAGAAACTCGCGTCGCGGCTTGCCCGAGCCCCACAAGGTCACCGACGGCGTGTTGCGCTTCTTGGCCTCGTGGAAACGCCGCATCAAAGACGGCAGCACATGCGAATGCTCGGGATCGAAGTCGTCGTGCGGGCCGAACAGGTTGGCCGGCATCGCCGTGACGAAGTCGCGTCCATATTCCTTGCGATAACCCTGGCACAATTTGATGCCGGCGATCTTCGCGATGGAATACGCCTCGTTCGTCTGCTCCATCGGGCCGGTGAGCAGCGAGTCTTCGCGGATGGGCGTCGCGGCCTGCTTGGGGTAAATGCAGGTGCTGCCCAGGAACAGCAGCTTGCGCGTCTCCGCCAGGTGCGCGGCCTCGATGATGTTGTTCTGGATCTTGAGATTGTTCAGCAGGAACTCGACCGGGTGCGTGTAACTGGCCTTGATGCCGCCGACCTTCGCCGCCGCGAGGATGACGTATTGCGGCCGCGCGGAGAGGAAGAATTCGCGTGTCGCCCGCGCATCCTCGAGGTCCACCTCGGCGCGCGTGCGCGTGATGATTTCCCAGTCCGGCTGGCGCGCATACAACCGCATCAACGCGCTGCCCACCAGCCCGCGGTGCCCCGCAATAAAAATGGTTTTCTTCGCCACGGTTCAACCCTTCAACGGCGCCTCACTGATTGCTCCCCCACTTGCCGACATACAACTCGCGAATCTTTCGCTCCGTCTCCGTCAATTCGCGCACCGGCTGGCCCATCATCGTCTGTACCAGGTCACGCCACTGGCAGATTTTCTGGAACACATCCGGCGTGGCGGACATCTGCTGGTCCTTCCCGGGGAGCGCCTTGCTCAGCGTGAAATGTTTCTCGATGTATTCGGCGCCGCGCGTGATGGCGAGCATCGCGGCCTCCGCCCCCTCGGTGTGGTCGCTGAAACCCGCGCGAAAGCCGCGTTCGCGGATGTATTCCATGCGCGCGAGGTTCACCTGTTCCAGTGGCGTGGGATATAGCGAAATGCAATGCAGCAGCACCACCTGCTTCGGATCCACATGCTTCAACAGTTCGTCCAGCTCCGCCGGCGTGATCAATCCCGTGGAGATGATCAGCGTCGGGAATTTCGCCGCCAGCCGGTCGATGAGCGTCCAGCTCGTTGCGTCCGGGCTGGCGACCTTGATCGTTGAAAGACCCAGCGAAGCCAGGAAATCGACGCGGTTCACATCGAAGCAGGTGGTCAGGAATTCCAGTCCCAGTTCACGGCATTGCTTGACCAGCTTGTGATGCTGCTCATCGGACAACTCGGCGCTCTTGTGCCGCGCATAAGTGGCTTCGTAATCGGGAAAATCCTTGCGCAATTGCGCCGCCTGCCACGACTGGAACTTCACCACGTCCACACCCACGCGCCGGGCCTCTTGCAACATGGCCGTCATCACCCGCTCGTCGCCGAGGTGGTTGGACGTAAATTCCGCAATGATCTTCGTGCGAACCAATGGATTGCCGCTCATGACATTTTGTTCGGGCGCACTTTCCGCGCCAGACGCGAGAGGATTGGGCAAAGCGCCGGGTTTGTAAATCCGGGAATTGGAGCGACTGGCGCGGTCTGAACAAAATCAAAGCCTGTGCCGTCCAAAATGCGGCGTCCAAAATGCGGGTTGACACCGGGGCGTCATTGGCGACGCTTTGGCAACTTTTTACTCCTGGCTCATGCCGCTGCTGGAAATATCGGGCTTAAAAAAATCGTTCATCGCGCCGGATGGCGGCAATCATCTGGTGGTGGACGTGCCGGCGTTTTCACTGGAGGAAAAAGCGCAGGTGGCGCTCAGCGGTGAGAGCGGCTCGGGCAAGACGACGTTCCTCAATCTCATCGCGGGCATCCTCAAGCCGGACGCGGGGAGCATCCGCATCGCCGGGCGCGAGATGTCCGGCCTGGCAGAACCGGAGCGCGACCGCCTGCGCGCGACGACCATCGGCTACATCTTTCAAACGTTCAATTTGCTGCAAGGGTACACGTGCCTGGAGAATGTGCTGCTGGGCATGTCGTTTGGGCCGGGCGCGGACCGCACGTTTGCCGAGTCGTTGCTGCAACGCGTGGGGCTGGGCGAAAAACTGCGGCATTATCCGCGGCAGCTTTCCACCGGCCAGCAGCAACGCGTGGCGGTCGCGCGCGCGCTGGCGAATCGTCCGAAGTTGGTGCTGGCCGATGAACCGACGGGCAACCTGGACCATCGCAACGCGCGCGAAGCGCTGGCGTTGATCCGCGACGCCTGCCGCGAGAACGGCGCGGCGCTGCTGCTCGTGAGCCATGATCGCGAGGTGCTCGCGCAATTCGAGAACCGCCAGGATTTGCTCAAACTCAATCGCGCCACGGCGCAGGAGATGACGCCATGACGATCCTGCTGATTGTCCGCCGCAGCCTGCGGCAACACGCGCTTTCGACCGCCATCACGGCGTTGTCCATCGCGCTGGCGGGCGGGCTGTTGATGGCCGTGTGGATCGTGAAGGAGCAATCGCACGCGGCGTTCACGGGGGTGAATGCGGGGTTCGACGCGGTGCTGGGCGCGCGGGGCTCGAAGTTGCAGCTCGTGCTCAACACGGTATTTCACCTCGAGGAATCGCCGGGCAACATTCCGTGGAGCGATTACCTGGAGATTCAGAAGAACCGGAACGTGCAGGTGGCGATTCCAATTGCCGTGGGGGACAATTATCGCGGCTACCGGCTGGTCGGCACGACGACGAATTTGTTCACGGACGTGGAATATGTAACGGGCCGGAAATACGCGCTGGCACAGGGCCGCGCCTTCAACCAGGAATATCGCGAGGCGGTGGTCGGCAGTTTCGCGGCGCAACAGCTCGGGCTTAAATACGGCGACACGTTCAAGCCGTATCACGGGTTGATTTACAACGAGAACGACCAGCACGCGGAGGTTTATACGGTCGTGGGTGTCATGGAACCGTCCAATACGCCGGCGGATCGCGTGATCTGGATTCCGCTGGCGGGGCTGCAAAAAATGAGCGGGCACATGGCGTCATCAGCGGATGAAATCAGCGGCGTACTCATCAAGCTCAAGGGCACCAATCCGCTCATCGGGAAAAACATGGAACTGATGTACAACAAGCAGGGGAACCGGCTGACGCTTGCGTGGCCGATTGCGACGATTGTCGCACAGTTGTTCAACAAGATTGCGTGGTTTGACCGCGTGCTGGCCATGGTGGCGTATCTCGTGGCGGCGGTGGCGACCGGTTCGATTCTGGCGAGCATTTACAACTCGATGAACGAGCGGCGGCGGGACATTGCGATTTTGCGGGCGCTGGGGGCGCGTCGGCGCGTTATCTTCTGCTCGGTGGTGCTGGAAGCAGCGGCGATTGCGGCGATCGGGGCCGTGGCAGGATTCCTGGTTTACGGCGGCATCACGACGCTGGCAGCGAAGATCATCCGGGCGCAAACGGGCGTGGTGATTGACCCGTTGGTGTGGCATCAGGTGATGTGGCTGGCGCCGCTGGCGATGGTGGGGGTGAGCGCGCTGGCAGGCATTGTGCCGGCGGTGAAGGCTTACCGCACCAATGTGGCCGAGCATCTTACGCCGGTTTCGTAATCCCGTTGATAGTCAAAAACTTATCGTTCCCATGAGTGGAACGAATACCTTCGCGTTTCCCCTTTCGCGCCGACAGAATTTGCCCTAATCTGCTTCCATGGTTGTGCGGGTAAGTCTCGCTTGCGCGTTCACCGGAGAGTCCGAGCCGGTGTCCGCGGTGTGCCAAGGTGTGCTTGGCACGAGTCCCGCCGCCGGGCGTCAGGAGGCACCCAAAGATGTTTGCTAGCGCGGTTCAAACCGCACAGGCGCCCCTCACCCTCGCAGGTTATACCGACCCCTCACTAATCGTGCCGGCCTTGCGTGGACACGATGCACCCACGGTGATCCGGGAACTGGCTGGCGTATTGCACCGCGAGGGACGCATCACCAGCCTGGATTCATTCTGCCAGGCCGCTCTCCAGCGCGAGGCCCTTTGTTCCACCGCCACCGAACCGGGCTGGGCGCTGCCGCACGCGCGCGTAAAAGGCTTGGCCAGTCCTTGCTTTGCTTTCGGCCGTTGCCTGGCGCCAATGGCTTGGACCGTCCCCGGCGCGCCGCCAGTAAATCTGGTTTTTCTCCTCGCCGTTCCCGAAGCGGATGCGCGCGCCTATTTGTTGCTGATTTCCGGCCTGGCGCGGCTGAGCAAAGACGCCCGCCTGTTGCAGGAACTGCTCGGAGCCCCAGCCGACACCGATATTTTTCACGTGCTCGAACGAGCCAGCGTGCGCGCCAATCCGGCCGCTTCATGAAAAGGAGCCGCGCAAAACGAGCACGCCACCTTAACTTTACCTGTTTGTCCATTCCATGAGCCTTAACATCGCTTTTCGCCCCAAATTCTTTGAAACACTCAAAGGTTACCAGCGCGCCGATTTCGTGCCCGACCTGATTGCCGGCTTGACCGTTGGCATCGTCGCGCTGCCGCTGGCCATGGCGTTCGCCATTGCGTCGGGTGTTCCGCCGCAAGCCGGCATCTTCACGGCGGTCATTGCCGGTTTCATCATCTCGTCGCTGGGTGGCACGAAGGTGTGCATTGGCGGCCCCACGGGCGCGTTCATTGTCATCCTCTATGGCATCTACGCCAAGTATGGCGCGGAGAATCTCGCCATCTGCACGGTCATGGCGGGCGTGATGTTGTTCGCCATGGGCGCCGCGCGGCTGGGCACGATGATCAAATACATTCCGTATCCAGTGACCATGGGCTTCACCTCCGGCATCGCCGTGCTCATCTTCAGCACGCAGATCAAGGACTTCTTCGGTCTGCAGGTGGACAAAGTGCCATCGGAGTTCGTGGAAAAAATGGCGGTGCTGGGCGAACACGCGGGCACGTTGCAATGGCCGACGCTGGCTCTCGCCGCTGTGTCGCTGGGCATCATTCTGCTCTGGCCGAAAAACTGGCAGCGGCGCGTGCCGGGTTCCATTGTCGCCTTGGTGTTGGGCACGGTGACCGTCGCGTTGTTCCAATTGCCGGTGGAAACCATCGGCAGCAAATTCGGCGGCATTCCGCAGGGATTGCCCAAACCGCAGATGCCGGCGCTGTCCTGGGAGAACATCCAGCACCTTATCCAACCCGCCTTCACCATCGCGTTGCTGGCCGCGATCGAATCGTTGCTCTGCGCCGTCGTCGCCGATGGCATGGTCGATGACCGCCATGACTCAAACCAGGAATTGATGGCCCAGGGCATCGCGAACATCGTCAGCCCGCTGTTCGGCGGCATTGCCGCGACCAGCGCCATTGCCCGCACCGCGACGAACATCAAAAGCGGCGCGCGCACGCCCGTGGCGGGAATGGTTCACGCCGTCACGTTATTGATCATCATTCTCGTCGCGGCGCCCCTGGCGAAGTTCATCCCGCTGGCGACCTTGAGTGCCGTGCTGGTGAACGTCGCCCTGCACATGGGCGAATGGCATAACTTCGGGCGCCTGCCCAAGTGGCCGCGCAGCGATGCCGCGGTGTTCCTCGCTGCGTTCGCGCTTACGGTCATCATCGACCTCACCGTGGCGGTGGAAATCGGCATGGTGCTGGCCGCCATCCTGTTCATCAAGCGCGCCTCGGAAACCACGCAGATCACCGCGGTCGATGAAAGCACCGACACCGAAGGCTCGCATCATTCGCTGGCGGGCAAGGAAATTCCGAAAGGCGTCATGGTTTTCCGGATCTTTGGCGCGTTTTTCTTCGGCGCGGCGGACAAACTCGAAAGCGTGCTCAAGCGCGAAAAGCAGGAGCCGGATGTGTTGATTCTGCGCATGAGGAAGGTCGTTGCGATGGACGCCACGGGGCTCAATGCCCTCGAGGATCTCTACGAGCGCCTCCAGCAAAAGGGCAAGCATCTCGTCCTGAGCGCGCCGCATACGCAGCCGCTCCTGGTCATGGAGAACGCCGGTTTTCTGGATCGCATCGGTCGCGAAAATGTTTGCGCGCACGTCGATGCGGCGCTTGCCCGTGCCCGGGAAATTCTTGGTTTGCCAGCCGCGCCGCCGCCAGCGGACCCCTTGCAGGAAGAACGGCAACGGCTCGAAGCTGCCCGCAGGGAACTGACCACCGCGATCCAGCGTGCCGACCAGGCGCTCAACGCTCCGGGCAATGGCCGCGGCCATTTGCAATCGTCCGGCAAGCCCGACAACCCTTCGGTCAAAAAATAAATGGCGACAGGGATACAACGGCGCGGCTGGAAGGAACCACCGCGAAAATGGCGGTCGAACATGATTTGACGACGCCATGAACTTCACACCCGACACACTGCTCGTCGCATCCCTCAGCGGATATGCTATCGGAGCCGTGGGCGGGTTGTTGTTTTTGCGGCGCGAGAAACTGGCGAACCTGTTCTGCTTTGGCGCTGCCTCGCTGGCCAGCCTGTGCGGGTTGTTCGCCGCGTTGCTTTTCCTATCCGCCGGGGCCGCGGCGCCCGCGGTTCAAATTGAATTGCTGCCCCCGCTCATCCCGTACATTCAATTCACCGCGCGCCTGGATCCGCTGGGCGCTTTCTTTGTTCTCATCGTCTCGCTGCTCGGGTTCGCGCTCTCCACCTTCTCGCTGGGCTACGTCAAAGGATTCTTTGGGCGCAAAAATGTCGGCGTCCTCGGTTCGTTTTTCAATGCGTTGCTGCTCGCCACGGCGTTGACGTTCGTCGCCGACAACATCTGGCTGTTCCTCATCGCCTGGGAAATCATGGCGCTTACGGCGTATTGCCTGGTCAGTTTTGAACATGAACAACCCGAAACGCGCAAAGCAGGCGTCCTCTATTTCATCATGTCGCATATCGACGCCGGCTGCATCATCCTCGGCTTTCTGTTGCTGTTCCAGACTTCGGGTGACTACAGCTTCGCCAGCCTGCACGACATCGGCGCAAAAATGTCTCCCGGCAAAAGCGATGCCGCGTTCGTCTTGTTCCTGCTCGGCTTCGGCATCAAGGCGGGCATCGTGCCGCTGCACATCTGGCTGCCGGCGGCCCATCCGGTCGCGCCCAGCAACGTCTCCGCGCTCATGTCTGGCGTGCTTATCAAGACCGGCATCTATGGGCTGACCCGAGTGTGCTTCGACTTTCTTGGCACGCCGCCGCTCTGGTGGGGCGTGACCGTGCTGGCGTTGGGCACCATCTCCGCCGTGCTGGGCGTGCTCTACGCGCTGATGGAACACGACCTCAAGCGCCTTCTTGCTTATCACAGCATTGAGAACATCGGCATCATTCTCATGGGCCTGGGCGCCGCGCTGACGTTTCTGCACCTGGGCCATCCCACGCTCGCCACGCTCGCGTTGATTGCGGGGCTGTATCACACCATCAACCACGCCGTATTCAAAGGGCTGCTATTCCTCGGCGCGGGCGCGGTGCTCCACGCCACGCACACGCGCAACATGGAGGAAATGGGCGGCCTGATCAAACGCATGCCGCAAACCGCTTTCTACTTCCTCATCGGCTCCATCGCGATTTCCGCCCTGCCGCCGTTGAACGGCTTCGTCAGCGAATGGCTCACCTATCAAGCGTTGCTTCAAGGCTTCGGCGCCACCGAAAGTTTGTGGCGGCTGGTCTTTCCTTTGAGCGGCGCGATGCTCGCCTTGACCGGCGCACTCGCGGCCGCGTGTTTTGTGAAAGCCTTCGGCATCACTTTCCTGGCGCAACCACGCAGCCACCACGTCGAAAAAGCCCACGAAGCCTCGCCCTGCATGTTGTTCGGCATGGCCGTGCTGACCGTCGCTTGCGTCGGTTTGGGTCTTTTCCCAGCGGCGTTGGTCGGCCTCCTGGACCCGCTCACCCAAAACCTGACCGGCCACCAGCTCAGCGCGAAGCTCAGTCTGGCCGATGGCCTCGTGCTGACGTCGTTGTCCGATTCCGGCGGAACGGTGTCCACGCTGGGCATGCTCCTGATGGCCGCGTGCCTGCTGCCCGTTCCGTTCGGACTGTGGCTCGTGTTCGCCCGGAACGCGAAGACACGCCGCGGCCCCACGTGGGATTGTGGCCAGCGCGCGTTGACGCCGCACATGGAATACACCGCCACCGGCTTTTCCAAACCCATCCGCATGATTTTCAAGGCGCTCTTCCAACCGCGCCGCGACGTCCAGCGCGAATATGATTTTTCGCCGTATTTCGCCAAGACGCTGCGTTTCGAAAGCCACATCGAAGAGGCTTTCGAGCAACGCATCTATCGCCCGCTCAACCGCGCCATCCTGCGTTTCTCCCGCCGCATGCGCGCCGTGCAGGCCGGCAGCCTCCGCGCGTATCTCATTTATGTCTTTGTCACGCTCCTCGGACTGCTCCTCTTCGCCACATGAGCGTAACAAAGCCAGACCCGACGCGAATCCAAACCGCTTCGCCGATGCCATGCGCACCGCGAACGCGCCAACGTCCTGGAGTGCGCGCGTCTCCGGGCGCAGCAACGTCGCAAACCAAGCGCGCAATTTCGTCCCAGCGTGGGAACAACAAACCCTCTCCTTGGGGAGAGGGCAGGGTGAGGGGGACCGCGACTTCGCAAATTCATGCATCCCGAGTGCAAACCCCACGACGCGGCCAGCCAAACTTTGAACTTCGAACCATGAACTTCCTTCGTCTTTAGCCGCATGAACCCGATCGCCATCATCGCCCAAACGCTTCTCTTGCTGCTGCTCGCGCCGCTTCTCAGCGGCCTCATCAAGAATTGGAAGGCCCGCCTCCAGAACCGCCGCGGCCCGCCCGTCTGGCAGCCATACTTCGACATCGCCAAGTTCCTCCGCAAAGACATGGTCGTCTCGGAACACGCGTCGTGGATTTTTTTGGCCACGCCCTATGTGCTGTTCCTGAGCACGCTCACCGCCGGGCTGATGGTGCCCATGGTCACCGCCCAGGCGCCGTTGAGTCTCTTCGGTGGTGTTCTCGCCGTCGTCGGCTTGATGGCGCTCGGGCGATTCTTTCTCGCGCTCGGCGGGCTCGACCCCGCCAGCGCCTTCGGCGGCATGGGCAGCAGCCGCGAGATGACCCTCGCCGCCATCGCCGAACCCGCCATGATGCTCGCCATCTTCACCGTTGCCATCACCGCGGGCTCCACCAACCTCAGCCGCATCGCCGAGACCAGCCTCGCCACCCCGTTGAATTTTCTCTCGCCCTCGCATGTGCTGGCCTTCACCGCGCTGTTCATCGTGCTCCTGGCCGAAACCGGACGCATCCCCGTGGACAACCCCGCCACGCACCTCGAACTGACCATGATCCACGAGGCGATGGTGCTCGAATACTCGGGCCGCTACCTCGCGCTCATCGAATGGGCGTCGTCCATGAAACAACTGATCCTCATGACGCTCCTGTGCAACGTCTTCTTCGCCGCCGGCCTCCCCGCTCAATGGCCTGATGTCGGCGTCGGCCTCATTGTGCTGCTCGCCAAACTGCTGGTGCTGGCCGCCGCCGTGGTCCTCATTGAATTCACCAACGCCAAGCTGCGCTTGTTCCGCGTGCCGGACCTGCTCAGCGCCGCCTTTGTGCTCGCCGCGCTGGCGCTCATCTCAACCTTCATTTTCACATGAACCCGCCTGACCCCGGCACCCAGATCATCACGCTCCTCGCGGCCGCCATGCTGGTGGTCCAGCTTTTGATGGTCGCCCAGCGGATGCTGCTGACGAACATCCATCTGTTCGCGCTGCAATCCCTGCTGCTCGGTCTGGCGGCGGCGGCCATCGCCTTTTTTCAAGACGTTCCCCATCTCTATTTCATGGCCATGCTGACCATTGCGGGAAAAGGCATCGCCCTGCCCTGGTTTCTCCATCGGCTGGTCCGGCGCATTGGCATCGAACAGGAAATGCACCCGTGGATCAATCCGCCCACCGCCATGATTCTTTGCGGCGCCTTCACGCTCGTCGGTTATCTTGTGGCGCGCCCGCTGGTCCTTGGCGCGCGGCAGGGCGCCAACGTCCTGAGCATTGCCATCGCATTGGTCCTGATCGGTTTCTTTCTGCTCATCAACCGCCGCCGCGCCGTCACCCAGGTGCTTGCGCTGCTCTGCGCGGAAAACGGTTTGCTGGACCAACTCCGAGGCTGACGATGATACTGTTGATTCTGCTCTTGCTGCCGTTGCTGGCCGGACTGGCGTGCTTCGCCATCCGCTCGCCGCGCGTGCTGGAGTGGGTCAACGTATCGCTCGCCGTATTCCTCTGCGCCCTGGCGGCTGTGCTGGGACAGCGCATCATTGCGCACGGCCCCATCAATGCCTTTGACGATTTCCTGTACGCCGATGCCTTGAGCGCGCTCGTCGTCGGCCTCACCGCCTTCGTGTCTCTCGTCAGCGCCATTTACGCCGTCGGTTACTTTCGCCGCGACCTCGCGTCCCATCGCATCACCGCCGCCCAATTTCATCGTTATTACGCCCTCACGCCCTTGTTCATCTTCGCCATGTTGCTCGTGGCGCTGGCCAACAACCTCGGCGTGATGTGGGTCGCCATTGAAGGCACCACACTCGCTTCCGTGCTCTTGATTGCCTTCTACAACGAGAAGACCTCCCTCGAAGCCGCGTGGAAATACATCATCATTGGCAGCGTCGGCATCACGCTCGCGCTGTTCGGAACCATCCTCACCTATTACGCCGCGTCCGAGGCGCTCGGCCCGCACGCCGGCCACGGCTTGCATTGGTCGGTGCTCATCGCCCACGCCGGCCAGTTCAAGGTCGAGGCCATGCGCCTGGCGTTTGTGCTCGTCCTGGTCGGTTACGGCACCAAGGCCGGCCTCGCTCCCATGCACACGTGGAAACCGGACGCCTACGCGGAGGCGCCCGTGCCCGCCGCCGCCCTGCTCGGCGCGGGCGTCATCAATTGCGCGCTCTACGGCATCATCCGCTTTCACGCGCTGGCCGCCCAATGCCTCGGCCACGATTTCAGCGGCAATCTGCTCGTCTTCTTCGGCGTCGCTTCGATTCTCATCGCCGCCCCCTTTGTCATCGTCCAACGGAACTTCCGCCGCCTGCTGGCCTATTCCAGCATCGACCACGCGGGCATCATGGTCGCCGCGCTGGGCTTCGGCGGAAAGCTCGGTGCGCTGGCCGCCCTGCTGCACATGCTCTTTCACGCCGTGACCAAGCCGCTGGCCTTCTTCTGCGCCGGCAACGTCCAGCAACATTTCGGCACCCCCTACCTCCGCAAGGTCACCGGCGCCATTCATACGCTCCCATGGACCGCCGCCCTCTTCCTCATGGTCACCTTCGCCATGACGGGTTCGCCGCCCTTCAGCATTTTCCAAAGCGAATTCACCGCCTTGAGCGCCGCCCTCGCCGCCGGTCACACCTGGGCGGCGGTGCTGTTCGTCATCGGCGTCGTTGCCATCTTCGCCGGCTTCCTCGTCCACATTTCCAAACTGACGCTTGGCACGCCGCGCCACGACGCCCCGCCCGGCCGCGAATGTCCCTGGAAACTCGGCGCCATGCTGCTCGTGTGCGTGCCCGTGCTGGCCTTTGGCTTTGTGCTGCCGGAACCGATTTACCGGCTCATCGAAGAAGCCGCGTTGCTCATCGGAGGCGCATCATGAATCTGCTGCCCGGATTGCAAACCGTTCTCGATGACTTGACCCGCCGCTTCGGCGCGCAAATCGAACACACGCACGCGCCGCAACCCAACGAGCTTTACCTGCACACGAAGCCCGAACTGGCCGGCGCGCTTTGCTCGGTTTTCTACAAGAAATACGACGGCCGTCTCGCCGGTGTGTTCGCCGAGGACGCCCGCGCCGGGCAAAACGCCTTCTTCGTCTATTACCTCTACGCGCTTGATGCTGCGCACGGCTTCGTCTTCGTCCGCGTTCCTGTCGCGGCGGACAATCCCCAACTCCCCTCGCTCACCAACGCCGTCCCCGCCGTCAACTGGCAGGAACGCGAAATCCAGGACTTGTTTGGCATCAAACTGGTCGGCCATCCCAACGCGCGCCGTTGTGTGTTGCACGATGACTGGCCCGACGTGCAACCGCTGCGCAAGGACTTCGACCTCCGCACGCAACTGCCGCCCTTCACCGGCCCGCGCCACAACTTCCGCGAAGTCGAAGGCGAAGGGGTGTTCCAGGTGCCCGTCGGCCCCGTGCACGCCGGCATCATCGAGCCCGGCCACTTCCTCTTCAGTGTTGCCGGCGAGCCGGTGCTCTACCTGCAACTGCGGATGTTCTACGTCCACAAAGGCACCGAGAAGCTGTTCGAAAGCCTGCCCATCGCCCACGGCATCCGCCTCGCTGAAAGCATTTCCGGCGACTCCAGTTTCGCGCATGCGACCGCCTTCTGCCACGCCGTCGAGCGCGCCGCCGACGCCGAGGTCCCGCCGCGCGCCCGCGCCCTGCGCACCATCTGCCTGGAACTCGAACGCCTCTACAACCACATCGCCGACATCGGCGCCATCTGCACCGACGTCGCGTTCGTCACCGCCCACATGCACGCCATGCGCCTCAAGGAACGCGTGCTGCGCGTCAACGAACTGCTCACCGGCAACCGCCTCCTGCGCGGCATGGCCTGCCTCGGCGGCGTGCGCTTCGATTTCGATGCCACGCGATTCCGCGCCCTCAGTGTGCTCGTGGACGACTTCGAACGCGAATTCACCGATCTCGTCGAAATGATCCGTTCGCATTCCGGCACCCGCGACCGCCTCGAAACCACCGGCATCCTCCGGCCCGAGGTCGCCCGCGCCCTCGGCATCTCCGGCCTCGCCGGCCGCGCCTCCGGTATCGACCGCGACCTTCGCCGCGATTTCCCCCACGATTACTACGACCAGGTGAAATTCACCGTGCCGGTCTTCACCGAAGGCGACGTCCAGCGCCGGATGGTGGTGCGCCGCGAGGAAATCGTGCAGTCGCTCAGCATCCTCCGGCAACTGCTCGGCAGCCAGCCGGCCGGCGCTGTGCAGGCCAAGCTCGCCGAAGTGCCTCCCGACCGCGTGGCGCTGGGTTACGCCGAAGGCTGGCGCGGCGAAATCTTTCACTGGATCCACACCGCCCCCGGCAACCGCCTCTCCCGTTGCAAAATCAAAGACCCGTCGCTCCAAAATTGGCCCGCCCTCAGCGAAGCCATCCTTGGCAACATCATCCCCGATTTTCCCGTGGTAAACAAAAGCTTCAACCTCTCCTACTCCGGAACCGACCGCTGACTATGTTTGAAACCCTCCGCCAAAGCCTGAAAGTCGGCGTCGTCACCACCAGCTACCCGCACACGCCCGCGGAAATCTCCGACCGCGCGCGCGGCAAGCCCGAAATCGATTGGGGCAACTGGAAGGACGCCCGCCCCGCCGCCGCCATCTGTCCCACCGGCGCCATTGAATGTCAGGATGACGCCTCCACGCGCACCGCTTCGCTCGACCTCGCCAAATGCATCTTCTGCGGCCTCTGCGCCGAAGTGGACCCCGCCATCCGCCTGACCAATCAATGCGAACTCGCCGCCCGCCGCCGCGTCAGTCTCAAGTCCATCGCCAAATATCAACTGAACCCGGATGGCACGCATCAACGGCTCCTCGAATCCCCCGCCAGCGCCTCCGCGAAGGATGAATCCCTCGACGCCCTCGGCGCGCAACTCAAGTCGCGCATCCATTCCGTGCTCGGCCGCTCGTTGCACATCCGCGAAGTCGATGCCGGCTCCTGCAACGGCTGCGAAGTTGAAATCCACGGCCTCAACAGTCCCGTCTATGATCTTGAACGCTTCGGCATCCACTTCGTCGCCTCGCCCCGCCATGCCGACATGCTCCTCGTCACCGGCCCCGTCACCCGCAACATGGAACTGGCGCTCCGCAAGACCTACGACGCCACGCCCGACCCGCGCCTCGTCGTCGCCGTCGGCGCCTGCGGTTGCAGTGGCGGCATCTTCGGCGTGAACTACGCCACCTGCGGCGGCGTGGACTCCGTCATTCCCGTCGATGTTTACATCCCCGGTTGCCCGCCCAACCCGCACGCCCTCCTGCACGGCATCCTTCTGGCGATTGGCCAAATTAAATAACGCCCGCCCTCCGGTTTGCTTTGCCACCTCAGAATCCCGAGGTTGATGGATTCACCCGCATTGCTCCGCGAGTTCCTCGGCGGGATAGGTCCAGATTTCGGCCAACGTGGGGTGATAATGGGGCATGGCGGCCAGTTCCCGCACGGTCATCCGCTGGTGCATGGCGGCGATGATTTCGTGGATGAGTTCGCCGCCCATCGGCCCCACGCACGCGCCGCCGAGGATTTCGCCGGACTTCGGGTCGGCCAGCAATTTCACGAAACCATCTTTCGCCTCCATGATGAGTGATTTGCCATGGTCGGCGAAAGGGTAGCTCGCGGCGAGATAGGAAATGCCGCGCGCCTTCGCCTCTTTCTCCGTCAATCCCACCGTGCCGATTTGCGGGTCGGTGAACACGACGCTGGTGAGCAGCCGGTAATCTATCGCACGCGGCGTCGTGGCATTGATGATGTTGTGCGCGGCGATTTCACCTTGTTGGATGGCAATGTGAACAATCTCATGCGGGCCGGTGCAATCACCCGCGGCGTAGATGTGCGGCGCGGCAGTCTGCATCCGCGCGTTGGTGATGATGCGCGGGCCGTCCAGGGACACGCCGGCGTTGGGGAGCTTCAACGAGGCGGTGTTCGGCACGCGGCCTAGTGCGAAGAGGATTTCCTCGGCGGCAACACGCACGGTTTTGCCGGCATGCTCGAAGGTGACGCCTTTGCTTGCGCCAGCACGCCAGGCATCAAGCAGTTTTGTTTGCGTGAAGACGGTCATGCCCTCGCGGCGGAAGACATTCGTCATCACTTCCGCGGCGTCGGCATCAAAGTCGCGGAGGATTTGTTCGCTGCGCTGAATCAGGGTGACCTGCGTGTCGAAGCGCGCGAAGAACTGGGCAAACTCGACGGCAACCGCGCCGCCGCCGAGAACGATCAGCGACTTCGGCGGCTGCTGCAACGTCAACGCCTCATCGCTCGTGAGGTACCCGATTTCCTTGAGTTGGGGCAGGGGAGGGGGAGCGACCACCGAGCCCGTGCTGAGGATGAAATGGGCGGCGGTGGCGGTCTTGCCGGTGCTCAACGCCAGCGTGTGGGGATCGACGAATTCCGCACGCGCGCGGATGAATTGGAAACGGCCATCGGTCAGTTGCTGGCGGCGGTAGTCGGCGAAATCCTGGATCATCGCGGCTTTGCGGGCCATGACTTCCGCGAAATTGAAACGGACATCGCCCGCGTGGATGCCCCACGTCCGGGAGTGACGCGCGAGATGGAGGACATCGGCGGCATACAACAGGGCCTTCGTGGGCATGCAGCCGCGCAGGATGCACAGGCCGCCGACTTCATCGCCTCCCTCAATAACTGCGGTGCGCAGGCCGCCAGCCGCCGTTGTGCGCGCGGCAGCGTAGCCCGCGCTGCCGCCCCCGACAATGATGACATCGAAATCAAATGAATGCACCGCGCTCATCCGTGCAGGATGCACGGGCAAGGCGGCGCATTTCAATGAGGAAGCCGCTGAAAACTACCGCACGACTGTTTTGTCGGTGATGGTCTTGGAAATGATGGCGATGGCGCGGCGCGCCTTCTTTTCGCTGGGCGTGAGGTCCGAAGCGGTGGCCAGGCGGTTCATGTGCTTCTCGACCTCCTTGAGGGCGATCATTGATTTCTCAATCTTCTCGCGGATGGATTCGCTGTTTTCGTCCTCCTTCATGCTGAGATACTCGTTGATTGCCTGCTGAAGATCGGGGCCGAGGGACTTGAGGCCGTCGGGTTTGTCGGCTGCTTCCAGCAATTCGCCGATCTCATCCTTGTGCAGCTTCATGAAATCAGTCATGTGATTGGCGAGTTCGCCGGCGTGTTCGGCGCAAAACGATTCAAACTCGGTGATGAGCCGGTCTTCCATCTGCTCGCGCAGTTCGGGCATCATCTTGAGGACGTAGTCCGGGACTTCCGAGATCAACGCGGGGATGCGCTCCTTCAACTGGTCGGAGATGGTGTTGGCGTGCGTGTCCACCTGGATGGAAATCTGGCTGTTGGCCATCAGCGCGGCCTCCTTGGGGTCAAGGAATTTGCCGAGCATCACCGTGATGGTGCCCATGTAGCCGCCGACGATCACCAGCAAGACAATGGTGACGATTTTCGTGCGTCGCAGCGACAGCCGCGCGGTCTGGACTTCCTCAGCCAGGAATTGTTCCGCTGCGGCGCCGCCGTTGGCGGGAGCCGGGGTTGGGGCGGGCTTGTCCGAAGGATTGGTGGGGTTCATATCAGCGAGTCTCCTTTTCTTCGGCTTTGGCAGTGGCAGCTTTGGGTTCCGTCTTTCGTTTCTTCGCCTTGGTTTTGGTCTTGGTCGTGGATGAAGCTTCCGCCTCGGCGACCTCATCCTCAGCCTGGCGCAGTTCCTCGCGCATGATGTCGAAGACGAGGATCGCCATGTCCCACGTGGGCACTTCATCCTTGATGTGCTGGGCCTCGAGTGCGTGGATGGCATCAATGCTGGCGTAAATATTTTCCAGGGATTTCAAATGCGGGGAAAACAACGTGGCGCTGACTTCCTTGACCTGGGCTTCGGCTTCGATGACGAGATTGGTCACGAGGCTGGTGACTTTCTGTTCGGTGACATTGGGAAAGTCCTTTTTCAGGGTGTTTTCCTGTTGTTTGAGGGCCTTGCCGAACGTGTTTTGAAGAGCCTCGGTGCCGCGGACGGGGATGTTCCTGGTGAGGGAGGTGGTGAGCTCCTTTTGCGCGGCCTCGATGAGTTCGGGCGTGCGGTCGTTGAGCTTCTTCAATTCCTCCTGCGCATCCTTCTGGATGTGCGTAAGGGTGCTTTTGACGATGACCTCAAGGTTCGGTTTCACCTCGTTTTCGAGGCCCTTCTTGAGTTCAGTCATGAAAATGTCCTGCTTGGGCCCCGGTTTGATGAGCGCCCGGGCGTTGGCGACGATGGTGCCGACACAGCCGAGGACGATGGCGAGCAGGCCCACCACCATGATGACTTTCCAGTTTCGGGTTTGGGTGCGGAGCGATTGCAGCTCCTCGATGTTTTTTCGGACTTCTTCCGCATTCATAAGCACGTGTATGGAATTGGCGGACGTTGTAGTTGGGTAGCGCGGGACGAATGTTAACCACACCGCTTGCAAAGTGTCAATTGCGATGCATATTAATTGTTTATCCTGCGAATCGCCCGAAAACGGGCTTTTGGGTGGTTGACACGCGTCCCGCGGTTCAAGACGCTTTCCGCATGAGCGACACTATTTACCCACGCAGCCCGCGTGAAACGATGGCCGGATGGGTTTACCTGCCACGTTTGGTCGATAAAGTCCGGCTACATCTCGCCGGGAAACTACATCCTGATTATCAGGAAAACTTCACCAAAGGCTTTGACGGCCAGTGGCTCACCGCCGCCGGCGTCTCCGCCGAGGAGTTCATCTACGTCGTCAAAAACTCAACCACCGACGGCGAAGTTTGCGACTGGGTCGCCAGGCACGTCAAAAAGAGCGACGCGGAAAAAGCCGCGTTCCGCGATAAAATTCTCAATGCCGGCCGCCAGCCCGAGTCCCAGGCGCGGCTCCAATGGCGCAAGGAACAATCCGGCCTGCAGCATCGCGACGACATCCAGACATTCGTCGATTACATCGACGCCGACGAAAAGCGTATCTGACTACTTCGCCGGGCGGTAAAATCCAATCCGCTTCGTCTCCGCCGATGGACCCCAGATGCGGATGTTGTCGATCTTGCCCACGTCATCGAATGAGCCGAACCCGATGTAACCAGAGGTGAACGTCTTGTCCTCGGCAAGCATGATGGGCTCGTTCAGGTCGTCGAAAAAGGATTTGATCGTGCCGCTCTTTGTGTCGCGCTCCAACCGCACCTTGTGCCATTCGTTGAGGCCCCAGGTAATGCCTTTGGTGGTCTTGGAAGCAAAGTTTTTGCGCGGCGCATCGTTCACGATGAAAATATTGTGCGCGTTGGGGTCGGCGGCGACGGCGATGTGGTTGTAATAAAACTTCAACGGCTCCTGCATACCGAAGAAGACGCACATGTCCTGGTGCCCGTAAGGCGCCTTCGTCGAGAGCAAATCCACTTCGAGGATGAAATCGCCAAACATCTTGTCCGCGATGACCGCGATGTTGAACGGCGAGCGATGCTTCGGCTCGTATTTGCTTTTGCTGAATAACTCAAGCGATGAATTGCCCTTGTCGTCTTTCGCCAGGCGCCACGCCTTCGGGTCGGTGAATACAAACTCATCCAGCGCCGATGCGGATTCAAAATCCTGTTCGTAAAGGAGCTTGAACCCTTTCGGAACTCTGGCTTTCGCCTTCTTTTCTGCGCCAAACGCGGCCTTCACGCCGCCGCAGTTGGCCAGCGCCAGCGCGCCGGTTGCGAGGAGGAATTGTCGGCGATTCATGAATTCTGTGTTCACGCGTCAATCGTAAATCGTCATTCGTAAATTCCTCACACGCGTTCCGGCACGACGAACGGCGCGCGATAATCACGCGTGAGCAGCGCATCGGCCGCCTTGTTACCGATGAATTTCTCCGTCTTCGGGTCCATCGTCAGCACCGGGCCAAGCGTCAATTTGTCCTTGTTGATATCGACTTCATTGGCGGCGAGATGCTTGGCCATGCGCTCGAAGGTCTCCAGCGCGCCGCGGTCCGACGTAATGCGCTCGCGGATTTCGCGCGGATCGGCCTTCTGGCCGAGGCGATAGGAAATGTTACCCGTGTGGCAGAGCGCGCTGGACAAATGGCCTTCCCAGATGTCCGCGTTGAGATGGCTGCGGTCGCGGCTCTTTACCGCCTGGATGAAGTTGTCGAAGTGGTCCACGCTGCCCTTCCAGCTTTGAATGACCTTGCCGGAACGGTCATGAGCCGTCGCGTCGCCACTGGCCGTGACGTAGCCGCCCTCGCATTCCACCACGACACCGATGCCCTCGCCCTTGTATTTGTCCATGCTCTTCGAACCCTTGGCCTCGGGCAGGCCGCGCACTTCGAAGATCAACGGTGCGCTCGGATAATCATGCACCACGAACTGCGTGTTCGGCGTTTCGCCATCGTCAATGTAACCCACCCGCCCGCCCACGCTGAACACACGCGGCGCCAGCCGGTCTTCGCCAAGAAACCAGCGCGCCACGTCCATCTGATGAATGCCTTGGTTGCCCAGGTCGCCGTTGCCGTAGGCCCAGAACCAGTGCCAGTCGTAATGCAGGCGGTTGCGCCGAACCGGATCCATCGGCGCGGGACCGCACCAGAGGTTGTAATCAATCTCGGGCGGAATCCGCTGATCGCCTTCGACATCGCCGATGCTGGCGCGCGGCTTGTAACATAGGCCGCGCGAAAAAAGAATCTTGCCGAGGTTGCCCGCCTGCACCCACTCGACCGCCTGACGGATCGCCGTCGAAGAGCGCGATTGCGTGCCGGTCTGGCAGATGCGGTTGTACTTGCGCGCCGCTTCCACGATTTTGCGGCCTTCCCACACGTTGTGCGACACGGGCTTCTCGACATACACGTCCTTGCCCGCCTGCAACGACCAGATGGCGGCCAGCGCGTGCCAATGGTTTGGCGTGGCAATGGACACGGCGTTGAGTTCCTTCATCTCCAGCATTTTTCGCAGGTCGGTGAAACCTTGCACCTTGTCGCCGCGCTTCTCGGCGTCGGACACACCCTTGGCGAGGACCTTCTGATCCACGTCGCACAGGGCGACGTATTTGACGCCCTCGGCGGCGAGTTTGACGAAGCCGCCGATGTGCGACTTGCCGCGGCCGTTGAAGCCGATGGTGGCGACGTGGATGCGTTCATTGGCCCCGGCGACCTGCGCCCAGGAACGGGCGGTCCAGCTCAATGTGGCTCCGGCGAACAGACTGCGCTTGAGGAAACTTCGGCGATTCAACGTTTTCATGGCGTTCAAAGTGGCGTTGTGGACGCGTATGGAATGAGAGGATTTTATAGGTGCAGGCCGGGCGTTTCCAGTACTTATCGCAGGAAATTCGGAGGAATGTCGCGGATGAAAAGGAAGCCCCGCAAGTGGTTGCTCTTGCGGGGCCAGCCCTACGGTGCCTCACCGTGTTACACACCAAAAAGCGTTTCAAACTTTCCCATCCGGCTCACGGCGGCTTCGTTGGCTGTAATTCATTATTCCATATCCAAGGTGCGCGTAAATACGTGACCTTACGTAGGTGACGGAGACTGTCCTTTAGGACGACGCGCGCGCCTGCCACTCGCGGTGATTCCCTTAACCGCTTCACTCAACGGCGCTTGGGTGTTGAAAGACGCGGCGGCTCCCCTTACAATCCAATCACCGATGGGTGCCTGGCTTGAAGTGAATTCAGCGACGTACTATCCGGTTTACGACGGCTGCACGATTGGCCGCGGACCGGCGAACCAAGTCGTTCTGCACAGCCCCGCTGTGTCGCGGCGGCATGCGGTCATCTATGGTTCCGACAAGCTCGGCTACTGGATCATGGACCTGGCCAGCCGCAACGGCGTGTACGTCAACGAGGCCCGCGTCCAAAGCACCGCCGCGCTCCAGGACAAGGATGTGGTCAAGGTTGGCACCTATTCGCTTATTTTTTATCGCAAGGCGCCGCGCGATGTCGTCCAGCCGGTTGATGCGAACACCGTCAGTTCCACCACCATTTTCCTGCGCGAAGATTCCACGGCGACCGGTTACGGAGTCATTTTGCTGGATGAGGTTGGGCATGTGAAGCGGATGACGGACACGGCGGCGCGCTGGCTCGCCACGTATTTCCAGCACACCAGCGGCCACACGCTGCCGCAGCCGTTGCGCATCTGGGCCAAGGCGCGCCAGGAAGCATTGCGCAGCGGCGGCTATCCCGCGCACGACGTCTTCCGCAGCGTCGAGGGCAACAATGTGTTGAATGTCTCCGTCGCCGACAGCGAGACCGATGAAATGGTGCTCGTGCTGCGCGAAGAACCGCATGCCCTATCGCGCGACAATTTGAAGCAGCTCGGCCTGACGGACCGCGAGGCCGAGGTGCTGTATTGGGTGGCGGAAGGAAAGAACAATCCGGAAATCGCCGTCATCCTCGACCTGAGCCCGCGCACCGTGGAGAAGCACCTCCAGAACGTCTTCGCCAAGCTCGGCGCGGAGAACCGCATGCAAGCGCTCGTGATCGTCAACGAGCGCCTGCAAGTGAAATAGGCTCGCAAATCAAGGGCGCGATTTTTTCACAACGCTGGAACGGTGCCTCCCTCTCCTTGGGGAGAGGGCCGGGGTGAGGGGGACCGTCGCTCCGCAAACCCGGACGCCCCGAACGCAAATGCAGCGGCTTCGACTGCGCCTTACACCCGGTCCGGCACCACGAACGGCGCGCGATATTCCCGTGTCAGCAACGCATCCGCCGCCTTGTTGCCGATGAATTTTTCCGTCTTCGGATCCATCGTCAGCACGGGGCCGATCGTCAGCTTGTCTTTTGTGACATCGACTTCGTTGGCCTTGAGATGCTGGAGCATGCGGTTGAAGGTGTTTTCCGCATCGCGCTCGGATTTGATTTTCTCGAGGATTTCGTTCGGATTCGCCTTCTGGCCGAGGCGATACGACACATTGCCCGTGTGGCAGAGCGCGCTGGAAAGATGGCCTTCCCAGATGTCCGCGTGCAGGTCGGACGCCTTGCGGCTCTTCACGCAACTGATGAAGTTGTCGTAGTGATCCGTCGCGCCCTTCCACGTTTTGACTTCCTTGCCGTTCTTGTCGTAGGCCGTTGCGGATGTGTAATTCGGCACCGTGACGTAACCGCCTTCGCACTCGATGATGACGGCCACGCTGCCGCCTTTGTATTTGTCCATGTCCTTCGCGCCCTTGGCCTGCGGCAACCCGCGCACTTCGAAGATCAGCGGCGCACCCGGATAATCGTGATACACGATCTGCGTGTTCGGCGTTTCGGCGTCATCGACGTAACCGACGCGCCCGCCCACGCTGAAGACGCGCGGCGACAACGCATCCACGCCGAGGAACCAGCGCGCAATGTCCATCTGGTGAATGCCCTGGTTGCCCAAGTCGCCGTTGCCGTAGGCCCAAAACCAATGCCAGTCGTAATGGATCGCGCCATATTTTTCGCTGTTGCGGCGCGGCGGGACCAAGGGCGCGGGGCCGCACCAGATGTTGTAATCAATGTTCTCCGGCACAGGCTGCGGGCCTTCGGTTTTGCCGATGCTGTTGCGGGGCTTGTAGCACAACCCGCGGGCCACGAGCATTTTGCCGAGGCCACCGCTTTGCACCCATTCGACGGCTTCCTTGATGGCGGTGCTGGAGCGGCTTTGCGTGCCGGTCTGGCAGATGCGGTTGTACTTGCGCGCGGCTTCGACGATCTTGCGGCCTTCCCAAACATTGTGGGACACAGGCTTCTCCACATAAACGTCCTTGCCGGCCTGCAACGACCAGATGGCGGCCAGGGCGTGCCAATGGTTCGGCGTGGCGATGGTCACGGCGTCGAGGTCCTTCATTTCGAGCATCTTCCGGAGGTCGGAATAGCCCTGGACCTTGTCGCCGCGCTTCTCGGCGTCGGCGACGCCTTTGGCGAGGACCTTGCTGTCCACGTCGCACAGGGCGACGTATTTAACGCCTTCAGGCGCAAGCTTTACCATGCCGCCGATGTGGTCCTTGCCGCGGCTGTTGAAACCGATGGTCGCGACACGGATGCGGTCGTTGGCGCCGGCGACTTGTGACCAGGACTTCGCGGTCCAGCCGATGGTGGCGGCGGTGGCGAAGAGGGAACTTTTCAGGAAGTGGCGTCGATTCAAGGTGGTCATAACTGATTGCTGTAGGTTGACTTGTGAACGATTTCGGAAAGGGATTGTTCAACCACGGCCGGGCCGCTGCCGGGCGGCGGCGCAGGCTGGTCGAATGGCGGTGTGATGTTGCTGGCGAATGCTCATTTTTGCGTGACGGCTTTGTTCTTGGCGCCTTTGGCGTAATCGGCGTAGCGCTCGGCGACCTTGCCCTGCTTCTCGTCGCCTTCGTGCCAGTAGAAGCGGTACTTGAAGGTCACGCTCTGGCCGGGGGCGATCTTCATCACGCCGGCTTCCTTGTTCGGCAGCTTCTCGAACTGCGAGATGCCGAACGGATTGGCGGCGAACAGACCGTAATCGCGCACGTGCCACCAGGTGGGATGCCGCGGATTATCCGGATGATCGAAGATGGCCACGCCGACGGTCTTGCCTTCGACCGGCCCGTAGTAATCGCACCACGCGGCGCGCTTGCCCCAGGTTTCGGAGTCGCGCACGCCGGTGGACATGACGATGTGGCCCTCGCCCTTGGAGGTGACAGTTTTCTTGCCTTCCTTCTTGCGGTGCGTCAGGCGCATGGTTTCGGCGATGCGGATGGCCATGGCGGCGTCCTTGTCGTCGCCGAAGACGACTTCCGAGTCCTTGGGGGCGGTGATGGTGATGTCGTAATCGAGCATCCGGCCTTGCTTGACGTTGTGAAAGCGGATGGTGGTGACGTCGGTGGCCACGAGCGTGTTGTTGGTGGCGATCCATTTGCTTTGCGCCTTGATGACGCCGGAATCCTTGCCGCCTTTGATTTCGAGGAATTTGTCGTGCTTGATGGTGCCCTGGCGGCCGGTTTCCTCCCAGAAGCTGAAGCCGTTGACGTGGCGATGGCCCCACCACAGGCTCCGATGATGGATGTGGTCGGTTTCCTCGCCCTCGACCTTTTTCATGGGGTAATTGCGGGTGACGCCGGCGCCGGTGGGGCCGATGATGGGGTAAAGATAGGGCCGGGGGGCGCCCTCGTAAACGTATTCGGTGAAAAGCTGGCCGTTGATTTCGACGCGCACCTTGCCGGGTTGCTCGGTGAGGGTGACGCCCTTGTCGGCGGCGCGGGTGGTGGTGGCGGCGACGCCCAAAGTGAGCAACGCCAGCGCGGCCACAGTTCGTTTGAGGATCATGTTGGATATGGTAGAGGTGAGGTTGGGTCGGTCAATGCAAAACGTCACCGGGCGCGTGGCGGGGAGCCGCGCGCTGCCGACGTCCAAGCGACGTTTCAACATCCGGGCCATCTGACGACGCGGGGTGGTGGGAAATTCGACTGACTGGGGCGGGAAGTGACGAAGGACGAAGGCCAAATGACGAAAGAAGCCCTCAAAGGGTTCAAAGTTCGAAGTTCCCGGGGTCAAGAAACTCCGAACTTTGAATTCGCGCCAAACCCCGTATGCTCGCCCGTGAATCAAACACATGACGCTCCGCCTTATCATTGCGCTGACCTTCGTTGCGTGCTTCACGCGCGCCGCCGACCTGCCGTACGCCAGGCGCGCCACCCGCGAGGAAACCCGCCGGGCCACGCTCGCCGCGCTGCAACAACAACTGGGCGCCGGCGATGTCTCCCAATCGCCCTGGCAACTGCTCGGCCCGTTCGACAATCCCCGGAACGGCGGCCTCGACCTCCCGTATCCGCCGGAGAAATCCATCGACCTCGCCGCCGAATACACCGGGTTGAATGGCGCCAAAATCCGCTGGCACGACGCCGCCCGCTTCGCCGATGGCCGCATCCACAACCTCGATATCTTCGGTCCCAAGAACTGGCTGCTCTGCTACCTCCATCGCACCATCACCGCGACCAAGGACATGCCCGCCACGCTCTTCGTCGGCAGCGATGATTCGGTCACCCTCTGGCTGAACGGCAAAAAAGTTCACGACAAACGCGACTCGCGTCCGACGGTCATCGATTCGGACATTGTCCCCGTGCAGTTGAATCAGGGCACGAACAGCCTCCTAATGAAGATCGGCCAGTTTCAAGGCAATTACAGCTTCGCCTACCGCCTGTCGGTGATTCCCGGCGACCTGCTCACGAAGCTGGACGAAAAGCTCGATGAAGATTTTCCCACCGGCGAAGCGGCGTTCTACCGCCTCGAAACCATCGCCATTCCCCAAGACATCCGCCTCGAAGTCGGCGGCATGGCCTTCATGCCGGACGGACACCTGATGATTTGCACGCGGCGCGGCGAAGTCTGGTCGTTTGCGCCGAAGGCCGGGCAATGGAAACGCTTCGCCAGCGGCCTGCACGAACCGCTCGGCGTGCTGGCGCTTGGCCCCGGTGAAATCGCCGTCGCGCAGCGCCCGGAACTCACGCGCCTCAAAGACACCGATGGCGATGGCGAAGCGGACCTGTTCGCCACGATGAATGCGAACTTTGGCGTGTCCGGCAATTATCACGAATATCACTTCGGCCCCGTGCGCGACCAACAAGGCAACCTTTACGCCACGCTCAACCTTGCCTGGGAAGGCGAAGGCACCGCGCCCGTCCCGTTGCGTGGCACCGCGTATCAACTCACGCCCGACGGCCGGTTTTCCGTGTGGTCCACCGGCCTGCGCTCGCCCGCGGGCATCGGCGTCAGCCCGGGCGGCGACGTTTTCATCACCGACAACCAGGGCGATTGGTGGGGCACCTCGCCGTTGCTTCACGCGCAGTCCGGCACGTTCTTCGGCCATCCCGCGAGCATGCGCTGGATTCCCGGCTACAACGGTCCGCCCAATCCGCGCGACATCCCGCCCGAGCGCCTCGCGCCCCTGCGCAAACTGCCCGCCGCCTGGTTCGTCATCAACAAGCTCGGCCGCTCGCCCGGCGAACCGGTGTGGGACACCACGACCGGCAGGTTCGGGCCGTTTGCGGGACAAATGTTCGTGGGCGACCAGACGAAGAGTTTCATCATGCGCGTCGCGTTGGAAAAGGTGGGCGGCGAATTTCAAGGCGCCATCTTCCCGTTCCGCGCCGGCTTTGCCTCGGGCATCATCCGCATGGCGTATGACGCGGACGGCGCGCTCTGGGTCGGCGGCACCGACCGCGGGTGGGGCGCGGTGGGCGGACGTCCCTACGCCTTGCAAAAGCTCACGTGGACCGGCCGCGTGCCCTTCGAGATTCACACGATGAAGCTGACCAAAACCGGCTTTGATCTGACCTTCACCAAGCCCGTCGATGCCGCCAGCGCAACCAGTCCGTCGAACTACTCCTTCCAGAGCTATCACTACAATTACTGGCGCAACTACGGCTCCAACGAAGAAGACGTGCGCCCGGTGAAAGTGACCGGTGTGAAGCTCTCGCCGGACGGCAAGACCGTTTCGGTGACGCTGGCGGAACTGCCGGCGCAGAAGATTTACGAACTGCACATCAAAGGCCTGAAAGCGACCGACGGCTCGGACCTGGCACACGGCGACGCGTATTACACGCTGAACCGGCAGTAAGGGCTAGACATGCTCAATATCAGTCTATGGGTTGACCGTGAAATCAGACAAATGATACGGCCGCGTGGCCCGCGTCACTTCGTTGCGTTATCAACCGCCAAAAACCTCGGGCTTTTCGGTAGCTGCCTCATGGCAGCAATGGTTTACTGGTTGGCGCAATTCCCTGCTCCGGACACGTTCGCAGCTCAAGTGATGTTTTTCACGGGCATATGCATCGTGGCGTTTGTGATGGGTCTCGCTTTCGTCAGCTTCCCCGAGCGCACTGAACCGGAGTTGGATCTCATTTTTCTGACCGGCCTAAGCGGTTTGGAAATTGTGCTCGGCAAATTAGCAGGCGCCGTGGTCTTCGCATCTTACGCGCTTGTGGCGGCAATTCCCCCCATCGTCACCATGATTGTATCCGGCTTTATTGGCCTGTCGTTTGCGCTTTCATTGGCCATCAAAGTCGCCACCTTGTTTTGGTTCGCCGTAGCCTTGGGAATCTTCGCGTTGTGCGTCGCCAGCAAACCACGCGAACGTTTTTTGATGCTGCTGTTGGTGGCGCTTGCGTTTTGCATCGGGTTGCCAGTTGCCGCATATTCGTTGAATAGAATGACCGGTTGGGAAGGCACCGCCCGCGTGCTCGCCATCATCAATCCCATCCCCTATGTGCTCTGGGGCTCCACGGGCGGACCGGGCTCCACCCGCTTCTGGCACACTACTTTCGCACTGCACGGACTGGGATGGCTCCTCGTCTTCACCGCCGGGGAAATTCTATCGCGCCTGTGGCGGAGGGAAACCGAGCGACGTTATCAACCGGAGCGATCGTTTCAGAATGCGAACTTAGCCCGTCGGTTCCCCGCCGGTGAACGCGCCCGCATGCTGGACGTAAATCCCATCTGGTGGCTGGCCAGCCGTGATGGCATGCACGGTATTAAGAGCGGCGCCTTGTTGTTCGCCGGCACTGTCGGTTTCCTCTGGGTGCTCCAAGGAATCAAGAAGGGCGAAGACTTCATTGCGGCGATCATATTCTTCCTTGCCGGCATGATCACGCTCACTACCGGCTGTTCCGCCTTTGTCGCCGCCGAATCGCTCATCAAGGAACGCAGAGAGGGTCGCTTGGAAATGATTCTTGCCACCCGGGTGCGCGAATCCGATTGGATCAAAGGCGTGATCATGGCGGTTTGGCATCAGATGAAGGCGCCCGCCGCGATGGCTTTGGTTTTGTTGTTAGTGGGCATTGCCTTTTCGGCGCACAAAATTGGTGGGCCGTGGTGGCCGTGGCTGCTGATATGGGGCGCCACCGCAGTCACCCTGCTGTCACTTCTATATGTCGCCACCTGGTCGGGAATCTGGTACGCGACCGAATCCAACGAGCCCATGTTCGCCGCCATCGGAACGGCCAACGTGCTCACGATGGGCGCATTCTTTTTGGCCGTCGGGGCGGTCCAATTACTTGGAAGCCTCTTCGAGCTTTCCTTGAATGGAAAATATTGGATCGCGGGAATTACGGTCACGGCTGGTTCGACGCTTGCCGTTTGGGCGGCCCAACGCGCCGAGCGGAAACTCGGCGCGCGCATTCGCGAACGCGCCGGCATGCGCGAGTTCATCCGCCCCAAGCCAGCGCGGCTTAAAATCAACTTGACCTGGCCGCCAAGCCGCTGGTTTTCAAAAGCTTAAATAAATCCTCGCCCCGATGCGTCCAACGTTACAGAATTATCGCATGACCAGCATCGAGCGCACAGTGCAGGTGAGCTATCAGCACCGCGTGTATTTCACGCGCAAGCTCTTCAAGCCCGCCAATCCCTTGCTCCGCGATGTGCTGGTCAACGCCGAACAGAAAGAGCCGCGCAAGACGCTGATCGTTGTCGATGAATCGCTCGCCAAGGCGCAGCCCACGCTCGTGCGCTCGATTGAAAACTATTTCAGCGCCTTCCCCGATTGCCTGAATCTGGTCTGCCCGCCGCTGGTCATCGAAGGCGGCGAGCGCGTGAAGAATTCCTATTTCCACGTCTCGGAAATCCAGTCGCACATCGACCGCTACCACATTGACCGCCACTCGTATGTCATCGCGGTGGGCGGCGGGGCGTTGCTGGACATGGTGGGCCTGGCTGCCGCCACGGCGCATCGCGGCGTGCGCCATGTCCGCGTGCCCACCACGACCCTCAGCCAGGCGGACTCCGGCGTGGGCGTGAAGAACGGCATCAACGCGTTCGGCAAAAAGAATTTCATCGGCGCCTTTTCTCCACCCTTCGCCGTCATCAATGATTTCGCGCTGCTCGAATCGCTCGGCGAACGCGACAAGCGCGCCGGCTACGTCGAGGCCGTCAAGGTGGCGCTCATCCGCGACCGCGAGTTTTACGAATGGATAGAGCAGGAATCGCGCGCCCTGCGCGAGTTCGAGCCCAAGGCGATGGAACGGCTCATCCATCGTTCCGCCGAACTGCACCTGAACCATATCGCCACGTCGGGCGATCCGTTCGAGTTCGGTTCGGCGCGCCCGCTGGACTTCGGCCATTGGGCGGCGCACAAGCTGGAGCAGCTTTCCGAGTTCCGCATCCGCCACGGCGAGGCCGTCGCCATCGGCATCGCGCTGGATGTGATTTACTCGCGCAACATGGGCTATATCGACGCGGCCACGTGCGACCGCATCCTCACGCTGCTGGAGGCGCTGGGTTTCGAGTTGTTCGCCAACGAGTTGTTGCACACCGATTCCAACGGCAAGCTGATCCTTCTCAACGGCCTGGAAGAATTCCGCGAGCATCTGGGCGGCCAGCTCACCATCACGCTGCTGCGCGGCGTCGGCAAAGGCTTCGAAGTCCACGACATGACCTTTGCCAGGGTGCTCGACGCCATCCACGAACTGGAAGAGCGCCACCGCCAGCACGACAAAAAGATCATTTACGCGCACGGGTAAAAGCCTTGGGACCAGCATGGGGAAATCTTCGTATCAACGCGGAATACGATCCTCCCTCTCCCCGAGGGAGAGGGCCGGGGTGAGGGGGAAGGAAGTGTCATTATACCCGCGATTCCAAGATCGGATGAATTGACATGAGCGCGCAACACAATGTGGAGCGCGGCGTTCACGCCGCTTCAGCGCCAAAACCAAACAATGAGCTATGTTCCGCTGCAAACGCAACCGAGCAAGCCACGTTGAAGCGGGCTAAAGCCCGCGCTCCTGTCGCCAACAGCGCCGTTGCGGTTCAGGGACGACCGGCGTAGCGTCCTTCGCTAATCCACATGAGCCGGCTCGCCGTCATCAACGTCGTCGGATTGACCGAAGGCCTGCTCGGCCCCGCCACGCCGCGCATCAACGCGTTTTTGCAAGGCCGCGTTTTGACACACATCGAGCCGGCCTTCCCCGCCGTCACCTGCACCGCGCAATCCAATTATCTGACCGGCCAGACCCCTTCCGAACACGGCATCGTGGCCAACGGCTGGTACCATCGCGAACTCGCCGAGGTTCAATTCTGGAAACAATCCAACCGTCTCGTGCAGGCGCCGAAGATCTGGGACCTGATGCGCGCGCACAATCCCCAGTTCACCTGCGCAAATCTGTTCTGGTGGTACAACATGTATTCCACCGTGGATTATTCCATCACGCCACGCCCCCTGTATCCGGCGGATGGCCGCAAGGTGTTCGACATTTACACCTGGCCGTATTCCATCCGCCCGGAGATCAAGCGCGATCTCGGCGAATTCCCGTTCCCCGGTTTCTGGGGCCCGGCGGCGGGGATGAACACGCCCCAGGGCAGCGCCGATTGCGTGTCGCGCTGGATCGCGGAGGCGGCGAAGTGGGTCGAACGCAAACACGAGCCCACGCTGAGCCTCGTTTATCTGCCGCACCTAGATTATAACCTGCAACGCGTCGGCCCGAATCATCACTCCATCTCAACGGACCTCCAGCAGATCGACTTCATCGTCGGCGACCTCATCGAGTTCTTCGAAGCGCGCCAGGTGCGCGTCCTGCTGCTCTCCGAATACGGCATCACTGAGGTCAACCGCGCGATTCACCTGAACCGCCTGTTTCGCGAGCAAGGCTGGCTCGTGGTCAAAGACGAGCTTGACCTTGAATTGCTGGATGCCGGCGCGAGCAAGGTGTTCGCCGTGGCCGACCACCAGGTGGCGCACATCTACGTCAACGACCGCGCGCTGGAGTCGAAGGCGCGCGCGCTGGTCGAAAAACAGGAGGGTGTCGCCCACGTGCTCGGCGGCGATGAGAAACGCGCGTGGGGCATCGCCCACGAACGCGCCGGGGACTTGGTTGCCGTTGCCAAAGAAAACGCGTGGTTCACGTATTACTACTGGCTGGATGACGCGAAGGCGCCGGATTTCGCGCGCACCGTTGATATCCATCGCAAGCCCGGCTACGACCCGGTGGAATTGTTCCTCGATCCGGAGTTGCCCTTTCCCAAATTGAAAATCGCCTGGCGTCTGCTGCAAAAGAATCTGGGCTTCCGCATGTTGATGGATGTCATTCCGCTCGATGCGTCGCTGGTCAAAGGCTCCCACGGCTGCCGTCCCGCGAACAAAAAGGATTGGCCCGTGGTGATCGCGCCGGGCACCAACGGGCCGAGCATTTCATCAACCGATGTGTGTGGTATGATCCAACGGTTAGTGGGTGGTTAAAGCGCAACAAAGCGCCATCGGACTGGCGCACTCCAAGACGCTTCGCGAATTCCCAGCGCTTGGTCAACGCGCCAGCGTCTTGGGAGCGCGGGTGTCCTCACCCGCAGCGAGTGGCCTGGAACCGGCGGTCGGGAGGTTCGTTTTGACTCAGTGTACGTGTGGTGATCATCACGTTGCGTGAAACAGCATCGCAGGCAGTCCCGCGCGTGGGTTGGCACGCGGCGCGCTGCGGCTGGGGACAGCCGCGGTCCGCAATGGCGGGTGCGCGAAGCCGGTGAGAAATCAGGCGTTGGGGATTTGCCTGCGCGCAACAAAGCGCCATCGGACTGGCGCACTCCAGGACGCTTCGCGAATTCCCAGCGCACGGTCAACGCGCCAGCGTCTTGGGAGCGCGGGTGTCCTCACCCGCAGCGAGTGGCCTGGAACCGGCGGTCGGGAGGTTCGTTTGACTAAGTGTACGTATGGTGATCATCACGGTGCATGAAAACAGCATCGCAGGCAGTCCCGCGCGTGGGTTGGCACGCGGCGCGCTGCGGCTGGGGACAGCCGCGGTCCGCAATGGCGGGTGCGCGAAGCCGGTGAGAAATCAGGCGTTGGGGATTTGCCTGCACGCAACAAAGCGCGATCGGACTGGCGCCAAGACGCTTCGCGAATTCCCAGCGCTTGGTCAACGCGCCAGCGTCTTGGGAGCGCGGGTGTCCTCACCCGCAGCGAGTGGCCTGGAACCGGCGGTCGGGAGGTTCGTTTGACTCAGTGTACGTGTGGTGATCATCACGTTGCGTGAAACAGCATCGCAGGCAGTCCCGCGCGTGGGTTGGCACGCGGCGCGCTGCGGCTGGGGACAGCCGCGGTCCGCAATGGCGGGTGCGCG